>JANNKR010000190.1:0-12180 GCA_031396395.1 Betaproteobacteria bacterium
ATTGGAGGGGCCGTCGATTTGGCCCCGACTTGACCCGGCAAGCGGTACCGCACGCCGCGGCGCCGGCATGACTCAACCGCACCGTACCCCGGATCAGATTCGAAGGTGCGACAGATCCACGCCTCGCCCGTCCTTGATGCATTCCATCACCGCATAGGTGTGCGTCTCGCGGATGCCGGGAACCTTCGACAGCACTTCGCCGAGAAAGCGGCGGTACGCGGCCATGTCCGGCACGCGCACCTTCAGCAGGTAATCGAAGCCGCCCGCGACCATGTGGCACTCCTCGACCTGCGCGATCGCCAGCATCGCGGCGCGAAATTGTCCAAAGGCATCCTCCGACGTGCGGTCGATGGCCACCTCGATGAACACCAGCAGGCCAAGGCCGATCGTCTCGGCGTCGAGATGCGCGTGGCAACCGTTGATGATCCCCGCCGCTTCCAGCGCCTTGACGCGTTCGGCGCACGGCGTGGGGCTCAAGCCGACGGTCTTCGCCAATGCCACATTGGGCAGACGTCCGTCACGCTGCAGTGCATCGAGGATCGCCACGTCGATTGCATCGAGCTTCTTCATGGCGTGGCCTCCGCCAGCGACAGCAGCGAAGCATTGCCACCCGCCGCGGTCGTGTTGACGGCGAGCGTTCGCTCGGCAACGAGGCGCGCGGTTTCGTAGACGCCGTCTCGCGCCTGCAGCAGCGGGATGAGTGGCCCATCCTGTGCGGCGAGTCGTCGCCGCAGCGCCGATGCTTCCGCCGCGGTGCCGTCGAACATCACCACATCGGGTGCGCACGCAATCGGGTCGACGACGATTTCGCGGGGTCCTCCGGCGTCGTTGCCGATACGATCGGCCATGGTCGACGCCGTGATCAGCGCGATGTTGCCGAAACTGCATGCGATGCGAACCTGCAACGTCAGAGCCGCCGGATCAGCCGCGATGCAGGCCACGCGGCCGCGCGGGTGCAATGCCAGTGAGTTGGCTTCCCCGGTCGGGCCGGGCAGGGTCTTTGCATGGCACAAAGCGTCCGGCGTGATCACCTCCGCCTCGCGCACGAGGCGACGCAGATAGTGTGGGCCGCCGGCCTTGGGACCCGTTCCGGACAGGCCGTCGCCACCGAACGGCTGGACGCCGACGACCGCTCCCACAATGTTGCGATTGACATAGACGTTGCCCGCGCGCACTCGCGCGCAGACAAATTCCACGGTCTCGTCGATGCGGGTCTGAATGCCGTGCGTCAGGCCGTAGCCCGGCGCATTGATTGCCCGAAGCAGCCCGGCCAGTTCGTCTTCTCGATACCGCAGTACATGCAGCACGGGCCCGAAGACCTCGCGCGTCAACTGCGCAGGATCCGTCAGTTCGATCAGCGTCGGAGGAAAGAATGTACCGCTTGTCGCCGACGCCGGCAGTGCAAGTTGTTCGACGATCGCACCGGCAGCCCGCAGGCTTGCGACGTGATCGGCGAGCGCGTCGCGCGCGTCGGCATCGATCACCGGGCCGACATCGGTTGCGAGTTCACCGGGGTCGCCCACGTTGAGTTCGGCCATCGCGCCGCGCAGCATCGGCAGGATGGTGCCGGCGACATCGTCCTGCACGCACAGCAGCCGCAGCGCGGAGCAGCGTTGTCCCGCGCTGTCGAACGCGGAGGTGATGGCATCCTGCACGACCTGCTCGGGCAGGGCGGAGCTGTCGACGATCATCGCGTTGATGCCGCCGGTTTCCGCGACCAGCAGCGGCTCGTCGTCTCGCAGTGCCAGTGTGCGATTGATGGCTTGCGCCACTGCCGTGGAGCCGGTGAACAGCACGCCCGCGATCCGCGTGTCGGCGACCAGCGCCGCGCCGACCGTTTCGCCGCGCCCCGGCAGCATCTGCAGCGCGGACGCCGGAATGCCGGCGCGATGCATCAGGTTGACTGCGACGGCGGCGATGCACGGCGTCTGTTCCGCCGGCTTGGCCAGCACCGGATTGCCGGCGGCGAGCGCGGCCGCGACCTGGCCGACGAAAATGGCGAGCGGAAAGTTCCACGGCGCGATGCACACCATCGGCCCGCGCGGCGTCAGGGCATCGAGCTCGCGCCGGGCCTGGGCGGCGTAGTAGCGGCAGAAGTCGACCGCTTCCCGCACCTCGCCGGCCGCATTGGGGATCGATTTGCCGGCCTCGCGGACCAGCAGCGTGATCAGGTCGACCCGTTCGTCCTCCATCAGGTCGGCGGCACGTTCCAGCAGCGTGGCGCGCACCTGCGCGCCTGTCGCCGGCCACGCGCTTGCGATGGCCGCCGAGACGGCCGCGCTGACATCGGCAGGCGTCGCCTCCAGCATGGTGCCAACGCTGTCCAGGGGGTCGGCTGGATTGCGGATCGTGATCAATTCACGCGCGGCGGCGGATGACGCGACCGCCAGCAGCGGCTGCGCCACACGCGCGGTTGGCGGTGCACGCATGGCGTCCGACAACATTTGCAGCACGGCCTCATCGGAGAAGTCGAGGCCCCGCGAATTGCGCCGATCAGCGAAGAGATCCGGGGGCAGCGCGATCCGCGGATGCGCGCTGCCACCGCTGCTGCGAGCGCGGGCCACGTGATCGTGGACGAGGTCCGCGATGTCCACCGACGGGTCGACGATCCGGTTGACGAACGAGGAGTTGGCGCCATTTTCCAGGAGGCGCCGCACGAGATAGGCCAGCAACGTTTCGTGCGAGCCCACCGGCGCGTAGATCCGGCACGGTCGATGCAGTGGCCCGACGCCGATGATCTGGTCGTAGACCGATTCCCCCATGCCGTGCAGGCACTGGAACTCGTATTCGGCGTCACCGGCGAGCGTGTGGATGGCCGCGATCGTGAAGGCGTTGTGGCTGGCGAACTGGGGAAACAGCGCATCCGGCGCGGCCAGCATGGCCCGCGCGCACGCGAGGTACGACACATCGGTGTGCACTTTGCGCGTGAACACCGGGTAGTCGACGAGACCGTCCACCTGCGCGCGCTTGATTTCGGCGTCCCAATACGCTCCCTTGACCAGGCGCACCATCAGGCGGCGGCGGTTGAGACGGGCGAGGGCGACCAGCCAGTCGATCACCGCGCGTGCGCGTCGCTGGTAGGCCTGCACCACAAAGCCGAGGCCGTCCCAGTCGGCGAGCGCAGGGTCGCATGCCAGCGCCGCGAAGAGGTCGAGTGACAGGTCCAGGCGATCGGCTTCCTCCGCATCGATGTTGAAGCCGATGTCGTAGTTGCGAGCCAGCGCGGCCAGCGCGGCAACCCGCGGCAGCAGTTCCCCCATGACGCGCGCGCGCTGCAGTCGCGTGTAACGGGGGTGCAGCGCGGACAGCTTGATCGAGATGCCCGGCCCCTTCAGCGCGCCCGTTCCGGCGGCGGCCCTGCCGATTGCATGGATCGCGTACTCGTACGACGCGCAGTAGCGGTCCGCGTCGCTTGCGGTCAGCGCCGCCTCGCCCAGCATGTCGAAGGAGAATCGATAGCCGCGCGCTTCGCGTTCGCGGGCGTTGGCAAGCGCCTCCTCGATCGTACGGCCAGTGACGAACTGGCGGCCGAGCATGCGCATGGCGAGGTCGACGCCTTTCCGGATCAGCGGCTCGCCGCCCTTGCGCAGCATGGAGGCTACCGCGCGCTCAAGCGCGGATTCGCTGCGTGAATCGACCAGGGTTCCCGTGACCAGCAAGCCCCAGGCCGCAGCGTTGACGAACACCGATGGGCTGCGCCCGACGTGGGCGCGCCAATCGCCGCGGCCGATCTTGTCGCGGATCAACCGGTCGCGGGTTGCCGCGTCGGGGATGCGCAGCAGCGCTTCGGCGAGGCACATCAGCGCCACCCCCTCGTTCGATTCAAGGGAGAACTCGAGCATCAACGCATCGACGCCGCCGGCCGAGGTTCGCGCCGCGCGGATCCCGTGCGCCAGTTGCGTGGCCAGTCGTTGCGTCGTTGCAAGCACCTCGGGGGTGAATGCAGCCTCGTCCATGAGCGGGCCCATGCAGTCCGGCTCCGGCCGGCGGTGGGCGGCGGCGATGCCGGCGCGGATGGGCGCGAGCGACGGTGGCGCCAATGGAATGGACATGTCGATTGGCTCGTGATGGGCACCTATAAGGCGATAATAACTATAAAAAGTAACTTTTGTAGGCACTATGACCAATAATATGAAAAAATGTGGTCGTTGTGTCACGGGCGCGTGAAGTCGGTGCTTCAAATCGAACGCCATTGCAGGAATGCTTACAATGGCGGCTCAGACAAGGCTGTCCCGCCACGGAGTAGCGCCATGAATGCCCCCCTCGACGCCGACCTGCAGCCCCTTGTGCTGTCTGAGTCGGCCAACGGCATCGCCACGCTGACGTTGAACAGGGGTGATCGCTTCAATGCGCTCTCCATCGCCATGATCGAAGCGCTCGAGGCTGCGCTCGACGCGATCGCAGGGGATTCCGGCGTGCGCGTGGTCGTGATCGCGGGTGCGGGTCGCGCATTTTGCGCCGGTCATGACTTGCACGAGATGCGCGCGAACACGGATTTCGCAAGCCAGCGCGCCTTGTTCGACGCGTGCACCCGGATGATGCTGAAGCTCACGCGGCTACCGCAGCCGGTGATCGCGCGCGTGCACGGCGCCGCGGCGGCAGCCGGATGTCAGCTGGTCTCAATGTGCGACTTGGCGGTCGCCGCGGACACGGCCAAGTTTGGCCTGTCGGGCATCAATGCCGGAATTTTCTGCACGACGCCCGGCGTGGGCGTGGGTCGCAATGTGTCGCGCAAGCGCGCGATGGAGATGCTGCTGACCGGGGAAATGCTCGACGCCCCGACGGCGCTTGCCTGGGGCCTGGTGAACCGGGTGGTTCCCGCGGAGCAGCTCGATGCGGCCGTGGGTGCGCTGGCTGCGACCATCGCGGCGAAAAGCCCCGTCGCCATTGCCATGGGCAAGCAGGCGTTCTACGACCAGATTGAAAGGAACCTGTCCGATGCCTATGCACTCGCCGGCGAGTCGATGGCCTGCAACATGCTGGATCCGGACGCCGCCGAAGGCATCGACGCGTTCCTGGGCAAGCGTGCACCCCGATGGCGCAAGCGCTGACAGGCTCCACATCCAACGTCACGACGGGTTGCGTCGATTGGATCGGCAAATGCATAATCCGCGACCCATTGCGTGTACCCTTCGCCCATTCGGTTCCGATTGACTGACTGCTTTCGCGCATGCCCAACGACACCATCCTCGAAACCCGCAAGCTGACCAAGGAGTTCAAGGGCTTCGTCGCGGTCAAGGATGTCGATCTCGTTGTCCGCCGGGGCACCATTCACGCGCTCATCGGCCCCAACGGCGCGGGCAAGACCACTTGTTTCAACCTCCTTACGCACTTCCTCACGCCCACCCGTGGGCAGATCTTCTACAACGACCGGGAAATCACCGGTTCACGGCCCGCCGCCATTGCCCGGATGGGTCTCGTGCGCTCGTTCCAGATTTCCGCTGTCTTCCCGCACCTGACGGTACTGGAAAATGTACGGATTGCATTGCAGCGGAAGGAAGGGCACTCGTACGATTTTTGGCGGTCGTCCGCGGCCCTTGGCGCGCTCGATGCGCGAGGCCTGGCGTTGATCGATGCGGTGGGGCTGTCCGAGTTTGCCGGCATTGCTGCGGTGGAACTGTCCTACGGCCGCAAGCGGGCGCTTGAGATCGCCACGACGCTGGCCCTGGAACCGGAGATGATGCTGCTGGACGAGCCGACGGCGGGCATGGCCCACGAGGACGTCGAGCGCATCACGGCGCTGATCGGCAAGGTGGCGGTGAATCGAACCGTGCTGATGGTCGAGCACAACCTGTCGGTGGTCTCGACGCTTGCGCATCACATCACCGTGCTGGCGCGTGGCGAGATCCTGGCCCAGGGCGACTACGCGACCGTGTCGAAGAACCCGGACGTCGTGCAGGCCTACATGGGAGCAGGGCATGCCTGAGGCGGCCCCCATTGCCGCGGCACTGGATGCGGCTGCGCCGCTGCTTGCCGTCAAGGGCCTCAACGCCTGGTACGGCGAGTCGCACATCCTGCACGGCATCGAGTTCGACGTGCGCGCCGGCGAGGTAGTAACGCTGCTCGGCCGCAACGGCGCCGGCAAGACCACGACGCTCAAGTCCATCATGGGCATCGTGCCGCGGCGCGAGGGCGCGATCGCATTCGAAGGTCACGAACTGATCCGCATGCCGTCCAATCGCATCGCGCGGCAGGGCATTGCGTATTGCCCGGAGGAACGGGGGATCTTCGCATCGCTCAACGTCGAGGAAAACCTGCTGCTGCCACCCGTGGTGCGCGAGGGCGGCCTCACCGTTGCGCAGATCTATGAACTCTTTCCCAATCTGCTGGAGCGGCGCGCGAGCCAGGGCACCAAGCTGTCCGGTGGTGAGCAGCAGATGCTGGCGATCGGCCGCATCCTGCGCACCGGCGCGCGCCTGCTGCTCCTCGACGAGCCTACCGAGGGCCTGGCCCCGGTGATCGTCCAGCAGATCGGCCGCACGATCGCGCGCCTGAAGGCGCAGGGTTTCACGATCCTGCTGGTCGAGCAGAATTTCCGGTTCGCGGCAACCGTCGCGGACCGGCATTACGTGATCGAGCACGGCCGGGTCGTGGACATGATCCGGAACGCGGAACTCGAAGCCAACATGGCGAAGTTGCACGATTATCTCGGGGTCTAGTCAGAACGTACCCCTTCACGCACGGAGGAATCATGAACGCATTCAAACGCAACATCCTTGGCCTTGCCGTCGCCGCCAGCCTTGCCGGCGGGATTGCCCACGCGCAGGTATCGGACAACCTCATCAAGTTCGGCGTGCTTACCGACATGTCGAGCCTCTATACGGACCTGTCGGGTGCCGGTTCCGTCCTTGCCGCCAAGATGGCGATCGAGGATTCCGGCATCGAGAAGCGTGGCTACAAAGTGGAGCTCGTTTCCGCCGACCACCAGAACAAGGCAGACGTCGGGTCGGGCATCGCGCGGCAGTGGTACGACGTCGACAAGGTGGACGTGATCCTCGACACGCCCAATTCCGGAGTAGCGCTCGCGGTCAACCAGATCACCAAGGACAAGGGCAAGGCGTTCCTGGTGTCCGGGGCCGCATCGTCGGACCTGACCGGCAAGGCGTGCACGCCCAATACCGTGCACTGGACCTACGACACGTGGATGCTGGCCAACGGCACCGGCGGCGCGATCGTCAAGACGGGGGGTGATTCCTGGTTCTTCCTCACGGCCGACTATGCGTTCGGTCACGCCCTCGAGCGCGATACGGAGGCGGTCGTCCTGAAGAACGGCGGCAAGGTGCTGGGCAAGGTTCGTGCGCCGCTCAACACGCAGGACTTCTCGTCGTTCCTGCTGCAGGCGCAGGCCTCGAAGGCCAAGATCATCGGGCTGGCCAACGCCGGTGGCGACACGACCAACTCGATCAAGCAGGCGGCCGAGTTCGGCATCGTCAAGGGCGGGCAAAGCCTCGCCGGATTGCTGGTATTCCTGACCGACATCCATGCGTTGGGGTTGCCCACCGCGCAGGGCCTGATCGTCACCAACACGTTCTATTGGGACCAGAACGATGCATCGCGCGCGTTCGCCAGGAAATTTGCCGCGGGCAACAAGGGTATTCATCCGACCATGATCCATGCTGGCGTGTATTCGTCGGTCACGCACTACCTCAAGGCCGTCGAAGCGCTGAAGAGTGACGACGGCACCAAGGTGATCGCCAAGATGAAGGAAATGCCGACCGACGATCCGCTGTTCGGCAAGGGTTCGATCCGCGTCGACGGTCGCAAGATCCACCCGGCGTTTCTGGTGGAAGTGAAAAAGCCGTCCGAGTCGAAGGGACCGTGGGACTACTACAAGGTTCGCGCGACGATTCCGGCAGACCAGGCGTTCCGGCCCTTGAAGGACGGTGACTGCCCGCTGGTGAAGTAGGTGTTATCCGTCACGCCTTGGTGCGGTGTCGTTGTGCCCACGGTTCAGCGGCGTGACGGATCAACTGCGCGCGTTGGAACGGCGCCTCTGGGCGCCACTCAACGCGCGCATCCTTCGTCCGTGGGCGGAATGGTCCGGATCCGTCGCGGTGTCGCACTTGTGCCTTTGGCGCCGGCAGTTTCCATGGACCTGTTTTGACTGAATTCTTCGGCATTCCAACGCAGGCGCTGTTCGGCCAACTGCTGATCGGCCTCATCAACGGCGCGTTCTACGCGATGCTGAGCCTGGGGCTCGCCGTCATTTTCGGCTTGCTCAACATCATCAATTTCACGCATGGCGCGCAATACATGCTGGGCGCCTTCTGCGCATGGTTCCTGCTCGAGCGTCTTGGCATCGGCTACTGGTGGTCGTTGCTGCTGGTCCCGGTGCTGGTCGGCGCCACCGGCGTGGTCATCGAGCGCACGATGCTTTCGCGCCTGTACAAGCTCGACCATCTCTACGGACTGCTGCTGACCTTCGGCCTCGCGCTGATCGTGCAGGGCGTCTTCACCAATTTCTACGGCAGTTCGGGACAGCCCTATCGTTTACCTGAAGAATTTGCCGGTGCGTTCAACCTTGGGTTCATGTTCCTGCCCAAGTACCGCGCCTGGGTGATCGTCGCTTCCCTTGTCGTGTGTCTCGGTACCTGGTTCGTGATCGAACGGACGAAACTCGGGTCCTACCTGCGCGCGGCCACCGAAAATCCGGCGCTGGTGCAGGCCTTCGGCATCAACGTGCCGCGGATGATCACGCTGACCTACGGCTTCGGTGTCGGCCTGGCCGCGCTGGCCGGGGTGATGGCGGCGCCGATCTACCAGGTCAGCCCGCAGATGGGGGCCAACCTCATCATCGTCGTGTTCGCCGTGGTGGTGATCGGCGGGATGGGGTCGATCCTGGGCGCGATCCTGACGGGCTTCGGCCTCGGCGTCGTCGAGGGCCTGACCAAGGTGTTCTATCCCGAGGCCTCCAACACGGTGATCTTCGTCGTCATGGTTCTGGTTCTGCTGTTCAAGCCCGCGGGGCTCTTCGGTCGGGAACGCTGACATGAACGCCCCCGTCACCGTACCGACCGCGCCGACGCGCAACCGGATGGCCGTCGCCACCGTGCTGATGGTGGCGGCCCTCGCGATCGCGCCGTTCGCCGGCGTATATCCCGTGTTCCTGATGAAGGCGCTGTGCTTCGCGCTGTTTGCCTGCGCGTTCAACCTGCTGCTGGGCTTCGGCGGCCTGCTGTCCTTCGGGCATGCGATGTTCCTGGGTTCTGCCGGCTACGTATGCGCGCACGCGGCCAAGGTATGGGGCTGGCCGCCGGAAGCCGCCATTCTCGCCGGGACCGTCGCGGCCACCCTGCTGGGCATCGTCGTCGGGTTGCTGGCCATTCGGCGGCAGGGCATCTATTTCGCGATGATCACGCTGGCGCTGGCGCAGATGATCTATTTTTTCTGCCTGCAGTCGCCGCTGACCGGCGGCGAGGACGGCATCCAGTCGGTGCCGCGCGGCAAGCTCTTCGGATTCATCGACCTGTCGCAGACGATGACGATGTACTTCGTCGTGCTGGCCATCTTCGTAGGCGGGTTCCTCCTGATCTACCGGATCGTGAATTCGCCCTTCGGCCAGGTCCTGAAGGCTATCCGCGAGAACGAGCCGCGTGCCATTTCGCTGGGCTACGACGCCGACAAGTACAAGCTGATCGCATTCGTGCTGTCGGCCGGTCTGTCGGGTCTGGCGGGCGCCACCAAGGCCATCGTGTTCCAGCTGGCCTCGCTCACCGATGTGCACTGGTCGATGTCCGGTGAAGTGGTGCTGATGGTGTTGTTGGGCGGCATGGGCACGATTTTCGGGCCCGTGGTCGGCGCCTTCGCGATCATCGGCCTCGAAAGCTATCTCGCCAGTTTCGGGCAGTGGGTGACGGTGATCACCGGCCTGATCTTCGTCATTTGTGTACTGGCGTTTCGTCGCGGCATCGTGGGCGAGCTCGGCGCATGGTGGACCAGGCGCCGCGGCTGATCCGTCGGGCGTTCGGGGTGCTGGCACTGGCCGCGGCGGCCGGCGTAGCCGCGCAGGACTACGCGATCGAAGGCGGATGCCGCGAGGGGCAGCCGCATGGCGCCTACGAGTTGCGCGATGGCGGCGGACGGGTGCGGGTGGTTGGGGCGTTTGCGCAGGGCAAGCGCACCGGCAGTTTTCTCTACTGGTCCTCGACTGGTGTACGCATAGCGCAACTGCCTTTCGACGACGACATGCTCTCCGGCACGCTGGCGCTGTGGTACGCGACCGCCGACCGGACCGGGGAAGGTCGCCGTAAACTCGAAGCGGTGTACGTCGCCGGGCGCCTGCACGGGGTCAAGCGATCCTGGTATCCGGATGGCCGTCCGCGGTCCGAATTTCGCTACGACAAGGGCACGCTGGTCGATGCCCGCGCCTTCAGCGAGGCGGGCACCGCATTGAGTGCTGCGGAAGCGCGGGCGCGGGCGGCCGCCGACCTCGCGGAAGACGAGCGCTACTACGCCACCTTGAACGACACCGTTCGCTCGCACCGGCCGCGCTGCGCGCCTGGGTCCGATCGCCTCGAACGGTCGTAACTCCCGCCCCACCCAGGTGCCATCGCGGTCCGGGAACGCCGGCGCGTCGCGTGCCGATCGTGGCCCCGGATTTACGGGGCGCCCGCCTCGCCGGATGGCCGATGTGCGAACCTGGTGCAAGGCGATGTTTGTTTGACGCACTGCGGTAACCAAGCTAGATTGCGGACACGCGGTCGCGACGCTCCATCCGGCTTGTCCGCACCCCTGTTCCAATTTCGATATCGAGGATTTCATGCGCTTTCCCGCCAATCTGCACCGGTTTGCCGCCGCGATCGTCGTCGCCTCGTCGCTGGCGGTCGCCGCGCCGTTGTCCGCCCAGGACCTGAAGATCGCCGTCGCCGCCGACGTCACGTCGATGGATCCGCATTTCTTCAATCTCTTTCCCAACAACAACATGGCCGAGCACATCTTCGACAAGCTCGTGCAGATGAGCCCCGATTCGCAGATGATCCCGGGCCTTGCAACCTCGTGGAAGGCCATCGACGACAAGACCTGGGAATTCAAGCTCCGCAAGGGCGTGAAGTTTCATGACGGCAGCGAATTGACGGCCGAGGACGTCGCCTTCTCGATCGATCGCGTCGCACAGATTCCCAACAGCCCGGGCCCGTTCGTCGCGTATACCAAGGCGATCGTCGGCAAGGAAATCGTCGACCCGTACACGATCCGCTTCAAGACCGGCGCGCCGCATCCGCTGATGCCCAACGACCTGTCCACGATCTACATCGTGTCCAAGAAGGTCGCCACCGGGGCCACGACCGAGGATTTCAATTCAGGCAAGGCCACCATCGGCAGCGGTCGCTACAAGCTGGTGCGCTACGTCAACGGCGACAAGGTGGACCTGGTCCGCAACGACAATTACTGGGGCGACAAGCCCGGCTACGCGAAGGTGACGTTCCGTATCATCAAGGACGGGGCGTCCCGGATGGCGGCCCTGTTGTCCGGTGACGTCGATGCGATCGAACAGCCGCCCACGGCCGATCTCGCTCGCGTGAAGGCCGATCCCAAGTTCACCCTGACGTCGAAGATCTCGCACCGGGTCATCTACTTCAACTTCGATCACCTGTCGCGTGTCTCCCCGTTTATCACCGCCAAGGACGGCAAGCCGCTCGACAAGAATCCGCTGCAGGACGTGCGCGTGCGCCGGGCAATCTCCAAGGCCATCAACCGTCCGGCCATTGCCGAGCGCGTAATGGAAGGCCAGGCCATTCCCTCGGGCCAGCTTGTGTCGGAAAAGCTCTTTGGCCACAACCCGGCACTGAAGGCCGAAGTCTATGACGTGGAAGGGGCCAAGAAACTGCTGGCGGAAGCCGGCTATCCCAATGGCTTCAACATCACCATTCACGGGCCTGCCGGCCGCTACGTCAACGACGAGAAGATCGTGCAGGCGGTGGCGCAGATGCTGTCGCGCGTGGGCATCACGGCCAAGGTCGAGACCGCGCCGATGGGTCCCTATTCGGGTCGCGCCGCCAAGCAGGAGTTCAGCTTCCACATGGTCGGCTGGGGCGCCTCCACCGGCGAGGCCAGTTCGCCGCTGCGCTCGCTGCTGGCCTCGTTCAATCGCGACAAGGGGCTGGGCGCGGTGAACTGGGGACGCTACTCGAACGCGAAGGTGGACTACCTGATCGAGCAGTCGCTGCAGCAGGTCAACGACGA
>JANNKR010000217.1:0-4111 GCA_031396395.1 Betaproteobacteria bacterium
CCATGAACGCCCACACTTTGCGTCCTTCGGTCTGCGCGAACCCCCGGTCCTGCAGGTATTTCATGAAGCGCGCCTGGTAGATCGCCATCAGCGGGCCGAGGCCCATCGACACGGTGGGGAACTGCCAGAAGTCCGGCATCAACCATGGATGCGGATAGGACGAGATGCCCTTGCCATCCACTTCCTGCCGGTAGTTGTCGAGCTGGGCTTGCGTGAGCCGGCCCAGCATGAAAGCGCGGGCATACACGCCGGTGGACGAGTGTCCCTGCACGAAGACGAGATCGCCACCGTGTGCATCGGAAGCCGCGTGCCAGAAGTGGTTGAAGCCGACGTCGTAGAGCGTGGCCGCGGAGGCGAAGCTCGCGATATGGCCACCGACGTTGGTGTGCTTGTTCGCGCGCAGCACCATCGCCATGGCGTTCCAGCGCACGTACGACCGGATGCGATGCTCGATTTCCTGGTCGCCCGGGATGCGCACCTGCAGGTCGGTGGGAATCGTGTTGATGTATGCGGTGTTCGCGGAAAACGGCAGGTAGGCGCCGGATTGGCGCGCCGCCTCGATCAATTGCTCGATCAGGAAGTGCGCGCGGTCGGGGCCTTCGGCGGCCAGCACGCCGGACAACGCATCAAGCCATTCGCGGGTTTCCTGCGGGTCGGCATCGTGTTTCATCACATCCATGACGATTCTCCGTGCATCCCACATGGCCGCGAGTCCCGGGTTGGCCGGGCGTCGGGTCGCGAGGGAGGTTCCAGTGTTGAGGGTTCGGGCTGCAGGCCCGGGCGTCGGCTCGTGCCTTGGCTGGTGGGGCGAGTTGCCGAGCTTGCCGGTTCGATTCTAGGGTGCGCGGACGCTCCTGTATTGCTGCGGTGCGGCAGTCAACTTCGGAAGATTCCGCTGCCCTTCAACACTCTACCATCAGACGGAAATGATTTCCATTATGGAAGTTGCCGAGGCATTGCGCGACCACCGACCAGCAAACCCAGGGCGCCCAGACCGCTGACGGTCGCCGCCACCAGGAAGCCTGCCCGGTAGCTGGCAAACGCCCCCGCCAGCGCGGCAAAGATCGGTGGTCCGGCCACCACACCGGCAAAGGTGACGAACCCCGAGGCACCGGTGACGGCACCCGCCATCCCGGGCGGACTCCGGCGTGCGAGCTCGGCCAGCTGCACGCCATTCCAGCCGATCGCCATGCCGCCGTAGACCGCCGCCAGGGGCAGCACCACCCAGGCCGACCATGCGGTCGTGGCGGCCGCCAGCAGCAGCCCGCAGGTGGCGGACAAGAGCCCGATCAGAGTCAGTGTGCGGACGGCGGGCAGCAGATGATCCGCAACCAGGCCCCAGGCAATACGCCCAATGACTGCGCCAAGTGTGGTGCAAGTAAGCGCTAACCCCGAGGCAATCAGCGTCCACTCCAGCGTTTCGTGTAGGAACACCACGAGAAAGCTCGTCAGGCAGACCTGCACGGCCGCAAACGCCAGGCCGACCAGGGACAGCTCACGCAACGACTTCGTCGTCAGCACCACCCACAGGGGCGCGACCACCCCGCGCCACGAAAAGGGGTGCGCCGGTTCCCGATGGGCGTCCAGCGCCTCCCGCGTTGGCTGCGCTGCCAACGCCACCAGCACGCCGACGCCGGCCACCACCAGCAGCGCGCCGCGCCATCCTGCGGCCAATGCCAGGGCAGGCAGCAGCGCGCCGCCCAGTGCAATCCCGACCGGCACGCCGGTCTGCTTGATCGAGAACGTGAGGGCCATCTGTGCCGCCGGTGTCGTGCGCACCAGCACCGCCGATGAGGCCGGCGTGATCGGGCCGTACCCCAACCCCATCCCGAATGCCGCCAGTGCCAGCAGCGTGACCGCGGCGGCCGGAAGCAGCGCGACCATGGCAATTCCGGCGGCGCAGATCAGCACGCAGACCTGCGACACTCGGATGGGGCCATAGCGCGCGATGAAACCGCCGCAGGCGAGGCTGCCGATCATCGCGCCGGCATACACCAGCCCGACGAAGACGCCGATCCATTTGGGGGTGACGCCGAGGTCGGCGGCAAGCACGGGCGCCAGCACCGCAGGCGCCGTCGCGGCCAGCGACACGATGACCTGGATCGCCAGCGTGGCGGCCAGCGCGACGCCCGCGGTGCGCCGGGCGCGTGCGCTCATCCGCGGCCGGGCATGGCCAGAACGCGCAGCTCGGTGACGATGGCGTCAACCTTGAGGTCATGGGGCGCTGCCGGTACCGCCGGCACGACTTGCAACTCAAAGGCGCCTGCAACGCGCGGAACCTCTTCGGACACCTGCGACAGCAACCGGTCGTAGAAGCCACCGCCATACCCCAGGCGGCGTCCGGTTAGGTCGAAGGCCACCCCGGGTACCAGTATCCAGTCGATGGCCTCGGCACTGAACCGCGGCGACGCGGGCGTTGGCTCGGGAATCCCGCGGTATCCCGTCGCGACTTCGCGCTCGATGTCAGTCACGCAATGCAGCTCCAGCATGCGGGTCCCCGCATTCACCCGCGGCAGCACCACCGCCTTGCCCGCCGCCAGCGCCGCGTCGAATACCGGCCGCGTGTCCCACTCGCTCTTGTGCGGCAGCGTCAGCAGCACGGCGCGCGACGCCATGAACGCGCCCGACGCGCATATCGTGTGCGCGATCCGGCTCGATGCTTCGCGATGCGCCTCCGCGCCGACGGCATCGCGCGCCGCGATGACCCTCACGCGCATCGCTCGCTTGGCGTCATGCAGCGGATGTCCGGTCAGCGTGGAGCCGCCCTGCGTCGAACCATTGCCCATACCGGGATGGTAGCGTAACCCCGCGGGGCACTCCCCTATAATGGCCGCGTTCAACCACGGCGCATCCCTGTCATGAAAAACACCCACCAGCTCTATCGAACGCGGCGCAGCGCGCTGCTGCAGTCGATGCGCGACTCGCGCGGCGGCGGTCTAGCGATCCTGCCGACGGCGCCCGAGGTGGCGCGCAATCGCGACTCGCACTATCCGTTCCGGCACGACAGTTATTTCTATTACCTGTCCGGCTTTCCGGAGCCCGAAGCCGTCGTGGCGCTGGTGGCGGGCCCGGACGGGGACCGGCATGTGCTCTTCTGTCGCGAAAAGAACGAGGAGCGCGAGATCTGGGACGGTTTTCGCTACGGCCCGGACGCCGCGCGCGAGATCTTCGGCTTCGACGAGGCGCATCCGATCTCCGCGCTGCCGACGATGCTGCCCGACCTTGCCGCCGATCGGCCTGCGCTGTTCACGCCGCTTGGCCTCTTCGATACGTGGGACCAGCAGGTCACCAAGCTGCTGAACGAAGTGCGCAATCGTGCCCGTACCGGCGTGTCCGCGCCGGACGACATCGTCGACGTGCGCGGCACGCTCGACGCGATGCGGCTCCTGAAGGACGAGCATGAGGTGAAGCTGATGCGCCGCGCCGCCGCCATCTCGTGCGCCGCTCACGCCCGCGCAATGGATCGCGCGCGTCCCGGCTGGTTCGAGTACCAGGTCGAGGCCGAGCTGCTGCACGAATTCCTGCGCGAAGGCGCGCAGGCCGTCGCTTATTCGTCGATCGTCGCGTCGGGTCCCAACGCATGCGTGCTGCACTACCGCGAAAACGACCGCGAGCTGGTGGCAGGCGAACTGCTGCTGATCGACGCCGGGTGCGAATTCAAAGGCTACGCCTCCGACATCACGCGCACGTTTCCAGTGGACGGCAAGTTCAGCGGGCCGCAACGTGCTATCTACGAGCTGGTGCTGGCCTCGCAGTTGGCCTGCCTCGACGCGGTCAAGCCGGGTGCTGCGTTCAATGCCTATCATCACGCCGCGGAGCGCGTGCTGGCGCAGGGCTACATCGACCTCGGCCTGTGCCAGGGCACGCTCGACGAAGTGCTCGACACGGGCAGCTACAAGCAGTTCTACATGCACCGCGCCGGCCACTGGCTGGGCATGGACGTGCACGACGCCGGCCTCTACCAGATCAAGGGCAAGTCGCAGACGCTGGTGCCGGGCATGATGCTGACCGTGGAGCCGGGCACCTACATCCGGCCCGCGCCCAACGTGCCGGAGCAATTCTGGAACATCGGCGTGCGCATCGAGGACGACGTGCTGGTGACGGCTTCCGG
>JANNKR010000236.1:0-7906 GCA_031396395.1 Betaproteobacteria bacterium
ACCTCATGCGGACATGCGGTCGTGCGGTCGTGCGGTCGTGCGGTCGTGCGGTCGTGCGGTCGTGCGGTCGTGCGGTCGTGCGGTCGTGCGGTCGTGCGGTTGGACTTCCTGTCCATAAATCGTTCGGCCAAGCGAAGTGCCCATATTGAATTCACGAGGTCTCTTATCGATTGCACCGCAATGTCCTGTAGAGTCGTCCAGCCCACTTTGTCGACCTTCTTGGTAAGGAGCCCATGACCAAATGCCGTCGCTTGCATTCGGTTGATACCCGACGCAGATGGCTTGCGGCTGCGGTGGGATGGCCCGCACTGGCATGGATGGGCGCATTGCGCGCGCAGGGGAATCCGCCGGTGGTGATCGGGTGGCTGTCCGCCAATAGTCCCAATGAAGGCCACCGTTTGCTGGACGCATTCAACGAAGGCATGGCTGCGCTGGGCTGGCGGATAGGCGCGCAGTATCTGTTAGAAGAACGGTATGCGGACGGACGTGTCGAGCGTTTGCCGGCGCTGGCGCAAGAGCTCGCTGCAAAGAAACCTGCAATCATCGTGGCATTGACCTCCTCATCAGGGAGAGCCGCTGCCCAGGCCGCGCCGACGATACCTGTGGTTATGGCCAACGGTGATCCATTGGGATCGGGCTTGGTGAATAACCTTGCACGGCCGGGCGGAATGATTACCGGGGTGAGCACTGTCTCGGCCAATTTGAGTCAGAAGGTGCTCGAATTGCTTGTTGAATCAATGCCGAAGCTGCGGCGCGTCGGGTTTCTGGCCGATCCGACCATTGCATCCAACAGCGCCAACGTGACCAATGTTCGTCGCGCGGCCGAGCAATTTCGCGTCGAAGCAGTCATCGCCGACATAGCGCGGCCGGAGGACATCGAGCCGGCGATGGCGCGATTGGCGAAAGACAAGGTGCAGGCGCTCGTGATCTTGCCGTCCGCTTGGTTTAACTCGCACATGCCGAAGATCATGCAGCTTGCGCTGGCGCAACGCTGGCCGGTTGTCGGGACTTCTGCCCTTATTCCAAGACAACGAGGCGGTCTGTTCGGCTTTGGCCCGGATCGCTATGCGCTCGCCCGGCGCTCGGCCTTTTACGTTGATCGTATTCTCAATGGCGCCAAGCCCGGTGACCTGGCCATTGAACAGCCGACCACGTTCGAGTTGGTACTCAACATGAAGACCGCCAAGAGCTTGGGGATTGTGATTCCGCCATCGATGCTGGTGCGTGCGACGGAGGTGCTCGAATGAACCCGCGCCCCCGCTAACTAGGGAATTTGCGGCTACTTATCGACGCACTGGTGAGCCTTGGCACGCATGCCGGGGACATGTACGGTTCTCCGAGTCAAACCTGCTCGACGGACTCGCACCGGCCAATGACCGGTAGCGAGCAAGCAGGTTCGATATCTGTAGACCGCCTTCAGTGTAGAGCTGCTGCTGCCGCGTATCACCGAGGGGCCGCAAGTGTTTAGGGGCCGGTTTCCGCAATCGATCGGCGCATATTCAAGGTCGGCTGAACATCACCTCGCCGGCGCTGGGGCGGCCCTGTCCAAGCGTTTGCCGGCTATTGGTGGCGTATGCGCCACCGTTTGGATATCGCTCACCGAAAACCGGCCGTAGCGCCTCGTCGTCCAAAGCGGACGGCCACCAGGACGGCACCCTCGGGCGCCTGCGCATATGTAACTGAATTGGCCACCGGAGAAGCGCCGCCGCTTTATGTGCCCACCTCCTTGGCGGCCCCACGACGCTGCTGGATATTCAGCCAACTTACCTCAGCCGCGGGACCTAATCGCTGCGGCCTATGGCGGCCGGCACACGGTGCTGCCCACCCTGAACCCCAACCGCGAGCAACAGCCCCGGGGGGCAGGGATGGAGTTCGAGCGTCGGGCCGCGGACAGCGCATCGGCGCGGTATCGGCCGCGCCGCCCGCGCCGGAGTGTGCTCTTTCGCTGCGGCCAGGAACACCTCGAGACCTGGCCCGCCCAATGCCGCGACAGTCACGACGACGAGAGGTCGGTGCCGGAACATATAGAGCGGGACTTCCGCCGCTACTTGGAATGCGGAATCCTTGCCCATGGCCTTGCCCGGGCGCGGTGCGGGCAGTGTGGGCACGACTTCCTGATCGCGTTCTCGTGCAAGGGCAGGGGCATGTGCCCCTCGTGCATCACCCGGCGCGTAGTGGCGACGACAGCGCATCTCACCGATCACGGCTCGGCGCCGGTGCCGCCGCGACACCTTCACCGCCACCGCTATCTTGGTACCCGTGCGTACGACCGCTTACTGGAAATTTTCGCGGCGACCTCGACCGGCGGGTTGTGGCCGGACTGAGTCCGTCGCCACGTTGCGGCCGGAAGGAGCTGCGCCATTTGGCTTGGCATCCGTGACCGGGCGCGCTGACGTGGGCGTCGAGTTCTGCATTGCGAAGGGCGACGACTCGACACCTGACTCCTTGCGTGTGCGCGACGGCGCGACTCGCTCGTGTCAGCCGATCCGCCGCAGGCGAACCACCAGCTTGCGCAACTCCTCGGTCCACAGCACGGCACTGGCCGCTGCCACCATGGGCAGCAGATCGGCGAGTGCAATCGGCACGGTGTGAAACCACGCATTGAGGGGTGGCCAATACAGCACCGCCGCCTGCAGCGCGATGCTCAGCGCCAGGCCGCCCAGCAGCCACGGGTTCCTCAGAATGCCGAAATGCAGTGCCGATCGTGTGGCCGACTGGCAGTTGAGGACATTGAACCATTGGCACATGGCCAATACCGTGAAGGTCTCGGTTCGCACCAAGTCGAGGGGCACGCCGGCCGCCTGCCGCCACACGAACCAGCCAAAGGTCGCCGCCACGGCAATCGGCGTCAGGAAGGCGATGCGCCACAGCATGGTGGCATCGACCAGCGGGTCGTCGCGCGGCACCGGCTTACGCTGCATTTCGTCGCCGTCGGCCGGGTCCATGACCAGGTTCACCGTCAGCGTGCTCTCGGTGACGATGTTGATCCACAGGATCTGCACGGCCGCCAGCGGCATCTGGAACCCGCTCAATAACGCCAGCAACAGCACCGTCACCTCGTCGACCGAAGTGACGAACAGGAAGAGGATCACCTTCTTCAGATTGCCGTACACCACCCGGCCCTGCTCCACCGCGCCCACGATCGTGGCGAAGTTGTCGTCGGTGATGACGATCTTGGCCGCGCCCTTGGCCACCTCGGTGCCCGCGATGCCCATCGCCACGCCGACATCGGCGCGGGCCAGCGCCGGAGCGTCGTTCACACCATCGCCCGTCATCGCCACGACGTCGCCGCGCGCCTGCAGGGCCGCGACGATACGAAGTTTCTGCGCCGGATGCACGCGCGCAAACACGGCGATGCGATCCAGGCCCTCCTGCAGCTCGGCGTCGTTCATCCGCTCGAGCTCGGCGCCATCCACGCCGCGGTCGCCTTCGCGCGCGATGCCCAGTTCGCGCGCGATGGCGAGACCGGTGAGCTTGTGGTCGCCGGTGACCATGATCGGGCGGATGCCCGCCACGCGACAAGCGGCGACGGCCACCTTGACTTCCTCGCGCGGCGGGTCGATCTGACCGATCAGCCCAAGCAGCGTGGCACGACCGGCCAGAGCATCGAAATCAACCAGGTTGTCGAGCAGGTCGTCGTCGACGACCGCGACGGCCAGCACGCGCAACGCCCGGTCCGCCATTGCATCCGCGACATCGCGGGCCATTTGCAATGCCTGCTGTCCGTCGCGCCCGCACAGGCGCAGCACGGCCTCCGGCGCGCCCTTCACGAACACCCGGCGTGGCGTGGACACGCCGCGATGGCGCGTGGCCATCAGCTTGGTGTCGGAGTCGAAGGGCAATTCGGCCTCGCGTGGCCACTGTTGCCGCAGTCCGTGGATTTCAATGCCGGCCTTGCCGGCGGCGACCAGCAACGCGGCCTCGGTCGGATCGCCGAGCGCCGTCCACGTCGTCACGTCGTCGTGAGGTGGCACCAGTTCGGCGTCGTTGCAAAGCACAACCGCGTGCAGCAGCGCAGCAACGGACGGGTCAGCGCCATCCACGGCGGCGCCGTCCTCCGTCAGCGCGCCCGCCGGCGCGTAGCCGACGCCGGTCACGCCGATTGCCCGCCCGCCGGGCAACCACAGCACGCTGACGGTCATCTCGTTGCGCGTCAGCGTGCCGGTCTTGTCGCTGCAGATGACCGTCGTCGAGCCCAGTGTCTCGACTGCCGACAGGCGGCGGATGATCGCGCCGCGACCGGCCATGCGCTGCATCCCCACGGCCAGCGCGATGGTCATCGCCACCGGCAGGCCTTCGGGCACCATCGAGACCATCTGGCTGATCGCCACCATCAGCACATCGGAAAGGGGCAGACCGCGCAACAGTCCGAGCGCCATCACGAGGACGAAGAGCACCAGCGCCGCCACCACCAGGTAGCGGCCAAACTGGCTGATGCGCAATTCCAGCGGCGTCTGCGGTTCCTTCGCTTCCTCGGTCATGCGTGCGATGCCGCCCACCTCGGTGTGCGTGCCCGTGGCCGTGACCAGCGCGTGCGCCCGGCCGGCGGTGATGTAGGTGCCTGCAAACACCATGTTGTGGCGATCCGCAAGGCCGGTGGCCTCCGGCAGCGCCGCGATGTGCTTCGACACCGGCACCGATTCGCCGGTGAGCGCAGCCTCGGCCACGGCGAGCGCCGCCTCCTCCAGCAGGCGTGCGTCGGCACCGACCGCGTCGCCGGCCGCCAGCAGCAGGATGTCGCCGGGCACCACGTCGTGCGCGGCAATGGCCTGTTCGTGTCCGTCGCGCAGCACGCGCACCTGCAGAATCGAGAGCCGGCGCAGCGCCTCCATCGAACGCTCGGCGCGCCGCTCCTGGAACGTGCCGATCAGCGCATTGGCGACGACGACACCCAGGATCACGGTGGCATCGCCCCAGTGGCCCATCGCGCCGGCGAGTCCTGCCGCGATGAACAGGATGTAGATCAGCGGACTCATGAACTGGCGCAGCAGGAGCATCAAGGCCGAGCGCTTGGCAGCCTCGGGCAGTGCGTTCGGGCCGTACTCGGCGGTGCGTTGCGCGACCGCTTGCGACGACAGGCCTACCGCCCCGTCGCTCTCGAGCTGCGCGAGCGCGGCGGACCCATCAAGGGCGTGCCATCGAATGGAAGGCGTCGATTGAGGATCGTTCATGAATGGCTCGGGGAAACCGCTGCGCGAAATGTCATCATGAACCGACGGGGCAACAAAGCTCATAGCTTGCAGCAGAAGCCCTGGCTACATGTTGACGCAGGTCAGCCGGCCGGCGGCAAAATGCCTCACCCGCCCTATTTCAAGATGCGCTGGACCGGTGTGCCGGTTCCATCTGCCACCGGGCAACGGTGACCCGCACTTCTATTCTGCATCCACGACCGAGCGCGCGGAGGTACGCACAAAGATTCCAACGTTCTTCTTCGAGGCCGTCGATGCAATGCACGTGGGCCTGCCCGACGCCGCCTCCGGCGCCTTAAGTGAGGCGAGACCACCGTATTCTGCCTGTGGAACAACCCGGCGGACTCCAACCATCGCTTTACCGCCGATCCAGCAGTGAAGTCTGCAATGCTCGCGAGGGGCTACATCGCGGAGGGCTACGGCCCCGACGCCGTGATCATGTGCACGCCGGCCCGACGCAACGCTAGCGCGGCGCGCACATAGCCACGCCAGCATCGCCATACCCTTCGGGCAACCAGCCCGCCTCGACCATCTGCCGGCGCGTTTGCTCATGAGTGGTGTAGCGGTGGTTGGTTGCGGCAAGTTGGTTCCACAACCGATAGACGGGCGCGGCATCCGCCGCGCACGCGCCGGATTGAACGTCGGGCAGCGGGTTGTGCATAACCGCGTCGTCTTCGCGGATGAATTCAGGAAACGATGCGGCCACCGCCGCGCATTCGAAGGGCGATGCCGAATAGAAATGCGAATCGCCGCTGGCCGGCGGCAGGTAAAACCGGCACACCGGCGATGCTCCCTCGACGAACACCGGATAGGTATTGAACGATTGCCCCGTTCGCACCCAGCCTTTCAGCGCGCCGGAGTCGAGCGCCGCGAGGTCGGCCGCGCGCGCGCTGACAAAGTAGTGCCCCAGCGCCGCGTTAAAATACTCGACCACCGGCACCGGTGCCACGACATCGAAAGCCTCGGCAAGTCGAAGGTTGGTCACGCTCGCCCCCAGCGCTACTTCATGGTCGCGCCCGGTGCCGGGAAAGATCTCGCCGAGAAGCCCGAAGAGCGTCACGCGATAGTCCTCGGGCCGCACTGAAATGGCCGGCAACGATTCGACTTGCAGCCGTTGCAACATGGCTTTGAACTGCGCGTAGGTCACATGTGCGCGGAACAGCGTCGATCCCTTCCACGGCGCGACGTAGTGCGCGTCTGCAGACTCCGCCGCCACGGTGACATATTGGGTTGGTGAGCCATCGGCCAGCAACGTGCGCAACGGGCTCACGACGAACGCATTGTAGGCATCGGCACTGACAGCCTCGGTCCCCGAACCATTAACCCCCGCGGGGCGATTGTCGTAGAGCGCGATCACATGCGTGAAGATCGTGCCGGATGTGACGTCGCGCATGTAGTAGGCGAAACTGAGTTGCGCGGTACCGTCGATCACGGGGAATCCGTCGAACTGCACCGTCGGCAGCGCAACCTGCGCATCGATCGTCAGCGCGGACGTGCCGTTTCGGAATACCGCCGCCGGTGGCGACAGGTCGCGCGCCACGCTGACGCTGGGACCTTCGAGTGTGAGGAGCACGGCATGGTTGAAGCGCCGCGAGTTCATCCAGAAGCCGGCGCCGTTGCACCACAGCTGGAATGCACTTGATGGGTCGGGAAACCCGTCGTCAGCGAATCCGCGCTGGGCGTTTGCGTAGAATGCTTCGGGTGGTTGGAAGCCGGTGACTTGTCCCACGTTCCAGGTAACGGCGTGGGCCACTTCCTGAAGCAATTCGGCGGTGCCGGGGTCGCCGATGTGCTGCACGCGCATATAGGTAACGTTGACTGGCGCCGCGTCGAATTCCGCGACCATCCGCGAGGCATCGACGCAATCGGGAGCGGAGATCACGCGATAGATGGGTTCCGCCAATCTCGGTGCCGCATGGATCGGCGCACTCGCAGCGATTGCCACAAGAGCGCCCAGCACCCATGCTGCAGTTGCGCGAACACTGCATTGGAAAGTCGACGTCAGAAGCGCATTGCCCATGGTTTATGCGGGAGATCGTGCCTGACCCTCATACTACGCGCGCCCTCGGCATGGGCCTGCTAACGGCAAGTCGTCCGGCGATCAGGTCAGTTGCGTCCAAGTAACCAGATGGTTACCATCGCGCCATGTCGGTCGTCATGCGCTCTACCATCGCCAAGAAGGCGCGCGTCGCCGCGCCGCGCCCCACGCGCGACGCCGAACGCACGCAGGCTGCCATCCTCGACGCGGCCACCGCCGAGTTCGCGCGGCACGGCCTGGGCGGCGCCCGCGTGGACCGCATCGCGGAGCGTGCCAGGACCAACAAGCGGATGCTCTATTACTATTTCGGTGGCAAGGAGGCCCTCTTCCTTGCCGTACTGGAGCGCGCCTACGAGCACATCCGTAGCGAGGAACAGGGCCTGCATCTCACCGACCTCGCGCCGGTCGACGGCGTGCGCGAGCTGATCGTCTTCACGTGGAATTACTATCTCGCGCACCCCGAGTTCATGACGCTGCTGAACAGCGAGAACCTGCACCGGGCGCAGCACCTCAAGCGCTCGCAGAAGATCCGCGCCATGCACTCGCCGCTGATCGAGACGCTGTCCGAGGTGCTGGCACGCGGCGCGCGCGAAGGCGTGTTCCGCAGTGGCGTGGAGCCGGTGCAGTTGTACGTGTCCATCGCGGCCCTGGGGTATTTCTACCTGTCCAACAACTACAC
>JANNKR010000315.1:0-1542 GCA_031396395.1 Betaproteobacteria bacterium
ATTCGCACAACGTTCGCTGTCGGTACGCCGTGCCAACGGCAACATCGCGCACATCGTGATGCACAGCCACTTCGAGGCCGGTGAACCTGACGCAGCGCTCGCGTTCGTCGATGCGTGGTTGCCCGACTATCCGGCCGATGCACTGCTGTGGGGCCATCTGCATTGGCATGCGGCACTGGCGCATATGGAACTGGACCAGGTCGACGCGGCGCTTGGCCGACTGCTCGGACCGCTGGCGGACCACGCGGCCCATGGCCCACCCTACATGCAGTTGACCGACGTGGTGTCGCTGAGCTGGCGTCTGGGCTTGCAGGACACCCGCGGCCTGCCGTGGGCCGGTGTCGCGGCACTCGCACAGCGCCACTATGCCACCGGCAGCAATGTGTTCGGCGAGTTGCACCTGGCGATGCTGGCGGCCGCGCGGCGCGACCTGGTGGCGCTCGGCGCGTGCGAGACGCGGTTGCGCGACAGGGGCGAGCGCGGCCATGCGGGTGCTGTCACCGCTGCGCACTGGGCGGCCGGACTGGGTGCGCTCGTGCGCGGCGACCGCGATGGTGCCGCGGAAGCACTGGCTGCGTGCCGCGCCGACCTGCCGCGCGTGGGTGGCAGCCATGCGCAGCGCACGGTGGTGGAAGTCACGCAGGCGGCGTTGGCGCTGCCGCATGCCGACTGATTCGCGACGACGACTTGCCATCCAACGACAATCAATGAAGGAACATCCATGAGCGACTCGAACCAGGCCCAGATCGAGTTATGGAATGGTCGCGTAGGCGCGAAGTGGGCCGAGCTGCAGGTCAACCTCGACGCAATGCTTGCTCCCGCGACGGTGGAGCTGAAGTCGCGCGCGGGATCGGTATCGGGCCAGCGCGTGCTAGACGTCGGCTGCGGCAACGGCGAGACCTGCGCGATCTGGCTGGAGGGCGGGGCCGAGGTGACCGGCGTGGACGTGTCGTCGGCGATGCTGGCGGTGGCAGCGGATCGCACGCAGGGCAGGGCGAGGCTGATCGAGGCGGATGCGTCGGTGTGGAGGGGTGAGGCGCTCTTCGACCTGGCCGTGTCGCGTTTCGGCCTGATGTTCTTCGCCGATCCCGACGTGGCGTTTGCCAACATCGCGGCGAATGTGCGTCCCGGCGGCCGACTGCTGTTCACCTGCTGGCGTCCGGTGTCTGAAAATTCGTGGGTGGCGACACCGATGGGCGCCATTCGCGACCTGCTGCCGCCATCGCCACCGCCCGCGCCGCATGCGCCGGGTCCCTTTGCGTTGGCCGACAAGGATCGGCTGCATGGGATTCTGGCGCGAGCGGGTTTTGCCGAAATTGTGATCCGTCCCTTCGACTTCCCCGTGTGCGTCGCGACGGAGGGCGGCGTGGACGCGGCCGTGCGTTTCCTGATGCAGCTCGGACCGACAAGCGCGGCGCTGGTGGAGGCAAGCGACGAGGTCAGGGCCCAAGCGGCCAAGCGGCTCCAAGTGGCGCTGGCGCCGCACGACCGTGGCGGCCACGTCACGCTGGGCGGCGCGATCTGGATGGCGGAGGCGATTCG
>JANNKR010000382.1:0-6308 GCA_031396395.1 Betaproteobacteria bacterium
ATGTACATCCACAAGACCACGCTCGACTTCCTCGACTTCGGCTACGGTTCGGCGCTGGCCACGCTGATGTTCATCCTGTCGCTCGTCCTGACGACGGGATACCTCAAGTACACACGGCGCAGTGCGTCGCGCTCGGGCGAGGACTGACCATGGACGGCTTTCGCTTCAACCGCAAGATGATCGTGTGGTTTTCCGCGATCACCGTCGCCGTCAACGGCTTTTTCCCGGCCGTGTGGATCTTCCTGACGGCGTTGAAGACCGAGACCGAGCTGATCAAGAGCCCGATCACGTACCTGCCGCTCGCGCCCACGCTGGAAAACTTCCAGACCGCGTTCACCGCGCAGCCGATCCTGCGCTTCATGTGGAACAGCTTCGTTGTCGCATCGCTGTCCACGGCGCTGTGCGTGCTGGTCGGCGCGCTGGCGGCCTACGGGCTCACGCGGCTGCGCATGCCCTACCGCAACGTCATCATGTCGGTGCTGCTGGCCGTGGCGATGTTCCCGCTGATCTCGCTGATGGTGCCGCTCTTCAAGGTGATGCGCGAACTGGGATTGCTCAATACGTATCTTGCGCTGATCCTGCCCTACGCCGTGCTGTCGCTGCCGGTGTGCACGCTGGTGATGGCCAGCTTCTTCCAGGACATCCCGCCCGACCTCGAAGCGGCGGCGATGATCGACGGCTGCTCGCGGGTGCAGGCACTGTTCAAGATCGTGATCCCGCTATCGGCGCCCGGCGTGTTCACGGCGGCGATCCTGGCCTTTGTCAACGCGTGGGACGAGTTCCTGCTGGCATTGACGATGATGAACCGCGTGTCGATGCGCACGCTGTCGGTGGGCATCACGCTGTATCAGGGTGAATTTGCGTTCCCGTGGCCGTTGATCTCGGCGGCGCTCATCATCGCCATCGTGCCCATCTGCATCATCATCGCGCTCTTCCAGGAGCGCGTGGTCGGCGGCCTCACCAGCGGCGGCGTGAAGGGCTGACCGGCGGCGGGACGCGCGCCCCGACCAAGCTAGATCCTCAAGGGAGGGGCCGTCGGCCTCTCCCTTGTGCTTCATGCTGTAGGTGGACGAATCACGCGGGCAGGTCAGACCATGCAAGCGCCATCAGAAGCAATCCGATTCGATACGTCATTGCATCCTCCGAGAAATGTGACGGTCACGCGGCTTCGCGCTCAGCTGAAGGCGAGGTTGGGGAGCCATAGCACCAGCCCAGGAAGGAAGACGAGGACGGCAATCAGGGCGCAGATGGCGGCGATAAACGGGATCGATTCAATCGAGTACTCCTCGATCGAGACGTCCATCAGCGCGCAGACAGCGAACATGGCCGAGCCGCTCGGCCAGGTCATCCCGCCGAGGGTGACGATGCTCATCATCAGGATGCCGAAATGGACCGGGTCCATGCCAGCCTTGACGATGATCGGCACGAAGATCGGGGTGAGCAGCAGCACCATGACGGTGGAGTCGAGCGCGAGGCCGGCGATCAGGAGGAACAGCAGGATCACCAGCACGATCGTGGCGGGATTGGTGATGCCCACCAGCATCCAGTTGGCGAGATTCTGCGGCACCTGCAGATAGATCGTGGCGAAGCCCACCATGCCGCTCATCAGGATGATGAGCATGATCAGACCCACGTCCGAGGAGGCGTGCGCGAAGGCCCGCCAGACTTTCGCCAGCGTCAGCTCGCGATGGGCGGCGAAGCCGACGACAATTGCGTAGACCACGGCGAAGGAGCCGACCTCCGAAGGCGTGAACACACCGCCGCGGATGGCGAAGAGCAGCGCAACCGGGAACATGATCGCCCACTTTGCTTCCCAGGTCGCTCGGGCAAGGGCGCTGAAGGTTGGCTTGGTGCTATCGGCGACAACGTAGCCGCGCCGCTTTGCGATGGCGTAGGCCGTGATCATCAGCACTACCATCATCAGGAGGCCGGGGATGATGCCTGCCATGAACAGCCTGCCGATCGAGACGTTGCCGACATAGCCGTAGAGGATGAGGCCGATCGAAGGCGGAATGGTCGCCGTGATCAACGAGCCGACAGCGATGGCCGCGGCGGAATAGCCCTTGCCGTAGCCCTTGGCAATCATCGCCGGTCCGAGGATGCGTGCCTCCATCGCCGCATCGGCGACCGCAGAGCCCGACACACCGCCCATCAGCGTGGACAGGACAATGGCGACCTGTGCCAAGCCGCCGGACATCCAACCTACGGCCACCATCGACACCTTCAGCAGGCGCTGGGTGATGCCGCACTCGTTCATGAGATGGCCCGCGAGCACGAAGAACGGCACGGCGAGCAGCGGAAAACTCTGGCTCATCGAGGCGATCTTCTGCACGCCGATGGACAGCGGCATGCCGGAATCGAAGATGAAGAAGACGAAGCCGGCAATGGCAGTGGCGAAGGCCACGGGCATGCCCGCGACCATAAGTACCACGAAGACGATGGAGATCAGCAGCATGTCAGTGGCGCCCGGCCGCCCGAAGACACGGGCACGCCCCCTCAGGGGGCAGCGACGCCGAACGCAAGTGAGGCGAGCGTGGGGGTTTCATCCTAAAGCTCCATCGGCGGCGGGGCATCCTTGTCCAGCGCGGTCCTGCTGTAGACCAATGCGCCCTGCCTGCGCCGCTGCCAGGCCTTGACCATGTTGTTGACGAGAGAAGCACCAATCAGCACGCAGCCCACCGGCACGGCCGCCGTCACCCATGCATAGGAGAGCGTGCTGTCGCCGAAGGTGCGTTCGAGGTTGAGCAGCGTGAGCTCGTATCCCTTCACGGCCAGGACGACGAGGAAGGCCAGCACCATGGCCGAACAGGCCAGCTCTACCAAAAGGTGGTATTTGTAGGGGAGATATTTGACCGGCACCTCCATGCCGAGATGCGACTTCTCGCGCATCGCCTTGTCCGCGCCGAGGAAGCACACCCAGATGAACAGCAGCTGCGCCAGGTCCACCGACCAGACCAGCGGATGGCCGAAGAAGCGCATGACCGACGCGACGAAAACGAGGCCGGTGATGATGGCGAGCAGTACGACGCAGATTGCAACCTCGACTTGCGCGAGGCGCTTCCCCATGGCGACACTCCTTGAACGCGCGGGACCCTGCAGACGGGCCCCGCGCGTTTCGAGATCCAGGATTCAGGACTACTTGGCGATCGCTTGCAGCTTGTCGCGCAGTTCGCCGTAGCCGAGCTTGTCATAGACGCCCGCGGTCGCGTTCCTGAACGGGGTGACGTCGATCTCGTTGACCGTCATGCCTGCTGCCTTGAGGCTCTTCTCGATTTCTGCCAGCCTGTCGCGCGTGCCGTAGGATGCAAGGTCCCCGGCCCTCAGTGCTTCCTCGCGCAGGATCCTCTGCTGGTCGGGGGGGAGCGAGCTGTACCATTTGGCGCTCGTCACCAGGCCGGTGATCAGGCTGATGTGGCCGGTCTTGGTCACGACCTTTGTGACCTCGAAGAGCTTCGAGCCGAAACCGGCCGGCAACTGCACCTCGACCGAGTCGATCGCCTTCTGCTCGAGCGCCGGATAGACCTCGGCATAGGGCATCGGCGTCGCTGTTGCGCCCATCGCGTTTATGGTCGCGAGCCAGACCGGAGAGCCAATCGTCCGCATGCGATTGCCCTTGAGGTCCGCCGGCGTCTGCACTGCTTTGGCGGTCCACAGGTGCCGCTCGCCCTGCCACCAGTTGAAGGACAGGACCTGATGGCCGGAAGCCTTGCTCAGCTTGACCACCCATTCGTCAAACATGGGCGACGTCACCACTTTGCGGATGCCGTCGTAGCCCGAGGCCAGGTATGGCGCGCCGAGTACGCCGAACTCCTTGACGAAGTTGGCGAGGCGGCCGCCATCGACCACGACGGCAACGGGTGCGCCCGCGCGGGCCTGCTCCAGCACGTCCTCGTCGGAGCCGAGTTGCGAATTGGGGAACAACTTGACTTCGATTGCGCCGTTCGTGCGTTTGGTCACCGCGTCGCGGAAGCTTTCCAGCCCCTTGTAAAGCGGATCAGTGGTGGTGAGCGCCGTGTTGATGCTGAGCGTGGTGGCGGCAAATGCGGCGCCGCACAACAGGACCGCGGCGGATGCTGCCGCCGCATGCAGTACTTTCTTGAACATGTCTTTCCTCCATTCGCAGGGAATTTCTGATCCGGCCTCATTGTGGAACACTGCGCCAGCCCTTGGGATCCGTTCGCACTTCTGCGGGAATGATTATGGACGAGATGCCCTCGGCGTGCCAGACAAGAGGGTCAGGTGCCTGGAAGCGGTAGAGCGGCGGGCGAATGGAGCTCGCTCCGATGCTAAGATCGTTGCCGGTAGAGCCGCGAGGACGCTGGAGAAAGCACGATGACGAGTAGCGGCGTGCGCATTGCAATCGACCCACGACCGCTGAGTCTGCGGCTGGGCGCCGAGATAGGCGGCGTCGACCTCACCCGTGACCTCGACGACACGGTCTTCCGCGAGATCCACGCCGCGTTCCTTGAGCACAAGGTGCTGCTGTTCAACGCGCCCGACCTGTCGCCCGCGCGCCACGTCGCCTTCGCGCGCCGCTTCGGCGAAGTTCAGGTGCACGTGATGAACCAGTACCACTCCGACGACTTCCCCGAGATCTATCGGCTATCGAACCTCGACGCGAACGGAAACCCGAACGGCCGCCACCCGGACCGCGGCACGATGTGCTGGCATACCGACGGCTCCTGGCAGCGCGTGACCGGGCAAGCAACGATCCTCTACGCGGAGGTCGCAACCGCCGAGGGCGGCGAAACGCACCTCTGCGATATGGCCGGCGCTTACGAGCGCCTTTCCCCTGAGTGGAAGGCGCGACTTGCTCCCTTGCGCGCGGTCCACAACCTCGACTTCTCGCGCACCCGCCGCCACGGCGACGACCCGCTCACCGATGAGCAGCGCCGCGCGCGTCCGCCGGTCGACCATCCGGTGATCCGAACGCACGCCGAGACCGGCTGCAAGGTTGTGTTCCTGGGTGACCACGCCGAGTCGATCATCGGCATGGACTACGACGAGGGACGCGCGTTGATCGAGGAGGTCAACGCGATGATCATCCACGACGACCTCGTCTACCGCCACCGTTGGTCTCCGGGCCAGCTCATCGCCTGGGACAACCGCAGCGTGCTGCACCGGGCGACGCCCTACGACCCGGCGACCCAGCGGCGCGTCATTCGCCGCTGCACGGTGCTGGGCGAAGTTCCTGCCTGACTGGCACTGGCCTTGATCAGCGCCGCCGAGATGGCCCACGTCGCGCGGCTGGTGCGCCATCGGTTCGGTCCCGCGCAGATCGTCGGGGTGTGGCCTAGGCCCCGGGTTCGTGGCAAACCACTTCGATGTTGTGCCCGTCCGGACCAATGACAAAGGCAGCATAGTAGTTCGCGCGATAGCGCGGGCGCAGCCCAGTTCGCAGCGCGACATCGGCAGCACACCGCTGACGCCCGCTACAGAAAGCAGAAGGAACCGTTTAACCTTGAAGCCGAATTTCCGAACCGACTTCTGGTACGGCTATAGCGGGCAGGTCACGGGCGGCGAGGTCGTCGCGCTGATTCCACCGCGGCTACTGGTAGAGCAGCCGCACCAGTCCCAGACTCAACACCGGAAACATCAGCAGCAGCAACACGCGTAGCGCATCCCACGCCAGGAACGGGAACACGCCCTTGTAGGTCTCCGCCATCGGCACGTCCCGGGCAATGTTGTTGACCACGTAGACATTCAACCCGACTGGCGGCGCGATCAGGCCGATGCCCACGGTCATCAGCACCAGGATGCCGAACCAGATGGCCTTGGCTTCCGGCGCGAGGCCCCACAGGTCGAGGCCCATCACGGCCGGGAAGATCACCGGGATCGTCAGGAGCAGCATCGACAGTTCGTCCATCACGCAGCCGAGCAGCACGTAGAACCCGAGGATGCTGGCAATGATGGCGAGCGGGGGCACCTGCAGGTGGCCCACCCATTCGGCCAGCGCCGCGGGCATCGCGGTCAGCGCCAGCGACGCGTTCATCATGTCGGCGCCCAGGAAGATCAGGAACACCATCGCGCTGGTCGAGGCCGTGCCAAGAAAGCTGCGGCGAATCCCCTCCAGGTCAAGCTCGCGCTGGGCCAGTCCCACCAGCAACGTCGCCACGGCGCCCACCGCGGCACCCTCGGTCGGCGAGAACACGCCGCCATAAATGCCGCCGAAGACGATCACGAACACCAGCACGATCGGCCAGATGCCCAGCAGCGCGCGCCACCGTTGCGGCCATGGCAGCGCCGGGCTGGGCGGCGCCAGATGCGGTTGCAGGCGGCAGATGATCGCCACCACGGCGATGTAGCCG
>JANNKR010000383.1:0-1552 GCA_031396395.1 Betaproteobacteria bacterium
GGAACGAGACTAAGTGACTGGCGCCGAAGGTAGCGTGCTGCTGCGCGACTTGAGGCGTGAGAAACAAATCAGCCAGCTACGCATGTAGAACTGTCCGGTGAAGGCTTGCGGACGCGGGTTCGATTCCCGCCGGCTCCACCAAGTTACTGTTTGACGTTGTCCACCAAGGACCGAAGGCGCTAAGTAAATCAACGACTTAGCGCCTTTTTCTTTCCGCCGTCATCCGCCGACTTCTGGCAGTGACCGGCTTCTGCTACAGTAACTTCTGCAGTAGCCGACCTTTTCGGGCGCTGCACCCCTAAAAGTTACTGCAGGTGGGCGCATGGCGAAGAACCTGATCCCGGGCGACACAGCCATCAAGGCGATCAAGCCGGGCGACCCTCGGGCACGCCTGAGCGATGGGCACGGCCTGTACCTGCTGCTGTTCGTTAAGGGTGGCGCGCACGGCTGGCGCTTCGACTACAGCGTCGGCGGCAGGCGCAAGACGCTGTCGCTGGGCACCTATCCCGACACGTCGCTGAAGCTGGCGCGGCTGAAGGCCGACGAATGCCGCAAGCTGGTGGCCGAGGGGACCGATCCCAGCGACGCACGCAAGGGCGCCAAAGCCCAGCAGCGCCAGCAGGCCGAGGCGGAAGCTCGCGTTGACAACGGGTTGCCACCGATCGGTAGCTTCGAGGCCGTGGCGCGCGAGTGGGTCGAGACAATCCACCAGGCCACGGTCAGTGCACCGCACTCTGCGCGTCCGCTGATCCGCTTCGAGAACGACGTGTTCCCGTGGGTCGGCCGTGTGCCCGTCGCCGAGCTGGGCGCGCCCGAACTGCTGGCCGTGCTGCGGCGCGTGGAAGGTCGCGGCGCCATCGAAACGGCGCACCGCATCAAGGACGCGTGCGGGCAGGTGTTCCGCTATGGCATCGCCACAGGGCAATGCACACGCGACCCGGCGGCGGACCTGCGCGATGCGCTGAAGCCGGTGAACACTAAGCACATGGCGACCGTAACGGACCCGAAGCGCGTGGGCCAGCTGCTGCGGCTGATCAACGCCTACACCGGCTTCCCGACCACGCGCGCGGCGCTGCAGCTGGCGCGCTGGTGTTCCAGCGCCCTGGCAACCTGCGCGCGATGGAATGGGCCGAAGTCGATCTTGATGCCGCGATCTGGACCATCCCGGCCGCGAAGATGAAGCGCAGCATCGGCGACAAGAACAACGGCGCCGCGCACATCGTGCCGCTGGCGCGGCAGGCGCTGGCCATCCTGCGCGACATCGCGCCGCTGACCGGGCAGGGCCGCTACGTGTTCCCGAGCGTGCGCGGCGGCGACCGGCCCATGTCCAACATGACGCTGAACGGCGCGCTGCAGCGCATGGGCATCGACACGCAAAGCGACATAACGACGCACGGATTCCGCGCGATGGCGCGCACCATGCTGGCCGAGCGACTGGGCGTGCCGGAACCGATCATCGAGGCGCAGCTGGCGCACATGGTCAAGGACTCTTTGGGCCGGGCCTACAACCGCACGCAGTTTGCCGAACAACGGCAGGCGCTGATGCAGCAAT
>JANNKR010000010.1:0-8789 GCA_031396395.1 Betaproteobacteria bacterium
GCATTGCGTGCGGCGGTCGTCGGCCCGTACTTCATCACGGGCGCGGGCCAGGCTGCGGAACGGGTGGGTCTTGTCGCCGGTCGCGGCGTCGGAGCCATCGGTGGCGACCCAGTATTCGAGCTGGCAGCGCTGGGCGGCGATGGCGGGTTGCGCTCCTGCTGCGAGCACAAGAGCGGTGCAGATGGCTGCGAAGGCCGCGTTCAGTCCACCTGCAGGGGTATTGCCGGAAGTGTTAGGTAAGACTGCGGCCATGGTGCCCATCCCGATGGAATTGTTCTATCGGGTAGGTATTGCAAGTATCGGGCCACGTTTTGGCGCAGATCACGCGCCGGCGGGAAGCCTGGACCTGAAGCGGTAGCAACGTATTCGGCTCGATTCCAGATCGACGGCTCGGGTGAGGCACGGCGACAGCGAGATTACACAGCGCGCGGCAGGTGCATTGACATCGATCAAGGTCATTGCAGTTAGCCTGTTGGCAGCCGCGCAGTCGCGGCGATATGTGATATCTGGAGGTTTGGCGACGCTGCGGCATGGGCAGGCTCGAATCGCGCTTCAGTGGCCTGCGACCCGGCAGGGCCTGATTGTTTTTGTCTTGTTGTTTGCTGCCTTACCATTTCTGGAGAAACCAATGAACAAGTTGCTTGCTGTCGTCGTTGCTTCCACCCTCATGCTTGGCGGCACCAGCGTGATGGCCGCCGATCCGCCCAAGGCCACTGCGCCGATGGCGAAGCTCGAAAAGCCGGCGGGCGTCACTGCCGACAAGTGGGCAAAGATGACGGACGCCGAAAAGCAGAAGGCCGTCGACAGCGCGAAGACCGCCAAGCCTGCCGATCCCAAAGCCGCTGCGGCGCCGACAAAGAAGGAAAAGAAAGGCGGTTGCTGAGCCGAAGGCAGGCAAGCGTCTCGCGGCAGCGACCGGGATGGAAAAGGGGAGGCCACGCGGCCTCCCCTTCAGTTTGGGGCGGCGCTCACCCGGATGAGGAATCACCGTGTGAGCGCTGCTGCCACTGGCGCTAGTTTGGCGTCACCGTGAATGCCCCGTTCTTCTTCACGTCGAGAGCAGCATAGAGGAAGGTGACGTTGTAGCCGGCCTCCTTCAGCTTGTGAAAGGCCATTTCCGCGCGGATGCCGGTGGAGCAGTGGGTGATGATCCGCTTGTCCTTGGGCACTTCGCCCAACCGTGCCTGCAACTCCTCGTCGGGGATCAGCATCGCGCCCTTGATCATCCCGGCGTTCGCCTCGTCGGTGTTGCGCACGTCGAGGATGAGCACGCCGGCCGGGGTGGCCGTAGCGAGCTTGACGAACTCGTCATTGGGGATCGACCCGGGACGCGGCTTCGGCGTATAGGCTACCTGCGTCGGCAGCGCGCCGGTCGACAGCGCATTCTTCGCGGTCTTCCAGGCGTCGAGTCCACCACCGAGCACGGTGACGTTGGGCTGGCCCGATTCCTTGATCACCTGCGCAACCACCAGCGCCGAGTTGCCGCCGTCACCGTCGTAGACGACGATCGGCGCCTTGAGCTTCGCGGGCGGGAACCCCGAGACAGCCGCACGCACAGCGGACGGCGGGATCGAGACGGCGCCGGGGATCGCACCTTCGGCGGCGACCGCAGCGGGCCGCGCGTCGACCAGCACCGCGGGAATCTGCTTGGCGACGAACGCTTCCTGGTAGTGCGGCGCGGCGATCACGCCGATGTTGCGCTCAAGCCACTCGGGATACCCCTCGCGGTAAACCTTGACGTTGGTGTACCCCAGCGCTTCGGCTTTCAGCAGCGAGTTCGGGCTCATCATGCAGGTGACACCCTGGCAGAAGAAGATGATGGCGCGGTTCTTGTCCTTGGGCAGCCGGTCCACAAACTTGTCCCACGCCGGATAGGGCAGGTTGATCATGGTGGGAATCGTGCCTTCCTGCACGCGCGGCAACGGGCGCGAGTCGATGAGCGTGTAGTTTCCCTTGTCCGGGCCCAGCGCGACCAGCCGCTCGACTTCGGCGTAGTTCGACAGCTTTTCGGGCGCGATCTTGATCGGACCCTTGAAGGCGATCAAGGTGGCCCATTTCGCGCCGTCCCTCTCGACGACCTCGATGCGCGCCTCGTGCCCGCGCTTGATGTCGCGCATCGCCTCGGCAGGCTTGCTCGCGCCGGCGTCGATCACCTTGATCGTCTTGGGATCAAAGCGCACGATCTCCGTGTGGGCGTCGATCTTGAGCTGAATGGCCTGGCTCTTGAATGCGACGTTTTCGAAGATGCCCTGCACCGATCCGGGCTGCGCCTTGTGACACGAAGTGCAGACCTGGGGAATCGTGGGCTGGGCGGCCGGCGCAGGCGTTTGCGCCTGCACGCCAACTGCGCATGCGGCCAGCACGACTGCGATGGCAAGATCCAGGGGTTTGCGTTTCATGATGCTTTTCTCCGTAAGGCGCCAATGCGCCGTTGCTTATAGGCCGGCGGCGTGCACGATGTGGCTCGCCTGGCCGGCATTGACCATGACCCAGCGCAGCGCGAATCCGCCGACGAGGACGAGCAGCGCGGGCGCGACGGTGTGGGGAATCCGATGTCCTAGTTCCAGCCCCTGCAGCGCGAGCGGCACCAGGATGCCGAGCACGACGATCACGCCCCAGAACGCCCAGGCGTACGGCCCGCTGATGATCAGCGTGGCGGCGACAGCGTGGGACGCGGACGACGTGTTCAGGTTGACGACCATGAGGCCGAGCAGTACGAGCTCGATGGCCAGGAACGCGATATCGGCGCGAATCAGCGATTCGACCGTGCGCCGCTCGGGGGGCGCTGCGCCCAGCTGCTGGACGAGCGCTGAAACCGCGCCGCCGATCATGCCTTCCGGCGCCGGGCGGCGCGGCAGGAAGACGCTGGCGATGTGCATCGCAGCGGCGCCGGCGGAAAGTCCGGAGATCAGAAACAGCGGGCCCAGCAGGCCGGTGTTCCACAGCGGGCGCGCGACCATCGTGTTGAGCAGGATGCCCGTGTAGATGCCCAAGCCAACGCCAAGCACGACGTTCGCCCAGCCGAGCGCGCGCATCCGTCCGGGGTTGCCGGCGATCGCGTCCGAGAGCGTTTGCAGCACCGGCACGCGGCGGCCAAGCCACGGCCATGCCTGCGGCAGCCGGACCAGCGCCGAGGCGAGAAGCGCGGCGTAGACCGCGAGCAGCACCCACGAGCCCCACGACATCGGCGAGTCGGGCTGGAACGTGAGGTACACGCGCCATACATAGAGCTTGTGCGCGAGGTCGAGGAACAGCGCGCCCATGCCGAGGTTGATTAGCATGAACGCGAGCAGTGGCGTGTGCAGCGAGAAGAACGACTTCGGATCGTCGCCGCGGGCGATGCGCAGCATCGCCAGGCCGCCCAGGATCATCATGCCGGCGACGATGCCGCCAGCGAAGAGGTACACGGGAATCTCCCAGCTCCAGACGGCGAGCGCAGGGTCGACCAGTGGGTTGTGGCGGGTGATCGTGGTTTCGAGCATGACCGTCGCCTTACGTCAGGTAGAAGATGCGCGGCTTGGTGCCGGCCTCTGGGAGCAGCGTGTGATGCCTGCGCGTGCGCAGCAGTTCGTTGATCGCGCTCTTCGGGTCGTCGAGGTCGCCGAAGAACATGCAGTGGGTCGGGCACACCGACACGCAGGCCGGGTCCTTGCCATCCTTGGTGCGGTGATGGCAGAACGTGCACTTGTCGACGTAGCCGTCGGGGTGGACGTACCGCGCGTCGTACGGGCATGCCGCGATGCAGGCCTTGCAGCCGATGCACTTGTTGGCGGTGACCAGCACGACGCTGCCTGGTTGGGCCACGTGGGACGCACCGGTCGGACAGCAGGAGACGCACGGCGGGTTGTCGCAGTGGTTGCAGCGCTCCGAGCGGATCTCCATCGACAGGTGCGGGAACGCGCCGCGCACGTCGGTGGTGATCCAGTCGCGGCAGAAGCCGAGCGGGACGTCGTTTTCCGTCTGGCAGGCGACGACGCAATCCATGCAGCCCACGCACTTGCGGGTGTCGATGACCATGGCGAAGCGAGACATGGCTCAGGTTTCCTTCACGAAGGTCACGAAGGTCACGAAAGTGCTGTGGATGCTGGTGCCGCCCATCAGCGGATCGGTGACGTATTTGGTGGTGAGCTGGGCGGCGTTGGCGCCCTTCATGTACGCCCGCGTCAGCATCTTGCTGGTGTGGCCGAAGCCGTACACCATGTAGACGCAGTCGGGACGGATGCGCTGCGTGGCCTTGACCCGCACGCGGTTGCTGACCACGCCGTCCTGGTTCTTTAGCTTCACATAGTCGCCGGACTTCAATCCGGCACTGGCCGCGGTGGCGCCGTTCACCCACACCTCGTTCTCGGACATCATGTCGTGCAGGAGCGGGTTGGTCTGCGTGCGGCTGAACGTGTGCACGGGCGCGCGTCCCGTGACCAGCCGGAAATGCCCGGCCGGCGCCGCCGCGGGCGCCGTGTATTTTGGCACCGGGTCGAAGCCCGCCTTGGCGAGCTGGTCGGACCAGAACTCGACTTTCTTCGACGGCGTGTCGAACTCGAGCACGAGTCCTTCCTCGACAGTGATCGGCTGCTTGGCACCCATGATCACGCCGTCGCGTTTGAAATCGGCCCAGCTATAGCCGGATTTTTCGATCCGGTAGGCCAGGTATTCCTCCATGTCCTTGAACGGCATGCACTCGGGAATCCCGAGCTTGTTCGCCAGCTGCTTCGCGATCCACCATCCGGGCTTCTGCTCGTTCGGCGCGGGGACGACCGGCTGGCGCAGCGCCGTCCACCCGTTGCGGCCGAAACCGATCCCCAACTCGTCGTAGCGCTCGAGGAACGTGTCCTCCGGCAGCACGACGTCGGCATAGCCGGCGATCTCGCTCGGCAGCGTGTCGACGACGACCAACAGGTCGAGCTTGTCGATCGCCTGCAGTGTCTCGCTGGTGTTTGGCAGCGCGTAGAGGATGTTCGACGAGTAGACGAGCCAGCCCTTGATCGGGTACGGCTTCGCCGTCAGCGTCGCGTCGCGGATGCTGGTCGTGATGCCCTCGTCGGCAAACGGAAAGCGCGCGCCGTCGGAGCCGTCGGCCTTGGGCTTGTCCGACTGCGGATACTTGGGCAGCGGGTATGGAGCGATCTTCATGCCGGCGGACAGGTAGAGGCCGCCCTTGCGGCCCCAGTTGCCGAGCAGCGCGGACAGGAGCGCAATCGCGCGGCTGCGCTGCGTATCGTCGCCGTTCCAGACCACGCGCCGGCCCGGGTGCACGAGCGTCGCCGGCCGGTGGCTCGCGAGTTCGCGCGCCGTCGTGCGGATCAGGTCGGCGTCGATGCCGGTTTCCGCGGCCGCCCATTCGGGGGTATAGGCCGCGATCTCGGCGGCGAACTTGTCGAAGCCATGCCCGTATTTCTCGACAAAGGCGCGGTCGTAGCGACCTTCGCGCACCATCACCTGCATCCACGCGAGGAGCAGCGCGAGATCGGTGCCGGGCTTGATCGGTAGCCAGTACTTGGCCTTGCTGGCGGCGACCGAGAAGCGCGGATCGACGACGATGATGGGGACGTGCCGTTCGACCGCCTGCGCGAATTCCTGCACCTGCGAGTTGTGCATGTTTTCGCCGAGGTGCGAGCCGATGAGGACCAGGCAGTCGGTGTTGGCGATGTCGGTCGGCTCGGGCGAGCCCAGTCCGGCGCCGAAGGTGAGCGTGAAGCCGACGTCGCGCGGACCGCGACACTGCGCGTACGACGGCCCGGCGAAGTTGATCGCGCCCCAGCTCTTCAGCACATGCTGGAAAAAGCGCTGGCCGAGGCCGTGCGTGATGGCGGCGACGGCTTCGGGGCCGTGCGCTGCCTTGATTTTCTGCATCTTGTCGGCGATGTAGGTGAACGCCTCATCCCATGTGACGGCCGTCCACTCTTCCTTGCCGCGCTCGCCGCGCCGGATCAGTGGTTTGCGCAGGCGGTCGGAATCAAAGTGCGCGCCGACGGAGCCTGTGCCGCGCGGGCAAAGGCGACCACGGCTTTGCGGATCCTTCGGATTGCCCTCGAACTTCCACAGCTTGCCGTCGCGGACGTAGGCAATGCCGCCGCAGCGCCAGAAGCATGTGTCGCACATCGTCGGCACCATCCTGACGGTGCCCGGCGGAGCATCGGCGGCGGCCGCGGCCCGGGTCAGCGGATCGAGATGCGCAACAGCGGCGGTAGCGCCGAAGGTCGCTGCCGAGATCTTGAGGAATCGTCTGCGGGAAAGGTATTCCACGGTGCGGGTGCGGTTGTCGGAATGGTTCCCGGAACTGCCGCATCGGTGTCGCCCGAATGGCGCTTGCATCGACTGCGCCGGGTATATGCATATTCCACCGCAATCTAAGCGTGGCTGCCTTGATGTGCGTCATGAAGTCGCAAGGTGAACAGCGCCTCATGCTGCGATCCAGCGCGTTTTCCACCAGCAAGTCTCAGAAACGCGAGCCGGGCAGCGGGACATCGGCCTGGCGCCACGCGGCGCGCGCCTGTGCGGTAGTTGCTCTTGCCGCGTCCACCTGTCCCGAGCGGCGCAAGGCCTCGGCGAGGCCGGCCAGCGACCAGCCATTGCCCGGATAGTGCCGCAGGTCCTCGCGATAGACCCGCTGCGCGTCGTCGTGACGACCGGCGGCGAGCAATGCCGCGCCGAGTGCATGCCGGGTCGGCGCAAGCCACAGGTGCGGTTCGTCGTACATGAGGCCGTCCTCGACTGCGACTGCCTGCGCGAGCAGCGGCACGGCCTCGGCGAGCCTGCCTTCGGCCACGGCAATGTCCGCCCGCAGCGTGAACTGGGCGATACGCACCAGCGCCGCTGCGACGTTGATGTTCTTGATCTTGACTCGCTGCAACGCTGGATCAGCCGCGATCACGTTGAGTCGCGCGAGGGCGGCGCGCGCTTCGGCCAGCCGTCCCGTCCGGGCATAGGCGGTTCCGCGCGCATATTCCCACATCGCGCGCGGATAGGGTTCGTTGCCGTCGGGCGGCAGCGTGTCCTCGAGGATGGCCTGCCATTGTCCGAAGCGCACGCGCGCGAACAGCGGCAGCACCGTGTATTGCTGCAGGATGCCGGTGCTGCGGTCGCCGGGGGTCGGCCCGCACGCGGCGGGATAGGCGGCCTCGGCGGCGGCGAGCGCCGCGCGGCTCCTGCCCTCCATCGCTGCGGATGCGAACAGAAAGTGGTGATTGTGGGCAACGTAGCCCACACGGTAGGCGCGCTGCGCGTCGACCTGCGCGAGATACGCGCGATCGGCGGCGATCGACGCTTCATTCGCGCGCGAGGCGTCGGCATAGCGGCCGACCCGCATGTAGATATGGGCCGGCATGTGCAGCAGGTGTCCGGAGCCGGGCGCCAGCGTCTCGAGCCGGCCGGCGCTTGCCAGCGCCCGCTCCGGCTGCGCCGAGCTTTCCATCACGTGGATCCAGTAGTGGTTCGCGCCCGGATGAGCGGGGGCCAGGCGCAGCGCCCGCGCCAGCAGGTCGGTGACGGTCACGGTCCACGGCCTCGCGGTGCCGTCGTCGTTCCACCAGTCGTAGGGATGCAGATTGAGTTCGGCCTCCGCCGCGAGCGTGGCGATCTCGGCGTCGCGCGGATGACGTTGCGCGAGTGCGCGCATCTTCAGCGCGTAGGCCTCTTCGTCGACGCGCACCGTCGCGTCTGGGTGACGCGCGCCCAGCGCGGCAATCAGGCCCCGGTACCTGACGGGAGCGCTGGCGGCAAGCACTTGCGCGCGCTGCAGGGCCGCCGCGACTTCACCTGCGGCTGCCGCATCCATGTCGGTGTTGATGTTGGGGCCCCGCGCCCACGCCAGCGCCCAGTAGCAGGCAGCGCAGCCTGGGTCCGCGCGGGTGGCGGCGGCAAACGAGCGCGCCGCTTCGCCCGGATTGAAGCCCCACGCCAGTGTCATCCCCTGCTCGAAGTAACGCTGCGCCAGCGCGGAGGATGTGCCCGCCGGCGGATGGTACGCCTGCATGCCGGCGAACAGTGGTGCATCCGGCTTCGTTGCCAGCTTCGTTGCCGGCTGCGTTGCCGGCGGCGCTGCTGTTGTGGCCATGGCCGCGAGCGGCATCCGGGCCACCGCAAGTCCGCGCGCGAGTGCCGCGATGAAGCGGCGCCAGCCGGACGGCCGCGCGCGTTGAACGTTGCCACGAATCTGCCGCTGCATATGGAATGACGTTAGCACACGACCGACTGCGGGCGCTGGCGCCGCATTGCAGCCCTTCGCCGATCTCGCTATCTTGCAGTCCACCGGCACTCACAGGCCATCCCGCACCGGGATGAACGCGCCATCCACCGCCTGGCGCAGGTCCAGCGCGATCCGGTCGATGGCGGCGTGGTGCATGGCTTGCAGATCCCTGGCCAACGCCGCCTTCTGCACTAGCAGCGCCTCCAGCATCTCGGCTCGCATCTCGGCGCGAAACCGGTATTCGTCGATCTTGATGAAGGCCTGGTCCAGCGTCAGCCACGTGACGATGCCCGCGCCAACACCGCAAAAGGCCGCGAACGGACCCAGCGGGGCACACAGCGCCGCGGCGCCACCCGCCGCCGACAGCACGATCGAGCCGCCCCGCCTGGCCGCCATCTTTGCCGGCAACGTTGCAGCCACCTGAAAGACCTTCTTCGACGCCACCCTGCCCGCCACGGCCGTCACCGTCTTCCTGGCCAACAACCCGGTGGCCACGACACCAACCGCAGCGCCGCCACCGGCCGCCAGCGATGCGCGCTGCAAATCGCGATCGAGATTGCCGAAGGCCGACAGGTTCATCATCTCGATCCGGCAGGGATTGGCG
>JANNKR010000036.1:0-9927 GCA_031396395.1 Betaproteobacteria bacterium
TCGTCGAGCGAGGCTGGAATGGCGCCGTCGATCACCGCGCAGCCCATCGCGCCGCGCTTGACCACCAGCACCGCCGCCGACACGGCGCGCACCGCGCGCAGCGACGTCAGGATGTCGGCGCTGCCGCCGGCGATGTTGAACTCCTCGATGGTGCCGATCACCAGGTCGAACCTGGGCAGGATGCGCTTCAGGTGCGCCGTAACGTTGTCCGAATGCACATAGCGCGTTTCGCCGTCGCCGCGCTTGGTGAGCCCCCACAGCACCGGCCGGTAGTCGATGTCCAGGATCGTGCGCACGTTGTTGCGGCGCGCCCGGTCCAGTGCCTGGTTGCTGATGGTCGAGATGTACTCGGTGGAAAAGTGCGTGCCGGTGATGAGCAGCGCGCGGCTGCTGGCGATGTAGGCCTCGGCGATATCGGCTTCCGCGATCGCCATGTCCGCGCAGTTTTCGCGCAGGAAGATGAGCGGGAAGGACTCGCGATCCTTGATACCCAGCACCACGGCGCCGGTGAGCCGCGCCGGATCGATGCCGACGTGGCTGACATCGCAACCTTCGCGCGCAATCGTTTCGGTAAGAAAGCGGCCTAGCGCATCGTCGCCGACGCGGGAGATGAGCCCGGTCTTCAATCCCAGCCGCGCGCAGCCGAATGCCGTGTTGGCTGACGAGCCGCCCAGATATTTGGAAAAGCTGGAGACATCCTCCAACCGGGCGCCGATCTGCTGCGCGTAAAAGTCGACCGCAAATCGGCCGAGGCAGATGACGTCGAGCGCGCGGCCCGGCGCGAAGGGCGTGGTGTTTCGCATCGAAGGTCCGGATACCTGGTCACGGCAACGTGCGTGACCCCCGATTTTCACGCAGACCGAAGCGAAACACAAGTTCTAATGTGTCGAAATGTGGAACGTTTGTTCCAATTCGGGATTCCTCGCATCCAGGTTCGGCGTGCGCCCGGGGGCGCATGCGCAATCGGTAGAATTGCGGCTTGCCGCAGCACCCTCGTCGTCACGACGCCGGATGGCGGCGCCGCACCGGTGCAACACCTTGCCCATCCGCCTGTCCCCGCGCGACCTGCTTCTCGTCCTGGCCGTCGTATCGATCTGGGGGTTTGCGTTCGTGCCCATGCGCTGGGCGCTCGACGACGTGCCGCCCTTCGCGCTGGCCGCGTTGCGCTTTTTCTTCGCGGCGGTACCCGCAGTCCTGTTCATCCGCCGCCCGCAGGTCAGCATCGGCACGCTGATCGCCTACGGCTTCGCCATCGGCGTGTTCCAGTTCGGCCTGCTGTTCCTCGGGATGCAGCTTGGCATGCCCGCGGGGCTGTCGTCGCTCGTCATCCAGACCCAGGTGTTTTTCACGATCGGCTTCGCCGCATGGTGGCTGCATGATCGCCTGCAGCGTGCGAGCATGATCGGCGCCGCCATCGCGACCATCGGCGTGGTGCTGCTGGCCACGCACAAGGTAAGCGCGGGCGCCGCGACAACGCTGACCGGGTTCCTGCTGGTGATCGGCGCCGCGATTGCCTGGGCCGTGGGCAACGTGATCGCCAAGCGCGCCGCGGGCCGGGCTGACGTCGACATCGTCGGCTTCGTGGTCTGGGCAAGCCTCGCCGCGCCCCTGCCGCTGGCCGCGGCCTCCTGGCTGTTCGAAGGCGGCCCCGCCGTGCTGACGGCCGTCGCCGACATGCGCTGGCAGACCTGGGCCTGCGTGCTCTTCATGAGCTATTTCGCCACGCTGTTCGGACTGGCCACGTGGAATGCGCTGTTGCACCGCTATCCCACCGCCGTCATCACCCCGTTTGCACTGCTGATTCCTGTCTCGGGACTGGTGAGCGGCGCCGTGTTCCTGGGCGAAGGTTTGGCGTCGCTGCAGTTGGCCGGCGTCGCGTTCGTGCTGGCGGGGCTGGCGTGGAACGTCTATGGCAGCCAGGCCCGGGCGTGGCTGGCGCGAACAATCGATTGATCGGCGGATCGACCCGCTAAACTGACGATACTTCGAAGGAGGAGGGCAGCATGAAGACCTACAGGATCGCCACGATCCCCGGCGACGGCATCGGCAAGGAAGTCGTGCCGGCGGGGCAGACGGTGCTTGAAGCGCTTGCCCGGGCGCAGCGCGCGTTCGCCTTCGAGTTCACGGACTTCGGCTGGGGCGGTGACTGGTATCGCGCGCATGGCGTGATGATGCCCGACGATGGACTCGCCGCGCTGCGCGGCATGGACGCGATCCTGTTCGGCTCGGCCGGCGATCCGCACATACCCGACCACGTGACGCTGTGGGGCTTGCGCCTCAAGATCTGCCAGGGCTTCGACCAGTACGCCAACGTGCGGCCCACGCGTATCCTGCCGGGCATCGACGCGCCGCTGAAGCGCTGCGCGCCGGCGGACCTCGACTGGGTGATCGTGCGCGAGAACTCGGAGGGCGAGTACGCGGGCGTGGGCGGGCGCGTGCACCAGGGCCATCCGATCGAGGCGGCCACCGATGTGTCGATCATGACGCGCGCCGGGGTCGAGCGCATCATGCGCTTCGCCTTCCGCCTCGCGCAATCGCGGCCGCGGAAGAAGCTGACCGTCGTCACGAAGTCGAACGCGCAGCGCCACGCGATGGTGATGTGGGACGAGATCGCGCGCGAAATCGCGCTCGAATTCCCCGACGTGGCGTGGGACAAGGAACTGGTCGACGCAGCCACCGCGCGCATGGTCAATCGGCCGGCGTCGCTGGACACGATCGTCGCCACCAACCTGCACGCGGACATCCTGAGCGACCTCGCCGCAGCCTTGGCCGGCAGCCTCGGCATCGCGCCGACCGGCAACATCGATCCGGAACGTCGCTATCCTTCGATGTTCGAGCCCATCCACGGCTCGGCCTTCGATATCATGGGGCAGGGTGTGGCCAACCCGGTGGGCACGTTCTGGAGTTGCGTGATGCTGCTCGAGCATTTGGGCGAGACGCGCGCCGCCGCGACGCTGATGGCGGCCATCGAGGCGGTGACCGCCGACCCGTCGCTCCACACGCGCGATCTGGGGGGCACCGCCACGACGGCGCAGGTGACACAGGCGGTGTGCGCGCGGATCGCCGCCGCCGCGGATGCGATGGGACAGGCGGCCTGACCGATGGGCGGTCACCTGTCCTGCTGCGCCTGCCCGAAATTGGTGACAGCATTCGCAGGACCCCCGCGTCTTCGCTTGCGCGCGGGTGACGGTTTGTGAATCATGCCTATTCGTAACGCTTCATTCATAACAGCAACCGGAGGGAACACGATGCAAAAGCTACTTGCCGCCCTGTGCGCGGCAACACTCTCAACCCTGGCCGTGGCGCAGGCCTGTCCCGACAAGAACGTGCAGTACTGGCAGGCGTTCCCGCCTGGCGGTGAGTCGGATATTTCGGCTCGGCATCAGCAGGTCGTGCTGAAGAAGAAGTGCCCCGCCATCGATACCATCATCCAGTACAAGGCGGGCGCGGGTGGCGGACTCATGTGGTCGCAGATGAACACGCTGCCGCCCGACGGCCTCAACCTCGTGGGCGTGAACCTGCCGCACATCGTGCTGCAACCACTCGAGGGCCAGGTGGCCTATAAGACGGAGGACGTGACGCCCCTGTTCTGGTTCCACTACACGCCGGATGCGCTGGTGGTGCCTGACCAGAGCCCGTTGAAGTCCTTCGCGGATTTTGTGAAGGTGGCCAAGGTCGATCCGGGCAAGCTCTCGCTCGGCGGCTCGGGACTCAACTCCGCCAACCACGCTGCGCACGAGCGGCTCAATGCCTCCTTCGGCGTCAAGACCACGTACATTCCCTTCAAGGGCACCGGCGACATGACGGCGTCCGTCCTGGGCGCGCAGGTCGACGGCGCGATGACGTACACGGCGTTCGCCATCAACAACAAGGGCAAGGTGCGCGCGTTGGCCGTGGCGATGGACAAGCGGCATCCGCTGCTGCCGGACGTGCCGACCTTCAAGGAACTGGGCGTGGACTGGGTCGACGGTGCCTATCGCGGCGTCGGTGTGCCCAAGGGCACGCCACCCGAAGCACGCAAGCGCATGGCGGACCTTTGGCTCGCGCTCAACACTGATCCGGAGATGAAGGCGCTCGCCGACAAGAGCGGCTTCGAACTCATCAACGTCGGCCCCGACCAAATGGACGCCTTCATGAAGGACAAGATCAAGGTCTACACGCAGAGCGCGCAGGCGCTGGGGCTGGGGCTGGGCAAGAAGTAGCGCAGCGGCACATGCGTCCGCCCGACGTCGCGTGCGGCGGGCGCGCGCAGCCTCGAGGTGTCGTAACTGCAAAAATTGGGTCCACCGTCGTCGGTACCTTCAAGGGGCTGTGGCGTGCATGACGCATCGGTAGTCAAGGCCTTGCTCTTCACCGACATCGAGGGGAGCACCGGGCTTTGGGCGAAGGAACCGGACCGTATGCAAGCCGCGTTGGCACGGCACGATGCGCTGTTGCGGGCAGCAGTGGAGTCCAACCTGGGGACGGTTCTGAAGTCGACGGGGGACGGCATCTATGCCGCCTTCGACGATCCGCTCAACGGACTGCAGGCAACACTCGCGATCCAGCGTGCATTGGCTGATCCCGCAGCGACATCCGGCATACCACTGCGGGTTCGCTGTGGACTGCACGTCGGCGCCGTCGAGCACCGTGAGGGCGACTACTTCGGCACGGCGGTCAACCAGGCTGCGCGCATCATGGACGCCGCGCACGGCGGTCAGGTGCTGCTGTCGCAAAGCGCGGCCGATCTGCTGGTCAACCGCGTCCCGCCAGGAGTCACGCTGAGCGATCTTGGGTTGATCCGGCTGCGCGGTCTCTCTACCCCAGCCCGTGCCTACCAGGTGGTGCACCGCGATCTGCGGCGGGATTTCCCTCCACTGCGCTCGCTCGAGGCAATCCCGCACAACCTGCCCCAGCAGGTGACTTCATTCATTGGCCGCGAACGGGAGCTTGCAGAAGCTCGCGCGCTGCTGGGGGGCGCGCGCCTGGTGACCATCGTCGGACCAGGCGGCATTGGCAAGACCCGCTTGTCGCTGCAGATCGCCGCCGATCTCCTCGATTCATTTCCGGACGGCGCATGGTTGGTCGAACTTGCGTCGATCGTCGACGTTGCGCTGGTGCCCACAGCGGTGGCGCAAGTGCTGGGCCTGCAGGAGGCCGCGGATGTTTCCGTTGTACCGGCCATGTGTGAGCATCTCGCTTCGCGCCGTTTGCTTGTCGTCCTCGACAACTGCGAGCATCTGGTGGACGCCTGCGCCAGTTTGGTGGACGCAATGCTGCGCGCCGCGCCCGCCGTCCACATTCTCGCGAGCAGCCGCGAGCCGCTCAATGTCACCGGCGAACAGACCTATCCGTTGCCACCGCTTGCACTACCAGGCCCCGACTCGCGTGCCGAGGAAGCGGCACGCTCCGACGCCGGCCGACTTTTCGTCGAGCGGGCACGGCTGCGACAGCCTGGGTTTGCGTTGACCGAACACAACGTGCATTCGGTCGCGCAGATCTGCGCCCGACTGGACGGCATCCCGCTTGCGCTTGAGCTGGCTGCGGCCCGCGTCGGCGTGCTCAGCGTGGAGACGATCTGCGCGCGTCTCGACGACCGCTTTCGCCTGCTTGCGGGAGGAGCCCGTAACGTGCTGCCGCGCCAGCAGACGTTGCGGGCGTTGATCGACTGGAGTTACGACCTCCTTGGTGCCGGCGAGAAGATGCTCTTCGACCGGCTCTCGGTGTTCGTCGGCGGCTGGACCTTGCCGGCCGCAGAGGCCGTGTGTGCAGATCAGGATCTTGCGCAGGAAGATGTCGTCGAATTGTTGGTCAGCCTGGCCCACAAGTCCCTCGTCGTGGCGGACGGCAACGCAGCGCGCTATCGCATGCTGGAAACCATCCGCGACTACGCGCGCGATCGCCTCAACCTGTTGGACCAGAGTCACGCCGTCCGCATGCGCCACCGCGACTACTTCCTCAAGCTCGCCGAAAAGGCCGAGCCGCACCTGGAGGGCGGGCCAGAGCAGCCGGACTGGATGATGCAACTCGATATCGAGCACGACAACCTGCGGGCCGCGCTCGGCTTCAGCCTCGAAGCGACCGAAGTCCGCGGCGCCGAGTTGCGCCTGTGCGGAGCCCTCTGCCGGTTCTGGGCGCACCGCGGCCACGCGCGCGAGGGCCGGCAGTGGTGCGTTGCCGCGCTGGCCCGCACCGCCAACCAGCCAGGCACCCACTTTCGCCTGAAGGCCCTGCATGCGTCCGGCACCTTGGCTTGGCGACTTGGCGACATCACGGTCGCTCGATCCCAACTGGAGCACGCGCTGGTACTCAGCCGCGAATTGGGGGATCGCGTGGGCGAAGGCCGCGCCCTCAGCAACCTGGGCGGTATAGCGATCCATCAGGCCGATGACGTCAGCGCCCAGGCCTTCCTCGAGCAAGCCGCGGCAATTCACCAGGCAACAGGCAACCGAGCCATGGAAGCTCGCGTGCTCAACAATGTCGCTGCGCTCGCCGTGACCCGTGGGCATCTCCTGGAGGCCCAGTCAGCCGCGGAACGATCCCTTGCGCTCAGTCGCGAACTCAACAATCCGATGGAGGAAGCGACGTCGTTGAGCCACCTTGGTTTCCTGGCGCAACGTCGCGGCGAGTTTGCGCAAGCGCGGGCATTGCACGAGCGGGCCCTGGCGACGGCAAGGGAGTTCGGTGTCCGCGAGTTCGAATTGGAGTTGGTGCGCCATCTGGGCGAGATCGCCCTCGCGCAAGGCGACCTCACGCTTGCCCGCACGCACTTCCGCAGCGCTCTCGCCACCAGCAAGGAGATCGGCAATCAGCACGAAATCGTGCTTTGCCTTGAAGCTGTGGCGCTACTGATGACACGGAGTGGAGCGCACGAGAAGGCGGCGCATCTGTATGGCGCCGCAGACGCCTTGCGCCAATCCATCGCCACGCCGCGGACGCCCGACTCGCGCGAGCAATACGACGCAAGCCTCGCGACGTGCCGCGAGGCGCTGGGAGAAGGTGCTGCAGCGGCCGCCATCGCGGCGGGGCTGGCGTCACCGTCCGAACAAGCGATCGCGGAAGCGTTCGCGTGGATCGACCGTTCCGCTGCCTGACTTGATGAACGCGGGCTGATGCCGTCAGCTCGTTGGGTACTCCCGTACCCAGTCCATGAGTGCCGTTAGGGAAGGCATCGCGATACCGGTTGCGCCTCTTAAGCAGAAACGCCATCGCGGCGAGTCCTGCAGGGGAATGGTGGGCCGTGAGTGACTCGAACACTCGACCTACGGATTAAGAGTCCGCTGCTCTACCAACTGAGCTAACGACCCATGCCCGCACAACGGTATTTCCAGGGTTCCAAGGCCTCGAACAGCGCTACCGCACCGGCCGACAATTCGCGATGGTAGGCCGTACTGGACTTGAACCAGTGACCAACGGATTAAAAGTCCGCTGCTCTACCAACTGAGCTAACGACCCCCCGGAAAGACCGGCGATTATAGCGCAAGCCGGGCGCCCGGGTTAAGAGGCGTCGTGCCCATGGATCAGCGCCCCGACATCCCGTAGGCGAGGCTTCAGCCTCGCAGGTGCAATCGTCGCGTGCATGCCGCGAGGCTGAAGCCTCGCCTACCGATACACGGGCGCGCGCGTGATTACGCGGAACGGAGTCAGTGCGTGTCGCGGGTGAGGAACGGGGGCAGCGACGAGAACTCGATGCCTTCCTCGGTGAGGGCTTCCGCATCCTCGCTCGACGCCTGGCCGCGGATGGGCCGCGCGGGTGTTTCCTCGTAGTGGATCTTGCGCGCTTCCTCGGCAAAGCGGTCGCCGACGTCCTCGGTGTTGCGCACGACCTCGCGCAGCCTGGCCACCAGTTCGGGCGGGAAGCCGGTGATCGCGTCCTGCGGCGGGGTCTGCGGCGGGGTCGCAGCGCGGGGCTTGGCGCCCGACGTCTTGCGCACCCGCACCTTGGCAGACGGGAGGCGCTCGACCGCCGCGTCGTCGCACACCGGGCAGCGGACCAGCAACGCGTCCTTCTGGCGCAGGAACTCGTCGCCCGAGGCAAACCAGCCCTCGAACGCATGTCCCTTGCCGCAATTGAGGTCGAAAACGATCATGGATGACTTAACGCGCGAGGCCCAGCCGCGGCCTACGCCATCCGGTCGAGACGCCAGACCTGATAGCGGACCGCGGCGACACAGCCCGCGATGATCGACGCAAAGGTCAGGATCGAGCCCACCGCCAGCGTCGAGATGCCGGTCAGGCCCTGCCCGATCGTGCAGCCCAGCGCGGTGACGCCGCCGAAGCCCATCAGGATGGCGCCGACGATGTGGTTGGCCACATCCTCCACCGAGCCGAAGCCTTCCCAGCGGAACGTCTTCGATACGACGGCGTAGGCGAACGATCCCGCCAGCATGCCCAGGACCCCGGCGATACCGAACGTGACGATGCGCGACTGGTCGCTCCACAGCATCAACAATTCGAGCGTGTAGGCCACCGGCGCGGTGAAGCTGTACGACTCGAGGCGATTGGAATTGGTGCCGAAGAACTTCTCCTCCAGCGTGGCCGGGTCCTCGGCGACGTAGCCCAGGTGCCCGGAGATGTACCAGCCGCCGACGATGACCAGGCCGACCACGATGCCGCCGACGATCAGGTCGGGCGTGGTACGGAAATCGCGGTCCTTGAACACGTAGACCGCCAGCGCCACGGCGATCGCGAACGGCACCCAGAACTTGGCCGCGGGCGACATGCCCATCGCGCCGAGCAAGGCCGGCAGGTCGGACGTGGCCGCGCCCATGCCGCCGAAGTCGATGCGCCACGGATCGAGCGCCGCGGTGCGCCACACGGCAAAGAGGCCGCGCAACGTCATATAGGCCGCGATCCCCAGGACGAACAGGACGACCACGGATTTCAAGTTGCCGGCCCCTGCCCGGATCAGGGTCTTGCTGCCGCACCCGGACGCCAGCGTCATCCCGAACCCGAACAGCAACCCGCCGACGATGCCGGAAACCCAGGCCACCTTGGCGCCGGTGTAGATCGATTTTGACAAGTCGACCAGGCCGGCCGACACCAGAATCGCGCTACCAGCAATGGCTACGGCGATAGCAAGCACCCACATACGCATCCGGCGCCAGTCGCTGAAATTGACGATGTCGGTGACGGCGCCCATGGTGCAGAAATTCACCCGGTTGGCCACCGCGCCGAAAATGAAAGCGAGCGCAAACGCGGCGCCCGCGACAAGGGCAGGCAGTTTGGCGGTGACGGCGGGATCCATGGCCGAAAATTATCGCACGGGGTCGCGGGCCGGCCACGATCGGCGGTTTCCCGCCCCTCAACCCCGTTTGGCGAGGCGCTGCGTTTACAGCCTCCACGACAGGTCCCGCCGGGACCGCGCCTCGAGGAGGGCATCACCATGAGCAGCTTCGTTGCAACACTTCGCGCCGCCGGGCTGGCCGCGCTGCTGGCCGGCGCCGCGGCGTCCACCGCCGCCTGCGCCAATACCGTCACCCAGGCGCCTTACGTCAAGAGCGCGCTGGTGCAGGTCGACGTGTACGACCGCTTCGACCGTACGGCACTGCTGGTCTTCGCCAAGGACGGCCGCCATTACATCCTGGGCCAACCGGGCCACGAGTACGCGGTACGCATCCGCAATTGCACCGGCGGCCGCGTGATGGTGGTGACAAGCGTGGACGGCGTCAACGTGATCTCCGGCGACACCGCTGCGCCATCGCAGTCGGGCTATGTGCTGGAGCCGTGGGGCTCGGTGGAGATCGCCGGCTGGCGCAAGAGCATGGACCGCACCGCCGCCTTTTACTTCACCGACCTGGGCGACTCGTATGCGGCGCGCACCGGGCGCCCGCGCAATGTCGGCGTGATCGGCGTCGCCGTGTTCCCCGAAAAGCAGCAGCGGATCTCGTGGCGCGAAGAGAACTACCCGCGCAAGCTGGCCGCAGCCGAGAGCGACGCCGCGGGTGC
>JANNKR010000164.1:0-57380 GCA_031396395.1 Betaproteobacteria bacterium
GCAATGTCGTCGTGGCATTCCATTGCGCGAAGGCGCCCAGTCCCGACTGCGGATAGGTCGCCGCGCCGTTCTGCGCGAAGATATAGCTGTTGAAATTGAGTTGCTGGTTGCCGAGGTATTGGTTGCCGTCGAAGTTGTAGAACGGGAACTGGCCAACTCCGACGGACAATGCGTTGCCCGGCGTGGTGTGGGTATAGGTCAACTGCGCAAATTGCATCGCCCTGGACGGCCAATCGTTGATCGCCGTGACCAGGCCCAGCCGCGATTGAATGGCTGCGGCGTCCTGCCGTGTCGGGTAGTCCGGTATCGCGTTGTAGGCCAACTGCAGCGAACCCGAGCCCCACGTCGCGCTCTTGAAGAGCTGCCAGTTGATCGAGGGGGCGAGATAGATCTGCAGTGCCGGACTGCCGCCGCCGGAGAAGCCCCACTGCTGCAGGAAGCTGACATCCATCGCCGCTTCGAAGCCGGTCGCTTCCTGCAGATCCGCCTTGAACTTGAGCCACGAGGCGTATTCCTCGCGAAGAAGCGCGGCCAGGGCTTCGCGCCGTGCGATCCGCCGCTGGGCCTCGTGCACCCGGCCAATCATCTCCACCTGAGCCGTATCCGAGGAGCCGATCAAGTCATCGTCGGCGTTGGCGACGGCCGGTTGCGCCGACGCCGTGCTGGCGCCGAGCACGAAGGCCAGCACGAGCACCAGGCCACAACGACGATATCCGCAATCCATCCACGCCACCATTCGCGCCTTGGGCGCATGAAGTGATGGTACTACGCGCTATCGGCCATGCTTGCGCCGGGAGCGGTGTCGCAACGCTTCAGGCAGCGGCGCGACACGTTGGCATGACCGCTGCGTTGACGTGGTGCAGAACTTGCGCCCGCGCCCTGAACTGCGGGCCGAGCAGGATGAGCGCGGGTCCGGTCATCGCCGCATCGACCTGGGCCGGCAGTTCGCCGAGCGTGGTGTAGACAATGCGGCATTGGGGCAGGGAGGCGTTCTCGATGACGGCCACCGGCAACGATGCGGCCTTGCCGGCAGCCAGCAATGCTGCTGTTACGGCCGCGGCTTCGCCTGCGCCCATGTAGATTGCCCCGGCATCCGCCACGCCAAGCGCACGCGCCCACTCGCCGGGGACCATGTCGGCGCCCTTTCGTGGTGTCGCGAAGGTCACGCTGCGCGCGACGCCGCGCTGCGTCAACGACGTCTTGAGCTCGGCCGCCGCCGCCAGTGCAGCGGTGATGCCCGGGACCACTGCGCAGGCGATGCCGTGTGCTTCAAGCGCCGCAATTTCCTCCTGCGCGCGACCGAACAGCATCGGATCGCCCCCCTTCAGTCGCACCACCACGCGGTGCGTGCGGGCCGCGTCGACCAATCGCTTGTTGATGAACTGCTGCGCGGTGGAATGGCGGCCACAACGCTTGCCGACCGCGAACTTCTGCGCCCGGGTCGCCAGCGCAACCGTCTCCGGGTGGACCAGTGCGTCGTAGAACAGAACATCCGCGGTGGCCAGGAGTCGCGCTGCGCGCAGCGTGAGCAAGTCCGGCGCGCCGGGGCCAGCGCCCACCAGATACACAGTGCCTGGGGACGAAGCGCTCATGCGCACGGGAACCAGACGTCACCGGGGCCGGCATGAACAGCGCGGCGGCGGAACCATGGCGTGCGCACAGCGGTGTCCTGGTAGCCGTCGGCAAAGTCGTGCAGTCCGAACAGGGCGTCCGTCACGTCCTTGTCGTCGCGAACGGCGAAGGCATCGAAGCCAACTTCCCGAAGAAAGAACAACTGGTCGCGCTGGACATCGCCGATCGCACGCAGTTCGCCGCGATAATCGAAGCGTTCGCGGAGCAGCCTTGCCGTCGAGAACCCGCGGCCATCGGTGAAGGATGGAAAGTCGACGGCAACCACGGGCAGCAACTTCAAGTCGGAAGCGATCAGGGCCGGGTCCTCGTCCGGCGCCAGCCAGACGCCGACATCGCCGCGCGCGACCAGCGCGGCGCGGGCGGATAGCCACAGCGTGAGGGGCACGATCATTGGCGTGGCATCGGGAAGTTCCCCCAGCGTCGCCGCCTGGATCAGCGTGTAGTCGTCGTCGACGAGCTCGCCGCGCTTAATGAGTTGGGGCATAGACACGCTCCTTGAAGGGTTCGATGCCGACGCGGCGGACCGTGTCGACAAAACGTTCGTCCTCGTGCCGCAGGTCGACATAGATCTCGATCAGTCGCTCAATGACATCGGGCATTTCATCGGCGGCGAAGGAGGGGCCGATCACCTTGCCGATAGCCGCGTGCGCCCCTTGCGTGCCGCCGATCGTGACCTGGTACCACTCGGACCCGTTCTTGTCGACGCCCAGCACGCCGATGTGGCCGACGTGATGATGGCCGCAGGCGTTCATGCAGCCGGAGATGTTGAGCGCCAGCTCGCCGATGTCGTGCAGGTAGTCGAGGTCGTCGAAGCGGCGCTGGATGGCTTCCGCGATCGGGATCGACTTGGCATTGGCCAACGAGCAGAAATCACCACCCGGGCAGCAGATGATGTCGGTCAGGAGGCCGATGTTGGGCGTGGCGAAGCCAAGACCCTTCAACTGCTGCCACAGGGACAGCAGTTCGGCTTGACGTACATCCGCGAAGATCAGGTTCTGCTCGTGCGACACGCGCACCTCGCCGAAACTGTAGCGATCCGCCAGAGCCGCGACCGCGTCCATCTGGTCCGCGGTGGCATCGCCCGGCGGAATGCCGGTCTTCTTGAGCGACAGCGTGACGATGGCGTACCCCGGCACCTTGTGCGCATGCACGTTGCGCGTCACCCAGTTGGCAAAGCCGCGGTTGTCCGCGACTTCGGCGCGAAAGCCTGCATCGTCACCGGCCAACGCATCGTAGGATGGCGGCAGGAAGCAGCCTTCGAGGCGTGAGAACTCGTTCAATGGAACGGTGGCGGCACCATTGCGCAGATGCGTCCATTCGGCCTCGACATCGGCAGTGAATGCTGCCGGCGTGCGTTCCTTCACCAGGATCTTGATGCGCGCCTTGTATTTGTTGTCGCGGCGGCCGAAGCGGTTGTAGACGCGCAGGACCGCGTCGAGGTAGTTGAGGATCTCGTCACGCGGCAGGAATTCGCGAATCACGTGGCCCACGATCGGCGTGCGGCCGAGGCCGCCGCCCACGGCCACGCGAAAACCGACGGCGCCGTCCACGGCACGCACCAGCTGCAGGCCGATGTCGTGCACCAGGATGGCGGCGCGGTCGTTCTGCGCACCGGTGACGGCGATCTTGAATTTGCGCGGCAGGTATGCGAATTCGGGATGCAAGGTCGACCACTGGCGAATCAGTTCCGTGTAAGGCCGCGGGTCGACCGTTTCGTCGCCAGCCACGCCAGCGAAGTGATCGGTCGTAGTGTTGCGGATGCAGTTGCCGGAAGTCTGGATGGCGTGCATCTCCACCCGCGCGAGCTCGGCCAGGATGTCCGGCACCCGCTCCAGCGACGGCCAGTTGAACTGGATGTTCTGGCGCGTGGTGAAGTGCGCATAGCCACGGTCATGCGTCCGCGCGATGTGGGCGAGGGCACGCAGTTGGCGCGTCGACAGCTGGCCGTAGGGGATCGCCACGCGCAGCATCGGGGCATGCTTCTGGATGTAGAGGCCGTTCTGCAGCCGCAGCGGACGAAATTCGTCCTCGGTGAGCAGGCCGGCCAGGTACCGGCGCGTCTGGTCCCGGAACTGGGCGACGCGTTGGTCGACGATGCGCTGGTCGAAGGAATCGTATTGGTACATGGCGGGTTCCGTTGCGGTCCCGCAGTGTGCCGAGGAGTCTTAATAATTAGAACGAATCAATTGCTATGCGGTTATTTCGTCTGGCTATAACCAGTCGGCGCATCGATTGCGATGCCTATAATCGCGCCATGACCACCGGACTGATCCTGTTTGCCCATGGCGCCCGCGATCCGCGCTGGGCGGAACCCTTCGAACGTCTGCGCCAAAAGGTGGCGGCGCTGCGCCCGGGCCTGCCGGTGACGCTGGCCTATCTGGAGCTGATGTCGCCCGACCTGCCCACCGCTTGCGCGACGCTGGCGCACGAAGGATGCACTCGCGTCCGGATCGTTCCGATCTTTCTGGGGCAGGGCGGTCACGTGCGACGCGACCTGCCGGCACTGGCGGCACAAGTGCAGACCTTGTATCCGGCCATCCCCATCGAGCTTGCGACCGCCATCGGCGATGACGACCTGGTGCTGGACCGCATCGCCGCGGTCTGCGTCGGGGGTGATGGCGTCTGACCTCCACCGCGACGTCACTTCGGCATGACGTCGGGCGCGGCGGGTGGGCGGTTCACCGCGACTGTTGTATCCCCCCGCCACGGTGTGCGCGTCCGTTCGCGCACGTGGCTCATGAAGGCCGACACCGCCGGCGACAGCCGCCGGCCGACGGGGTACACGAACCACCAATGCCGCTCCAGCGGAAAGCCTGTCACGTCAAGAATGACCAGTTGCCGATGCTCCACATCGATGCCAAACGTCTCGCGCGGGAGAATCGACACCCCCAGCCCGGCGAGAATGGCTTGCTCGATCGACTCGTTGCTGGCCAGTTCCAGGCGCACGTCGGGTGCCAGCCGGTGTCTGCCGAAGACATCTTCGACTGCGCGCCGGGTGCCGGAGCCGGCTTCGCGCATCAGGAAGGGCTCGCGCGCCAGTCGCTCCAGCGGAATGTGGCGTTCCTGCGCCAGCGGGTGATCCGCGCGGGCAAAGACCACCATCGGATTGGCCAGGATGGCTTGGCGCACGATGTCGCGATCCTCAGGCGGATTGGCGAAGAGGTAGAGATCGTCGTCATGGTTCGCCAATCGCTCGATCAGACCGCGTCGGTTGTGAATGGCCAGTGACGCGTCGAGTCCGGGATTCTCCTGCAGGAAACCCGCCAGCATCCGCGGCGCAAAGTACTTTGCCATGGTGCCGACCGCAAGGCGCACCCGCCCGGTGCGCATTTCGCGCAGGTTCGCCATGTCTTCCTCGAGTGCAGCCAACCCACCGAACATTGCGCCGCAATGCTCGTAGAGGTGCCGGCCCGCTTCGGTCAGGACGACCTGCTTGCCGATCTGCTCGAAGAGCGGCATCCCCATCGTGGCTGTCAGCTTCTTGATCTGGATCGAGACGGTCGGCTGCGCCAGGTGCAACTCATCGGCCGCGCGCGTGAAGCTCTGCAGGCGCGCACTGGCCTCGAACACTGCAAATTGCGGGAGCGTGCCGTGGCGGAAGAAGTGTCGAATGCGGGAATGTGGCATGGGCGGGCATCCTCGAGTCGTGATGGCACGACCGCCACGCACCGTGCGGGGCGGACCTTCACCCTGCCGGCACATCCCACGCATCAACAACACGCAGATCTCTGCCGGTCGGCAAAGGTCTCGCTTGCGCCGAGTGCTGTCGGCGCCGTCACGACCGGGGCGACTGCCCGTATTGACGATCGTGCCATGGCGACCTGACGGTCGCCCAAGCTACTCCCCTTTGAAGGGGCGTTCACCCCTGACGGGCGAACACGACAGCGTTGTACCACATTCGCCCAGCCAGCGGGGTCTGTACACAATTGCCGGTGCGTATGGCAATGATCGTAATCATTGCCTATTGCAATGCACGCATGCATTGCGCGACGGGCAATCTCGCTTCTCAATCGATACCATTGCAACTATTCACTATTCAACTCGACTGGGCAACCGTAGGATCACCGGACACACCAATGACTGCGGGGGGTGCAGTGGATCTGCTCTCGAGCCAATTCCTGACGGCGCTGTTCGCCATCGTGATCATCGATCTCGTGCTGGCCGGCGACAACGCGATCGTCATCGCGCTCGCCGCGCGGAGCCTGCCGGCGCACCTGCAAAAGCGCGCGATCCTCTGGGGTACGGTCGGCGCCATCGTCGTCCGCACGTCGATGACCCTGGTGGTCGTGTGGCTCCTGCAGATTCCGGGGCTGCTGTTCGTTGGCGGCGCGCTTCTGGTCTGGATTGCCTACAAGCTCCTGTTGCCGGAGAAGTCGCGGGAGGAGGGGGTGGGCGGCGCTGCAGCTGACTCATTCTGGGGGGCGATCCGTACCGTGGTGGTGGCCGACACCATCATGGGCCTCGACAACGTGCTGGCCGTGGCGGGCGCGGCGCACGGCAGCTTCGTGCTGGTCACGCTGGGCCTGTTGATCAGCATCCCGATAGTCGTGTGGGGCAGCACGCTGATCCTGCGCGTGGTCGAGCGCTATCCCGCATTCGTGTATGTGGGCGCCGGCGTCCTAGCCTGGACTGCCGTCAAGATGATGACCGCGGAACCGGCGCTGGCGGAGTATTTCCAGGCGCACCGCCTGATCGTTCCGATGCTTTTTGTTGTGGTTGTGGGCGGCGTGCTCTGGTTCGGACTTGCCGCCAACCACCGCAAGCTGGAATCCCGCATCAGCGCGCGGGTGGCGCGGCTGTCCGCGCAATGGGCCCGCGATGCTGAGTCCGTCAATGTTCCTACAGGAGAAGTCCCCATGATCAAGGTCCTGGTACCCGTCGATGCTTCCCCCAATGCACACCACGCCGTTCGCCACGTGATACGTGAGTTCAGGAAGAATCCTGGCTTCGAGGTGCACCTGCTCAACGTGCAGGCACCGTTTTCACGGCACGTTGCGCAGTTCGTGGCCAAGAAGGACCGTGACGAGTATCACCGCGAGCAGTCCGAGGCCGTACTGGTGCCGCTGGTGGCCATGCTCGACGAGTTCGGGATTCCGCATGCCGAGCATGTCAAGGTCGGCGCCAAGGCGGCAACGATTGCCGACGAGGCACGGCGGCTTCAGTGCGATCACATCGTGATGGCCACCGCCCGGAAGAATTCGATCACCCGGATGGTCGATGCGTCCGTGACCAACAAGGTGCTCGACCTGACGTCGGTGCCGGTCGAAGTCGTGGTGGGGGAATCGGTGTCGAAGCTCGAGCGCTTCGGCATCCCCGTGGGATTGGGGGCCGGATTGGGAGCGTTGGCGCTGCTGGCCGCGGATTGACGTGCAGGGCTGTCCGCTGTCCGCTACCTGGCGCCCTGCGCGTTGACCGTGTTCCACGCCACCTGCTGCAGGTGCAACGCGACATCGGCAGGAAGCCCGGCAGTGTGGGCGTTGCCAACCGGCGATTTCCCGAAGAGCGCGGCATACACGGTGCATGCGGCGAGGTAGGTGCCGGCGAGGCTGGGGTGGCGCTTGTCGGGCATGTAGAGTTCGAGGTCCGGGTTCAGCGCGACCGACCTGGCGAAGGCAAGTCCCGCCGGGACCACCTGCGCGCCGTTCGCTTTGCCCGCGATCATGTACTGCTCGGCGAGCTGGGCTGTCATCTCCGGCTTGTCCTTGTACGCCCATGACATGAAGAGGATGGGCCGGGCCCCGTTCGCCCGGACCGTCTCCGCGTGCTTCTTCGCATACTCGTGGAAGACAGGCCCGAGTTGCGGGTGGATCGGACACTGGCTGCAATCCATGATCATGACCGCGTCGAACTGCCGGCCCGGCGGGTTGAAGCGGATTTCGTTGTCACCTACGAAAGTGTACTTGCCGATGCGATCAGGGCCGAGGTAGCTGGCGACGTCGTGCCAGTCGATGCCGGAGCCACTGATCGTCACCGACACGCCGCGGTGCGTGATGGACTTGTCGCCACGCACCAGTAGCGCAACCTGCCCGTGCATGCTGTTGTTGTAGTAGAAAAAGCTGTTGCCGACCCACAGCAGCGACTGCGGCGGGCCGCTTGCGACCGCCGGGGCAACCGGTGGACTGGGGCCATACGTCGCGCATCCGGCGATTGCTAGCGCGACGAGCACCGACCCGACGCCACGGCAGAGGTTGTTCAACATCATCCTGTTCCCTTCAAAGCGGATCTGGATGGGGATTCTACGCAACGAAGGCGTGGGGCAGGCGTCATCGGCGGCAATGTCGCTACGGGGCTTACTTGCCCCGATGACACCTCAGCCTGGCGACACCGCCACCCTGCGCGTTGGGGTTGGCGTGCAGGCACGGAATCCATTCGGTCACTATGCCGGACGCGGCAAGTTGGTCCGCAGCAACGCGTTGCAGCCGGACGGCGTCGCCGTGATTGATGCCGAGGTCGGAGGCGGCCTGCTCGCTCGCGCCGAACGATGCCGGGCTGATCCCCGTCAGCGTGCCGAAGATGACCAGCGCGCTAAGGTACGAGCCGTGCCGGCTGGCGTGCAGGTAGTCGTCCCACCAGAGGTTGATCTTGTCGCTCGGCTCGTAGGCGGCGTAGATGCCTTCGCTGGTATAGAAGCTGTCGCCTTTCGCAATCCGATCGTCGACCGCGCGCTGGAATGCCTCGCCAGCCGGGATGACGCCGGCGATTCCCGCGTTTGCCTGTGCCTTGCCGGCGAACGCCGCGCGCAGGTCTGCCGTCATGCCGGCAAGTCCCTCAGTCGGGTAGTACAGAGTATCCGGGTAACCATCTGGCAACGTGCCGTTGACCGTGTCGATGATCGGGCGCCCGTCAGGCACAGTGGGGTAGTTGGCGTCGGCGATGGTGGCGAGATGTGGGAATACCATGTCCGGCCGCGCCCAAGTCTGCGTCAGGTAAACCTTCGTCGCGGCACTCTTGTTCGGATTGGCGGGAATCCTGCGCGTCGTGATGCTGCTGCACGAGGCCGTGGTCCCACCTGCCGCGACACAGTTGGCGACACTGCCGTAGATCGCCGTGTACATATCGACCTCGCGGTAATTCTCCGCGGCGCCGACGTGGATGAACTTCTCGATCTTGTCGACATACGCACTGAATTGGGGATAGTTCGCGTTCGCGCCGCGTCCTGGCGGCAGGGCGGCATCGCTCTGCTCCTGCAGCACCACGATGTCCCACTTCTTCTTGGCGATGTTGCCGCGCAGATCCCAGTCCGCGTTGGCGGTATTGAGGAAGTGCCCGCGCAGCGAGGCGGCGTTGCGCGCCGACATCGATACGTCGAACTCGACGCCGGCTTGCTCGGCGAGTTGCTTGAAAACGCCCGGCACGCCACCCCATGGGTGCGGTTCCCACGCGCGGGTGCCGGTGGTGTCGGTGAAGTTCGGATCCGGGTCGTTGGGCCGCGGCCGGGTCATGTCGTCCACATTTGCGGTGTTGTAGCTCATCACCGGATCGACGCGTCCAAACGTGTAGCTGTTACCGACGAACAGGATCGACAGCGGGGGAGGAGGAGGGGCGGCGATCGCGGCGGAACTGGCGGCAAACGCAGCGATTGCGAGCAGGGTGAAGCGCTTCATGGTGGCTCCGAGTGGGGGTGGCCGGCAGACGATAGGTGCAGGAAGGCCAGAGGTCAAATATAATCAAAGTAGGTAGTCGATACTTATTGCATATGGACCTTCGCCACTTGCGGTACTTCATTGCGGTTGCCGAAAGCGGGCAGATGACCCGGGCTGCGCACGAGCTCGGCATCCAGCAGCCGCCCTTGAGCCAGCAGATCCGCGCCCTGGAGGCGGCACTTGGCACCGTGCTGTTCCGGCGCCATCCCAAGGGCGTTGCGCTGACCGACTCGGGCCGGCTGCTTCTTGGCGAGGCACGGCGCATCATTGCCGACGTGTCGGCACTGGAGGCGCAGATGGCGCGCGTGGCGAAGGGGCTCGTCGGCACGCTGTCGGTCGGCTTCACCAGTTCCGCTGCGGCACACGCGTTCACGCCCGTGACGCTTCGTGAATACCGCGGTCGTTATCCCGACGTCGAAGTGGTGCTTTCCGAGCACAACGCGGCGGAGATCACCGAAGCCGTCGCTGCGCGCCGCCTGCATTGCGGATTCCTCCGCGTACCCGTCGCGCAACCACCCGGCGTGCTGTTCGAGACGCTGCTCACCGAGCCGGTGGTCGTCGCGGTCCCGATCGACCATCGACTCGCGCGCATGCCCGCAACTCGTCGGGCGCCGGTTGCGCCGCTTGACCTGCACGACGAGAATCTGATTCTCGTTCGCCGTCCCGGTGCTCCGGGGCTCTACGCCAACCTGCTGGCGCTCTGTGAGTCCGCCGGCGCACGTCCCAAGTCAATTGCCGAGGTAGAACGGATGATGACCAGTCTCAACCTGGTGGCGGCGGGTGCCGGGGTCACCGTGGTCCCGGCGTCGATGCAGGGTGCGCATCCGCACGCGATCGCGTATCGGCCGTTCCGCAGGGACGTTCGCCTCGATGCCCCCATCACGCTCGTAAGCCACGAAGGCGAATTGAACCGCTCGGCGACCATGTTCATGGCGCTGGCCCGATCGATCGCGCAGGGGTGGAAATCCTCGGTCGCGGCGGGTGGCCGGCGCTAGGAACCACAGCCCATGAACCGGCGCGCGCTTCGATTGCGGATCAGGGCAGGGCTGATGTTTTGCGCCCTTGCCATGGCAACGATCGCGCAAGGCGCCGACCCGTCGGGCGGGCAGGTGCGCGTCGTGGTTGCGTATCCCCCAGGCGGGGTCAGCGACGCGATCGCGCGGGCGCTCGCCGAGCGTGCCGCGAAACACCTTGGGGCCCAGGTCATCGTGGAGAACCGCGGTGGCGCAGGCGGGATTGTCGCGTTGGAGTCCTTGAAGCATGCGCGCCCCGATGGCCGCACGCTGGTGTTCTCGGCGATCAGCCCGCTCACATTTGCCCCACTGCTCGGCCTGACCGGTTTCGACCCGGATACCGACGTCACCCCGGTGATGAGCGTCATGGTGACGCCCGTGCTCGTCCTCGGCACGTCGACCATGACAGGCGACACCCTGACGGCGGCGATCTCGATGGCAAGAGTCCATCCCGGCCGCGTACGTTGGGCCACGTCCGGCGTCGGGACAACGGGCCATCGCGTGCTGGATCGGGTCCGCACCTCGAGCGGCGTTGATATCACGCATGTCCCATACAAGGGTGGGGGGCCCCAAATTGCGGACGCGCTTGCGGGCGAATTCGAGGTGCTGTCCTCGAACGTCGGCGAGCTGCAACTCCAATACGTCCGCGAGGGACGCCTCAAGGCGCTGGCTGTCGGTGCGCCCGCACGTCTTGACGTCCTGCCCAATGTGCCGACGCTGGCGGAAGCCGGCTTTCCCGACGCCAATCTTGCGTCGACCTTCGGCCTGTTCGCGCCGGGCCGCACGCCGCCACAGACAGTGGCCAGGCTCAATCGCGCGTTCAATGCCGCACTTCAGGACCCTGCGATCCAGCGGCGGCTTCAGGCGATGGGCAACCTGCCAACTGGAGGGTCAGTGGCGGACTTCGCGGCGCAGATCGCGCGGGACCGCGGGTTGGCTGTGGATTCCCTGCAGGACGTGCGGCCGCGGTCACCATAGTTGCAGGGGCGAAGGGCGAGTAGGTGCTGCCAAACGGGTTCCGGTGGGTCGAGGGCGAATGGAGAGCAGTACTGCGCTCGATTGCCATTGGCAATTCTTCTAATTTAATTTGACATAATACAAATTATGCGACATCTCGGAGTGCGAAAAATTCTGGACGTATACTTTGGCGATGCGTCGGGTCGCCCTACTATTTCTGCTTTTCTGCCTCGCCTGGCAGGGGTTCCCAGGTTCACGTGGCGCAGGATCTGCGACCGCGCTGGAAATGGCACACGTCGGCTGGCACGCAAACGTTGAAGCTCATCATCATCGCGATGATGGTTCGGCGCATTTCGATGACTTGAACGCCTCAACTCCGCACATCCACCCCGACCATGGAGCTGGGTCAGCACTCGTGTCGGTGGCTTCGGACAGCGGCTTGCCTTCGCTGCGCCCGCCACCTCCCTGCGTCCTGGCCAATGCGCACGCTGTTCATCGGTCTCCGGACACGCCTCTTCGCCCTCCACGCTCGATAGCCTAGCGCGCTTGTAGCTGCGTCACGAGCGACCGTCGTTTGACGGCTCGACCTAATGCGTCCGTGTTTGCTCCGTCGGCTGACTGGCCGTCGAGGTGAGCCCGCCTATGATTTTTGTTTAGGACCATCCCGATGAACAAGGGACTACTTCGCCATGCGATTGTGTCAGCGGTGGCGTTTCTGCCAGTCGCGGCAATCGCCCATGGCATCTCTGAAGCCGACCGTCAGCACATGCTCGACGGTGGGTACTTGCAATACGTCTGGCTCGGTGCGACGCACATGCTCACCGGCTACGACCACTTGCTGTTTCTCTTTGGTGTCGTGTTCTTCCTGACGACGTTCAATGACATCGCCAAGTTCGTCACTGCATTCACAATAGGCCATTGCATCACGTTGATTCTGGCGACCTTCTATCACATCACGTGGAACTACTACCTCGTCGACGCGCTGATTGCAGTGAGCGTCATTTACAAGGGCTTCGACAACAACGGGGGGTTCCAGAAATACTTCGACATTCGGTCACCCAATCTGCTTTGGGTTGTCTTCGGATTCGGACTGCTGCACGGTTTCGGTCTGTCCACAAGGTTGCAACAGCTACCTTTGGGCGACGACCCGACGAGCCTGTTGCTGCGCATTCTGAGCTTCAACCTGGGTGTTGAGCTCGGGCAGATTGCGGCGCTAACGGTGATGGTGAGTCTGCTGGCACTGTGGCGCCGGCGCCCGTCGTTCAAGCGTTTCAGCATCGCCTCGAACGTCACTTTGATGTATGCGGGTGGCCTATTACTTCTGATGCAGTTGCACAGCTACCACCACGATATCGCGCCCAACAATTTCCGCTTCCCTGCCGCAGAGCATGAGCATGCGCATGAGGACCTGGACATCGACAAAAGCACTGACCCCAGTCGCAACAAACTCTGACCTCCAACTGAAAGGAACAATCGTGAAGACCTGCATCTCCCTCGCAACGCTCGCAGCCGTCATTTCGTTCGCCAGCACGCCTGCGCGGTCGGCCTCTGAAGGCAGCTGCCACTTCCACGGCAACACGTCTGCTTCCGAGCAGGCGGCGGTTGCGTGCGCGGACAAGCGCAAAGACGCGCTGATTGCGTCGGGCAAGCTCCCCAAATCCTGGCAAGGCATCAAAGTCGACAAGGCGACTCTGGTCGATGGAAAGAAGGGCAAGGAATGGCGCGTTGTGTTCAAGGACCCGGCGGCGACAGACAAAACCAAGGAGACGCTCTACATCATCTTGACCGCGCCCGGCAACTTCGTGGCGGCGAACTACACTGGCGAATAGCCGGGGGAAGAGCGCGACCGCGCGTTCGCGGCGCTGGCACAGGACCAAGAGCAGACCACCGGTGGTCCGCCAACGTCACGGTAGCCAATCAAAGCGGCAAGAACTTCTGCTTCACTTGTTGCTTAGTACCAAATTTCGGTTGGGCACGATGAGCGTAGTGCGGGCGACGTTTCCGTTCGGCTGCAGCATCAAGCCTAAACCAGATCGCGCAACACCAGCGTGACCTCTGACCCCGCCGCGGTCTTGATCCGCAGGCGCGCACCGGGCGGCCCGCGCAACATATCCCGCAGGAGCGACAGCGGAAACTCCGCCCATGCGCGGCCGTTGATCTCGACGATCACATCGCCCGACTTGAGGCCTGCCTGGGCTGCCGGCCCGGTGGCCACGACATCGACGACATTGAAGCCCTCCCCGCCGCGCTCGACCCAGAGGCCGCCGCGATCGGTGATGTCCGGCGTGCCGAAATTGACGTAGCGCTCGAAGTACAACGCATCGTTCGGGAGGTCGTAGGTCACCGCGAACTGCCGCAGAATGCCGATGCCGACGTTGCCATCGACGTCCGTGCGCGGCGGCGCCCCTGCGGCCGCAACAGGAATCGCAATCACGGGAAACGGGACGTCAACGGTACCGAGCTTCAGCATCTTGCCGCGCGCCAGTCTGGACCGCACGGGGCCCGCCATGCCGGCGCCGGTGATCGCTTCCTGCTTGGCGCCCAGCCGCGTCGCGAGGTCATTTTTTGCCGCAAAGGCGGGCGTCAACGTCAGCGAGGCACGGCTCGCCATGTCGATCTCGAAGGTGGCGTCGATGCCGTCAATGCTGCCGCGTACCAGGGGTAGCCGCCCGCGCGTGGCCACCGGCACGCGCGTCCCCGCGCCCGTCGGTTTGTACTGCGCCGGATCGAACATCGTCAGCCGCGATCGGGCATAGTCGAGGCGGATCGGCATGCGCACGAACCACTCGAGACCGAGCACGCCGGCGACATCGTCCAGCCCTTCAACCCGGCGCAGGAATGAATCGATGTCGGCGACGACATAGCGTTGCCCGCCCAACGCGACACCATTGATGCTGGTGGTGGCAATGTCAAGCGTCCTGGCGTTGCTCTTGCCCGCTCCCGTCAGGGTCGCCACCGTTTCCGTGGTCAGCACGTTGACGCCACCGGCATCGAGCAGCATCCGGAACGGACCGCGACCGTCCAGGATCACGCGCACGAACAGGTGTCCGCTGTGCACCTCGAAATTGGCGTCGACCGCAGCCACGCCTGCCGGGAACACCAGTTCCGACACTGCCACGGGTGGCCCGAAGACAATGCCCTTCAACGGCTCGTTGAACGCGAGCTTCTGCACGTTGACGATTTCGTCGAGCTTGGGGTCTCCGCGCGTGGTTCGCACGTGGAAGGGAATCTTGACGCCCTGGACCTCGCGCCGATCGGTGTAGATCTCGGTGCGCGTGACCTCGGCTTCGCGCTCCACCAGACGCTCGATCAGTTTCGACTCCGGATTGATCCAGAATTCGAACGGGCGCCCGCCAGTGGGCGTGATGCTGACGACGTCGAACTTCTGGCCATCGGCCTCGGCGCGCTCCTTGTACGCGATCCGCCCCGCCGCGCGATCGGAAAACCAGAACGCCAAGCGGTCGCGATAGGCGGCGTTGGCCGCCAGTTCCAGTGCGACGGGCGTTGTCTCGACCTTCGGTTCGTCCGCTCCGTCCTGCGTCCACACCGTCTTGCCGTCGAATCCGGCGGCGCCTGCAAGCGGACCGATGCTGTACTTCAGCACCGACTGGCCCGACGTGATGTCGCTCCAGCGCTCCACGGTGCCTTCAAGCTTGGCGGCCGTGAGCTTCACCTGGCTGTGCTGGGAACGCATCCCATCCCACGCGGCACCCCCGCTGGCAGCCTTGGCAGCAGCGAGCAACGCCACCGGATCGGGGGCACGCGCCGCCGGGGACTGCGCGAGGACTTGCACGGTGAACAGCGCAAGCATGAAAACGAGCAATGAACGCGTCAATGGAATCTCTTGGATGGGCGGAAACTGCGGCACGCCAACCCCGGCTGTACCAGGGAAAGCCTTTGATTATCGCAGATGCGCCGAAGTTGACGACCGAGTTGCCCGCAATCCCGTTTACTCGCGAGCAATACGTTGACGGATGCGGGGGGTGTCGGTAATGTCCACCGCGCCATCGGCGCGACTTTTGCTTTTCCGTTTCGTTGTTGCCCTCCATCCTGCCGTTCAATTCTGAAAATTCGCATGATTCGCACACTTCCCGTATGGCTCGCGTCGGTAGCTCTCGCCGCCGCAACACTGATCCCAGGTTCCATGGCGGTCGCCCGCGATGCGACCCCCGACAAATGTCGCGGCGGCCCCCTCGCGGCGCCCCTCCAGGTGAGTGGCTCGCCCCCGGTGAATCTGCTGGTGACAGGCGCGTGCACGGTGTCGGCCGGAACCTTCGTCTATGGCGACGTCAACATCTATGGAGGCGGCTCGCTGACGTTCCTCGACGAGGCTATCGACTTCTGGGCGTCGTCGATCCTGATCGAGAACCAGGGCTCGCTGGTCGCGGGCACCCCCGCGGCACCAGTAGGCGCAAAGGGTGGCCGCCTTACCATTCACCTCTATGGCGCCGACCAGGGGACGGGGGTCGGGGCGGCCGGTGGCCAGGGCATCACCTGCAAGATGGACGAGCGCTGCGGCATTCCGGAAGCGGTGTGGGATTCCGAGGGCGATTCACTGGTCCCGGTCAGCCCGGGCATGCCCAATGACTACTTCTACACCTACGGCTCCCTGCCCTTTGACGGCGGCGGCGCCACGCCCGGATTCTTCGGCTACAAGGTGCTTGCGGTCTCCTATGGCGGAACGCTGCAGCTCTTCGGCAAGAAGGGCGCCACCTATGCCGACCTGCCCTCGTCGAATTCGGGCACCAGCTGGGTGCGCCTCGACAAGTCGGTGAAGGCAGGCGAGAACGTCGTCGTGGTCGACCGCCCCGTCGACTGGACCATCGGCGACGAGATCGTGGTCACCACCACCGACTACCTGCCTGCGCATTCGGAGCAATTGACCATCGTCGCCATCGCGCCCGACTCCAAAACGATCACGGTGAAGGAAAAGTTCGCGCACGATCACCGCGGGACGAAGTACGACCTGTCGGGCGTGGGCATTGCGCTGTCCTTCAAGGACGCGGAGACGCGCGCGGCCGTTGCCTTGCTGACCCGCAGCATCCGCATCGTCAGCGAAGGCGATGCCGCTCAAACGCCGCTGCAGGCGACCAGCTACTTCGGCGGGCATACGCTGGTCCGGCAGGGTGTGGCCAAATTCCAGATGCAGGGCGTCGAGTTCAAGCAACTGGGCCAGGGGGGGCGGCTTGGGCACTATCCGGTGCATTTCCACATGGTGCGCGCCGCCCCGCCGGATACCTACGTCAAGGACTCCTCCGTCAACGAGTCGATGACGCGCTTCATGGTCATCCACGCGACGCAGAACGTCACCTTTGCGCGCAACGTCGGTTGGAAGTCGATCGGCCATGGTTTCTACATCGAAGACGGGTCCGAATACGACAACCGGTTCCTGACCAACATCGGCATCTTCGCGCGGGCGGCCATCGACAATCCGGATAATCCGCGCAAGGTCCCAGGCATCCTCGCGGCGGCACGCGACCCGGGCTACCCGGAAAACGTCCCCTTCTACTCTGACTATGACCATCCGACCGTGTTCTGGATCATGAACGGGTGGAACGACTTCGAGTACAACATGGCCGCCGGTGCGGGCACCTGCGGCGCCTGCTATTGGCTGGTGCCCGGGGCCAACAGTGCGCATTCGCGCCACATGAAATGGGTGTCCTACGGCTCGATGCAGGCCAACCCGCCGACGGGCAATCCGCTGACCAAGGCCGCGACCACGCCGCTGAAGCGCTTTGTCGGCAACAGCTGCTCCACCGCGATGAATTCGTTCAACACGATCGGCAACACGACCGCATGCTGGGGGGTGGGCATAGGTGCGCAAGGCGTCGTCAATCCGATCCCGAATCCCCTCGCCCCGCCGTGGTGCGATCAGACCAATCCGGCCAACGATACCGCCTGCAGCAAGCACATGCATGGCGACGACGGCGACAAGTACGAGGTCAACGCGGACGAGTACTACCCCAAGGTGGACAAGGGCGGCGGGCGCTTCCCCACGCTCTGCGGCCCCACGGAGGATTGCAGCAATGTCCCGCGCTGCGACGGCAACAATCTCGGCCGCTGCATGATGACGGCCATTGAAAGCTACACCTCGTCGTTTCATTGGGCCGAGACCAATTTTTCCGCCATCTGGCTGCGTCCGCAGTGGTATCTCATGACCGACAGCGTGTTGACCGACGTGCAGAACGGCGGCATGACCATCGTCACCGGTGGCGGCTACACGGAGTCCGACCTGATCAAGGGACACTGGGCGCTGATGCGCAACAGCGCGCTGATCGGCACCACGCAACCCGACAATCCACTCGCGTCGGCCGTCGGGCCATTCAACCCCCAGGGCCTCAAGTGCGATAACGCGGCGCCCGGCAACTATTGCCTGAATGCAAAGGAAGGCGTGAGCTTCCTGATCAGCAATTTCGGCGTCAACCAGCGGTTCTTCAACATCTACGACGGCCCGGCCTACCAGGAAAACAACGCCTACCTGGCCATCAAAAAAACGATCCTCAGTGATTGCAAGCCCGGCCAGCAGGAGTGCCGGTCGAGCGGCTATCTCGTCGCCCAGATCCTCGGCGTGCCGCAGAAGGATGGCCAATGCTATGCGCCCAACGCCGCCATCGGCTGGAAGCAGCCGAACGGGTTCTACTATCCGCCGGCGTTCCACAGCCACAGCCTGTACTTCGACGACGTCGACATCCGGCACTTCGTGATCGAACCGCTCTTCATCACCGACCCGGCGAAGAAGGGCAACCAGAACTACAAGACCGACGCGGCCGCGGTCCTGAAGGCCTATTGCACGTCGGCGTTCAACATGTTCGACAACTTCACCGACGTCGACCGGCAGACAGAGCTGACGGACGACGACGGTTCGCTGACGGGCTACGTCAAGACGGTGTCGGTCAATTCCGACCCGTTCTTCAATGCCCCGATCGAGCAGCCGGAATGCGCATCGGACGACACCGCCAAGACCAGCCCCTACGACTATGTCACCTCGGTGGTCTACCCTGCCTGCGCCAGCAACGGCACCTGCGGTGCCGGTTCGGTGCCGCAATGGGATTCGGATTGCACCGAAGGAAAGTGCTACGGCGTGCCGTTGTACCGGCAACTGCTGACCAGGGACGAATTCACCAAGTCCAGGGATGGCGTGGCGATCCGGATGGCCGGGCAGGACACCTATCAACGCAGCACGCTGACGCCGAACAACGCGGCCTATTACATCGACACCACGGTCGGATCGGCGATGCAATCGAAGTCGTCGAACCGGCTCAATGTGTTCGGCGCCGGCAATACGTACTACACGTTCATGCTCTTCGCCAACGCCAGGACCACGCAGACGTACCAGATGTACGTCGGCAAGTCCGTCCCGGGCAAGAAGGACTTCGATCCCAATGTGGACGTGTGGGCGACGCAGGCGGACATCAGCAAGAAACAGGTGCAGTTCCCGCCCCTGGGCAGCTGGCCGTCCGGATGGGGACGCAGCTACGACCCCGCAACGGGCGTGCTGACGGTCACGATGACCATGTCGTTTCCCGAGTTCGCCGTCAATCTCGAAAATACACGGACCGGCACCTGCGGGCCGGCCAATTTCTGCGCATTCAAAGGCAAGGATGGCGACCCGACCGCGCCGCTTGCATGCCGCTGCAACCTCAGCAAGGACAACCCGCTCTACAGTGCCTGCAGCGCCACCAACAGTCTCGGGCTCGACGCCTGCAGCTGGTCGAACAAGTCGCTCGCCTGCCCCGATGGAGGTTGTTATGGCATCGGCTTCAGGCTGGCGGAAGGCTTTGCCACCGATCCCGTCATTGATCCGCGCCCGGCCGCGGCCTGCTTCCCCAGGGGTGCGACAGGCACGGGCTGGAATGTGAATTTCATGCCGGCGGATGCGAAGACGGCCGGCGCCTGCTTCAACGCGCCGATTTCACCCGCGCAGTTCTGCCAATGACCCGCCCAATGAAGGTTCCGGCGGGAATGGCACGGATCGCGCCGTGGGCCGTTGCGGTGCGTGCGGTCGCCGCGCTGGCGGCCACCGGCATCGTCGGCACCGCGGTCGCGCAATCGGCACCCGGCGCAGGCGCTGCGCCATTCGCGGACGGCCGTGGCACGGTCACCGTCGAGGCGCTCTACGCGTGGTTCAAGGCAAGCCCGACGCCCGTGCCGCTCATCACCGACAACACGTACGGTTTGCCGGTCACCAATGTCCTGCTGGGTGGCGGCACGATCGATACCAACCCCAATGCCGGGTTCCGTGTCACCGGCACGTACGCGTTGCAGGGCGCATGGGGATTCGAAGGCACAGGCTTCTACGTCCCCTCCCGCAGTACCTCGCGCAGCGTGAGCTCGAGCGGCGCGATCGATTCGACCGACCTGCTGCTGCCGTTCTTCGACGTCACGCAAGGACGCGAGAATTTCACCGAGATTTCGTTTTCGCCGATCTTCGCCGGCCGCGCGGAAACGACGCTGACCAACAGCCTGGGCGGCGGCGAACTCAACGCGACGTGGTCGATGCCGCCGCGCGACGGGTGGAAGCTGAACCTGCTGGGCGGCTTTCGCTACGTGCAGTTGCGCGAAAAATACACGCTCACCACGTCGAGCCCTGACCTTCCGCCCGGACCGACGGACATCTGGGACACCACCGATCAGTTCGATGCGGCCAATCGCTTCTACGGATTGCAGGTCGGTGCCCGCGCCGCCTTTGACCAGGGCGCCTGGATGGGCAGCGGCTTCGCCAAGGTCGCGCTGGGGACCATGCAGCAATCGGTGTCGATCAGCGGTTCGCTGCAGACCAACGACTTCAACGATCTGGGCCCGGTGCAGACCTTCACGGGCGGCTATTTCGCCGTGCCCACCAACATCGGCGAGCATTCGCGCAACCAGTTTGCCGTGGTCCCGGAGATCGGGCTGTCGCTCGGGTATCGCGTGACGCCTGCGGCGACGATCCTGGTCAGTTACTCGTTGCTCTATGCCAGCGATGTGGTGCGACCGGGCCTGCAGGTCAATCGCAACGTGAATCCGACGCAGAGCCTTGCCTACGGTGGCGAGCCCCCGGCGCGACTGGTCGGTTCAGCGCAGCCATCGTTTGGCTTCGACACCACCGACTTCTGGGCGCAGACGCTGTCGATTGGACTGGCCTACCGGTTCTAGCGCCTTCCCACCACGTCGGCCAGCGCCTCGAACAGTTCCTGGGCGAGATTGAGGTTGCGGCGGTCACCGGACGGCGTGGCGTTGACCATCACGGAAATGGTGGCGCCGGTACGCGGATCGAAGAAGGTCGCCACCTGCCAGCCGACCCCCGTCCCCGTGTGCCCCCACCAGCCTTTCAGGATGCCGAGACCGAGGCCGTAGCTGTCGTACTCCGGGCCGTTGGTCACCGGCCGTGACCGTTCGACGCGGGCTTTCTGCAGCTCCGGCCCGATCAGGCGTCCGTCGCCCAACGCCAGCGCCCATGTCTCGAGATCCGCCAGCGTCGACACCATCGCCCCGGCGCCCGCGAGCGATGTGGGGCTGATCAGAGGCAGCTCCTCTAATGCGCCGGTCGTGACGTCCACGTCGTAAGGCGTCGGATGGGGCACCGGCAATGGCACCGTCAACGGATACGACGTGCCGCCCATGGCCAGCGGGGTCAGGATACGCGACTGCAGCGCGGTGCCCAGCGGCTGTCCCGTGATCTTTTCCACGATCATGCCAAGCAATACGGTATTGGTATTGCTGTACTGGTAGTGCGCGCCGGGCTCGAACTGCGGCGACTCCTCCAGGCCATAGCCCGCCAGTTGCGGCTCGGTGAAGGTCCGGGCCAGATCCTCGCCGAACAGTTTCCGGAAGGTTGCGTTGTCCGTGTAGTCGCCAATCCCGCTTTGCATGCCTGCCAGGTCGGCCAGCGTGATGCGACCCCCATTGGGGAAACCGGGAACGTACTGGTCGAGCTTGTCATCGAGGCGCGCCAATTTGTCGCGAACGAGCTGCAGGATCACGGTGACCGTGTAGGACTTGGTGATGCTGCGAATCGGGAAATGGCTGGCTGGGTCGATCGTCGTGCCGGTCGCGCGATCCCCGACGCCGAACGCTTCGCTCCACCGGGAGTCGCCCGGCACCCGGACGGTGACCAGCGCCCCGGGCACGTGGTAGCGCGTCATGACCTGGTGGACCGCGGTGCGGTATTGCGTACCGGGCGGTGTCACGTCGTCCTGCAGGCACGACGCCAGCAGCAGTGCGCCCAGCGCCACCACCAGCAGCAGCGAGAGGCGGTTCATTCGCGCAGTGCTCCCATGGCTTCGCCGACCCGGTCGACCGTGATGATGGTCACGCCATCGATCCCCTGCTTCGGCTTGTTGGCGGTAGGGATCAGAACGGTCCTGAACCCCAGCTTGGCGGCTTCGCGGAGGCGCTCCTGCCCCCGCTGCACCGGGCGGATTTCCCCTGCCAGGCCGACCTCACCAAATACAATAGATTTAGCTGGCAATGGCTTGTTCCTTAAAGACGAATTGATAGCCAACAGCACGGCCAAATCGACTGCGGGCTCCTGGATACGCACACCCCCTACCGCGTTCACGAACACGTCGTAGCCGCTGGTGTCGACCCCGCCGTGACGGTGCAGGACCGCCAGCAGCAATGCCAGGCGCTGCGCGTCCAAACCCACGGCCAGGCGCCGCGGATTGCCGCCCTGCACCGGATCGACCAGCGCCTGGATCTCGACCAGTAGCGGCCGCGACCCTTCCAGCGTGGCCACCACCACCGCACCGGCGACCGGTTCGGCGTGCTGGGACAGGAACAGCGCCGAGGGATTGGTCACGCCCTTCAAGCCCCGCTCCGTCATGCCGAACACGCCCAGTTCGTTGGCGGCACCGAAGCGATTCTTGATCGCCCGCACCAGGCGAAAGCTCGAATGCGGGTCGCCCTCGAAGTAGAGCACCGTATCGACGATGTGCTCGAGCACGCGCGGGCCTGCGATGGCGCCCTCCTTGGTCACGTGCCCGACCAGAATCACGACGATGCCGCGCTGCTTGGCCAGACGCGTCAATTGCGCCGCACATTCGCGCACCTGGGCGACGCTGCCGGGAGCGGACTCCAGGGCCTCCGAATACACGGTCTGGATCGAGTCGATCACCACCACTTCGGGTTGCGTCGCGCCGATTGCGGCCACGATCGCCTCCAGCTGCACTTCGGCCAGCAGTTCCACCGCCGCATTGATGAGGCCAAGCCGTTGCGCACGCAACGCCACCTGCTCGACCGACTCCTCGCCGGTAACGTAGAGCGTGCGGTGCGCAGCGCCCAGGGCCGCGCCGGCCTGCAGCAGCAGCGTCGACTTGCCGATGCCGGGGTCGCCGCCGATCAGCACCACGCCGCCGGGAACGAGACCGCCGCCCAGCACGCGGTCGAACTCTTCGAGCCCCGTGGCGATCCGGGTGTTCTCCTGCGCCTTGACCGACGCCAGCGACGTGATCGTGGACCGGGTGCCGGCCACCGACTGGAAACGCACCGCGGTGGTGGCCGCCACGGTTTCGACGAGCGTGTTCCAGACCCCGCACTGCGGGCACTGACCCTGCCACTTGGGGGACGCGCCGCCGCACTCGGTGCACGCGTAGACGGTCTTTGCCTTGGCCATGGAACGCCCGCCGTGGCGACGTGCCGTTAACGCAGTTCGTGCGGATGCACGACCGCAGTACCGAGCTTGCCCACCACCACCCCCGCCGCTTCGTTCGCGATATGGACGGCATCCACGATGGGGGCACCCGCGGCCAGCAGCACGCCGATGGTTGCAATCACCGTATCGCCGGCGCCGGAGACGTCGAACACTTCGCGGGCCTGCGCCGGTATGGTGAGCGCGCCACCTGCCGTAAAGAGGCTCATGCCCTCCTCCGAACGCGTCACCAGCAGCGCATCGAGGTCCAGCGTCTGCCGCAGCGTCTGCGCCCGTGCGGAAAAGTCTGCTTCATCGGTCCACGCGCCGACCACCTGCCGGAATTCGCCGCGATTGGGCGTCAGCATGGTGGCCCCGCGGTAGCGCGCGTAGTCGTCACCCTTGGGGTCGACCAGTACCGTCTTGCCGGCCGCGCGCGCGTTGCCGATCATCGACGCAATATGCGCAAGGCCGCCCTTGCCGTAGTCCGACAGGATGACGAGATCAGTCGCGGCCAACATGCGTTCGTAGTCGGCCAGCTTCGCGGCCAGCACCTCATGCGACGGCGTCGTTTCGAAATCGATGCGCAACAGTTGCTGCTGCCGGCCGATCACCCGCAATTTCACCGTGGTGGGCAGCGTCGGGTCGCGCAGCAGCGACGCGTGCACATGCTCGGCCTCCAGCAATCGGGCCAGCACGCTGGCCGGCTCATCGTCGCCGACCACCGACAGCAGCGATGCCTGTGCGCCCAGCGACGCGGCGTTACGCGCCACGTTGGCGGCGCCACCCGGGCGTTCCTCGGTGCGCGAGATCCTGACCACGGGGACCGGCGCCTCCGGCGAGATGCGCTCGACGTCGCCGAACCAGTACCGGTCGAGCATCACGTCGCCGACGACCAGTACGCGCGCCGTGGCGACGCGGGGACGATGGACGGAATAGGCGGTGACGGGCATGGACAGGTTCCTAGCGGCGGCCGATGGCGAAATACTCGAGGCCCGCGGCGCGCACCTGCGGCGGGTCGTAGAGATTGCGGCCATCGAAAATGAGCTTCTCGCCCAGCGCCGAGTGCAGCGCCTCGAAGTCGGGACTGCGAAACTCCTGCCACTCGGTCACGACCACCAGCGCGTCGGCACCTACGCATGCATCCTGCGGCGAGGCGGCGTAGGTGAGTTGGGGCAACGTGCCGAAAACGCGGCGCGCCTCGACCATGGCCACCGGGTCATAGGCCACCACGCGGGCGCCCCGCGCCACCAGTGCCTCGATGACGACGCGCGACGGCGCTTCGCGCATGTCGTCGGTGTTGGGCTTGAAGGCCAATCCCCACAGTGCGAAGGTGCGGCCGGACAGGTCGGCACCCATGCGCGCGACGATCTTGTCGACCAGGATGTGCTTCTGGGCTTCGTTGACCGATTCCACCGCCGCGATCAGCTGCAGCGGCATGCCAAGGCGCGTGGCGGTGTACTGCAGCGCCTTCACGTCCTTGGGAAAGCAGCTGCCGCCGTAGCCCGCGCCCGGATAGAGGAAGTGATAGCCGATGCGCGGATCGGAGCCGATGCCCTGGCGCACCATTTCGATGTCCGCACCCAGTCGGTCGGCAAGATTGGCCACTTCGTTCATGAACGAAATGCGGGTGGCCAGCATCGCATTGGCCGCGTACTTGGTGAGTTCCGCCGAGCGCACATCCATCACCAGGAAACGTTCGTGGTTGCGCATGAAGGGCGCGTAGACCGCGCGCAGCGCGGCGATGGCGCGCTCGTCCTCCGCGCCCACCACCACGCGGTCGGGCTTCATGAAGTCCTCGACCGCCGCGCCCTCCTTCAGGAATTCCGGATTGGACGCGACCTCGAACGCAATGTCCTCCTGGCGCAAGGCCAGTTCGTCGGCAATGGCGGCGCGCACCCGATCCGCCGTGCCCACCGGGACGGTCGACTTGTCGACGATGATCCTGAAGCCGCGCATCCGGCGACCGATGTTGCGCGCCGCGGCGATCACGTATTGCATGTCGGCACTGCCGTCCTCGTCGGGAGGCGTGCCCACCGCGATGAACTGCAGCATGCCGTGCTCGACCGAGGCGTCGATGTCCGTGGTGAAGCGCAGGCGACCGGCGGCAACGTTGCGGCGAACCATCGCCTCGAGGCCCGGCTCGTGGATGGGCACGCCGCCGCCGTTGAGGATGTCGATCTTGCTCGCATCCACGTCGAGGCACAGGACGTCGTTGCCCACCTCGGCGAAGCAGGTTCCGGTAACGAGGCCGACATAGCCGGTGCCGATCATCGTGATCTTCATGTTGCGTCAGGCTTTCAGTTGCGCCAGGCTGGCATTGATGGCATTGAGCGTGGCCAGCGGATCCGGGGCCTGCGTGATCGGCCGGCCGATGACCAGATAATCCGCCCCTGCGCGCACCGCCGCCTCCGGGCTCACGATGCGCGCCTGGTCATCCTTGGCGGCATCGGCCAGGCGGATACCCGGCGTCACCAGCTTGAAATCGGGACCGCAAGCCGCGCGGATCGTGCCCGCCTCATGCGCCGAACAGACGACGCCATCGAGCCCGCAGGCGCGGGTAAGCCGCGCCAGTTGCAGCACTTCGTCGGCCGCGGTGCCGGCGTGGCCAACCTCGCGCAGGTCGGCGTCGGCGAGGCTCGTCAACACGGTGACGCCGATCAGGAGCGGGGGCTTGCGCCCCATGGCAGCGGCCGTGTCGGAAACGGCGCCGCGCGCCGCCTTGAGCATCGCCCGCCCGCCACTGGCGTGCACGTCGATCAGGAAAACCCCCAGCCGCGTGGCGGCGGCGCATGCGCTCGCCACGGTGTTGGGAATGTCATGGAACTTGAGATCGAGGAACACCTTGAAGCCCCGGTCCACCATCCAGCGAACCGGCTCCGGTCCCCCGATCACGAACAGCTCCTTGCCCACCTTCAACCCGCATTGCGCCGGATCGAGCCGATCGGCAAGGCCAAGGGCCGCCATCGGGTTGGCGAAGTCAAGTGCAACGAAAATGCGCGGCGCAGTGTCGGCGGGGCTGGTCATTCGAGTTCCTGAGGTCGGATGGGCGACGCGTTCACGCGTATCCATCCGGTGTTTCGGTTCGCCGTGGCGAATACGTCTCCCACTTGAGGCAACCGGGGCAGCGCCAGTAGTACTGCTTGGCCCGGAAACCGCAATGGTCGCACTTGTACATGCCAAGCCGCTTGATGTGCTGCGCGACCAGGCCCTTGACCAGTTCCAGATCGTGGCGGCGATCGGCGGGGGCGGCCAGCAGCTGCGCCTCGAGCAGGCGATCCAACCCCAGCAGCGTCGGGTTGCGGACCAGTTCTTCCTTGATGAGCCCGGCTGCCGCATCCGGCCCTTCGTGCTCCAGCACCAGCGTGAACAGCGCGTTCAGCAAATCCAGCGACGGGTATTGGGCCTGGTAGCTGCGCAACACGCGAATGCCTTGCGCCACCGCGCCTTCCTTCCGCCATGCGTCGGCCATCCGGTCGGCGGCCAGCGCAAGGAAGGCGGGATTCTGCGTCTCGATCTTCTGCCAGGTGGCGATCGCGCCCGCCACATCGCCCTGCTGGAACTGGGCGTCGCCGGACACCAGCGTCGCCCTGGCGCAGCCACGGTAGGCGGCAAACGCCGCGTCGAGTTCGCCCTGGGCACGGACACGATCGCCCTCGAGCAGCGCTGCCTGCGCCAGCTCGCAGTGGTATTGCGCGATTTCCTTGAAATAGGGCTGCTTGGCCAGTGCCTCCATGCGCTGCGTGGCGGCGATCGCCTTGTTCCAATCCTTCTCGGTCTCGTAGATCGAGATCAGGTGGGACAGCGACGAGTGTTCGAACGGGCCGCCGTCGAGCTTGGTGAACAGTTCCTCCGCGCGATCGAGCAACCCAGCCCGGTGGAAGTCCTGCGCCAGTTCGTGCGTGGCCATCGTGCGCTTGTCCGCCGGCAGATCGGGCCGATCCAGCAGGTTCTGGTGCATGCGAATGGCGCGGTCGATTTCACCCTGGCGGCGGAACAACGACCCCAGCGCAAAGTGCAGGTCGATGGTCTGCGGATCGACCTTGACGACCTCGATGAACGATTCGATGGCCTTGTCCGGCTGCTCGTTGAGCAGGAAGTTCAAGCCGCGGAAGTACGACAGCGGCAAGGCGCGCGACTCGCGCAACAGGTGCTTGATGTCGATGCGCGCCGCGATCCAGCCCAGCCCGAAGAAAACCGCCGGGATCGGCAGCAGCCACCACAGTTCGAAATCCATGTCGCGGCCGCTAGGGGATCGGGATCACAGGACGTCCGGCAGGCGATCGTGCCGGGCCGTGCCCATGCCCGGTGCCGGAAGCGTGGCGGAATCAGGTCGCGAAGGCCTCGAGTCCGCATGCCGCTGCTCGCGCCGCAGCTTGTTCAGCTGGCGCTTCAGTCTCGACGCGCGCAATGCGCCGGCCAGCAGCCCCGCGGCGACACCCATGGCAAACGTCACCAGCACGACGAAGACCAGCGGTGCCTGCCAGCTCGCGAAATTGAAAAAGCGCAACGTGACCGTGTCGGCGTTCTGCAAGGACAGGAAAAGCAGACCAATGAAGACGGTGGCGGCAATGATCCAGCGCACGGTTTGCATGGTCCGATTATGCCACCCGGGACAGGTTGGTCCCAACCAAAAGAACGGGCGGGAGAGTTGCCTCCCCCGCCCGAGTTGCTGCAAGGTGCGTCACTGGCGCGACGCGGCCTATTTGGTGCCGTCTTCGGCAAAATCGACACGTTCGCGCAATTCCTTGCCCGCCTTGAAGTGCGGCACGAATTTCTGCGGCACCTGCACCTTCTCGCCCGACTTCGGATTGCGGCCGGTGCGTGGCGGACGATAGTTCAAGCCGAAGCTGCCGAACCCGCGGATCTCGATGCGTTCCCCTTTCGCCAGGCTTTCGCCCATCGCGTCCAGGATCATCTTGACCGCCAGCTCGGCGTCCTTGGCTACCAATTGCGGAAACTGTGCCGCGAGGCGGTCGATCAGTTCCGATTTGGTCATTGCGGCGTTCCCGTGATTCAACCGTTGCTCTTCGGGTCGGACAACTTGGCCTTCAGCAGCGCGCCCAGATTGGTCGTGCCCGTGTTGGCGCCGGCGTTCTCGGTGCTGATACGCTGCATCGCCTCGCCTTCCTCGGCATTGTCCTTGGCCTTGATCGACAGGTTGATGCTGCGATTCTTGCGATCGACGTTGATGATCATCGCATTGACCGCATCACCTTCCTTCAGGTGCGTACGCATATCCTCGACGCGGTCACGCGACAGCTCCGACGCGCGCAGATAGCCTTCGATGTCGCCACCGAGGCCGATCACGGCGCCCTTGCCGTCCAGCGACTTGACCGTGCCGTCGACGATGCTGCCCTTGTCGTGCATGGCCACGAAGTTGGTGAACGGATCGCCTTCGAGCTGCTTGATGCCGAGCGAAATGCGCTCGCGCTCGACGTCGATGGCCAGCACCACGGCTTCGACCTCCTGGCCCTTCTTGTAGTCACGCACCGCGGTTTCGCCGGTGGCATTCCACGAGAGGTCGGACAGGTGCACGAGGCCGTCGATGCCGCCGGGCAGGCCGACGAACACGCCGAAGTCGGTGATCGACTTGATCATCCCGGTGACCTTGTCACCCTTCTTGTGGTTCATCGAGAAGTCATCCCACGGGTTCGGCATGCATTGCTTCATGCCGAGCGAGATGCGGCGACGGTCCTCGTCGATTTCCAGGATCATCACTTCGACTTCGTCGCCCAGCTGCACGACCTTGGTCGGGTGGATGTTCTTGTTGGTCCAGTCCATTTCGGACACGTGGACGAGGCCCTCGATGCCCGACTCGATCTCCACGAACGCGCCATAGTCGGTGATGTTGGTGACCTTGCCGAACAGACGCGTGCTCTGCGGGTAGCGGCGCGACAGGCCCACCCACGGATCTTCGCCGAGTTGCTTCATGCCGAGCGATACGCGATTCTTTTCCTGGTCGAACTTGAGGATCTTGGCAGTGACTTCGTCACCCACGGCCAGCACTTCCGACGGATGCTTGACGCGACGCCAGGCGAGGTCGGTGATGTGCAGCAGGCCGTCGATGCCACCGAGGTCGACGAACGCGCCGTAATCCGTGATGTTCTTGACGATGCCCTTGACGATCGCGCCTTCGGCCAGCGTCGACAGCAGCTTCTCGCGCACTTCGCCCTGGCTCTCCTCGAGCACGGCGCGACGCGACACGACGACGTTGTTGCGCTTGCGGTCGAGCTTGATGACCTTGAAGTCGAGCGCCTTGTTCTCGAACGGGGTCGTGTCCTTGACCGGACGGATGTCGACCAGCGAGCCCGGCAGGAACGCGCGGATGCCGTTGATCATGACGGTGAGACCGCCCTTGACCTTGCTGGTGACGAGGCCCTGCACGATGAGGCCCTGCTCCATCGCGGCTTCGAGGTCATGCCACGCCTTGAGGCGCTTGGCCTTGTCGCGCGACAGCTTGGTCTCGCCATAGCCGTCTTCGAGCGCTTCGATGGCGACGATGACGAAATCACCGGCCTTCACTTCGATTTCGCCGTTGTCGTCCTTGAATTCCTCGATGGGAATGAACGACTCGGACTTGAGACCGGCGTTGACGACGACGACGTTGAATTCGACGCGCACAACTTCGGCCGTGATGAGTTCGCCCTGGCGCATTTCCTGGCGCGACAGCGATTCCTCGAACAGAGTCGCGAAATCTTCCATCGGCGGATTGGCAGCGGGGGACATGGTGGTGACGGATGCGGCAGTAGCCATGGGGGTTGGTTCCTTCTTTGATCGATAATCGCCAAGCGCGAGAACCCTATTTCTCGCAATGGCGGGCAGGTTGGACAATCCGCGCGATGAGCACCGGCAAAAGTGCCCGACGCGCGGCCCTTCAGCGTGGAGAGGGCGAAGTCCCGACGACGTCAGCGATGGCGGGGTGCGCCGTACAGCGCAAGCACTCGCGCAATCGCCTCGGCTATCGAGAGGTCGGTCGTATCGAGAAGCACGGCATCGGCGGCTGGGGCGAGCGGTGCTGCAGCCCGGCCCCGGTCGCGCGCGTCGCGCTCACGGATATCACGCAAAAGACTGTCCATTGTACTGGAGATTCCTTTTGCGATCAACTGCTTATGGCGCCGCCGCCCCCGTTCCTCGACGCTGGCGGTCAGAAACACCTTGAGCGCGGCTTCCGGGAAAACGATCGTCCCCATGTCCCGGCCATCGGCCACCAGCCCCGGGGCCGTGGCGAAGGCGTGCTGCCGGGCTTGCAGCGCGCGGCGGACCTCGGGATGGACCGCCACCCTCGAGGCGCCGGCGGAAACGTCCTCGGCCCGGATGGCGGCCGTGACGTCGACCCCTTCCAGCAGCAGCTGGTCGGCGCCGAAGCGGACGTCGAGCGAAGCTGCCAATGGAGCGAGCGCCTGGCCATCGTCGAACGATAGGCCGCGGTTGCGCGCCTGCAGGGCGACCAGGCGGTACAGCGACCCGCTATCGAGGTAGTGAAATCCCAGTTCGCGGGCGACCGCCGCCGCAATCGTGCCCTTGCCCGAGGCCGCGGGCCCGTCGATCGTGATGACCGGAACGGTACTGCCGGTCATGTCACGACCCTGCCCAACTGGTCGAAATACCCTGGGTACGTCTTGCGCACGCACCCAGGGTCGTCGATGGTCACCGGAATGCCCATCAGCGCCACCAGCGCAAAGCACATGGCCATCCGGTGGTCGTCGTAGGTGCCGATCGAGGCAGTGTGCAATCGCGGCGGCGGCGTCACCCGCAGCCAGTCCGGTCCATCGTCAACGTGCACTCCGAGCTTGCGCAACTCGGCCGCCATCGCCGCGATCCGGTCGGTTTCCTTCACCCGCCAGCTGCCGATGTTGGTGAGCGTGGTCGGCGCCGTGGCGACCAGTGCCGTGATGGCCAGCGTCATCGCGGCATCGGGGATGGCCACGCAGTCGATCTCGCCGCCGGCAAGCGGCTGCCCGGATCGGGCTTCGATCCAGTCCGGGCCGAAGCGGATGTCGGCGCCGAGCCCCGCCAGAACGTCGGCGAAGGCAATATCGCCCTGGATCGAGTCGCGGCCGACGCCGGTCACGCGCACCGGTCCCCCACCCAGCACGCCCGCGGCCAGGAAATAGGACGCGCCGGACGCGTCGCCCTCGACCACCAGCGTGCCCGGCGTCCGGTAGCGCGCGCCGGCCGGAATGACGAACGTCGCCGCGTCAGGTGTTGCCACCGTCACGCCGAAGCGGCGCATCAGGCTGGTGGTGATCTCGACATAGGGCCGCGAGATCAACGGCCCGACGACGTCGACGGTGGTAGCGGCCGTCGCGGGGCCGCGCGCGAGCGGCTGCGCCAGCAGGAGCCCGGACAGGAATTGGCTGGAGACATCGCCGCGAATGGCCACCCTGCCCCCGGCACGGCCACCGGCGGCGCCAATCAGCAGCGGCGGGAAGCCGTCGTGGCCAAGGTAGCGAATGGCGCACCCGATCGAGCGCAGTGCGTCCACCAGATCCCCGATGGGCCGCTCATGCATCCGCGGCACGCCGCTGATTTCATAGTCGCCGCCATGCATCGCCAAGGCCGCCGTGAGGGGCCGCACGGCCGTGCCTGCGTTGCCCAGGAACAGGCGCGCCTGCGCCCGCGGGAACTGTCCTGCGGCACCCCCGACGCGCACTTGATGCGCATCGACCTGCTCGACCTGCACGCCCAGCAGCGCGAGCGCGCCCCGCATTCGCGCCGTGTCGTCGGCGTCCAGCAGGTCGACCAGCGTCGTATCGCCTTCGGCCAGCGCCGACAACAGCAGCGTGCGGTTGGAGATGCTCTTCGATCCGGGCAATGCCACGACACCCGACGCGCGCCGCGCGGGCGCCAGCGTCAGTTGTGCCGGGAAGTCCACCGCGTCTGCCACGGTCAGTCCCCGTCCTTGGCCACCGTCTGCGTGCGCTGGCGCTCCCAGTCGCGGCGCGCCGTGCTGGCTTGCCCGAACAGCGCGGCCAGCCCGGCACCATCGCCGGCCGCAAGCAGCGCCCGCGCCTGCGCCAGAACCTTAGTGTAGGCGTCCATTTCCGCCAGCAGCGCCGGGCGGTTGGCCAGTGCGATGTCCCGCCACATCTCGGGCGAGCCGCCCGCGATGCGGGTGAAATCGCGAAAGCCGCTGGCCGCGTGCTCGAAGTAGGCCGCGGCATCCGGGCGCGCCGCAAGTTCGGCCACCAGCGCAAACGCAAGCACATGCGGCAGGTGCGACACCGCTGCGAAAATGGCATCGTGCCGCGCCGGTTCGAGCACGCTGATCTTCGCGCCGCACGCCGTCCACATGCCCATCACCCGCGTCACAGCCGTTTCCGCGGTTTCCGCGACCGGCGTCAGGATGACGCTGCGGTCGACGAAAAGATCGGGAAACGCGGCACCGGCGCCGTTGTGTTCCGTCCCGGCGATCGGATGCCCGGGCACGAAGCGCGGTAACGCGCCGCCGAGGTGCGACCGCGCGGCCGCCAGCACGTCCTGCTTGGTACTGCCGGCGTCGGTGACCACGGTAGCGGAACCCACGGCGCCAGCCAGCGCGCGGAACAGGTCCGGGAACTGGGCGACCGGCGCCGCCAGCAGCACCACGTCGGCGTCCGCGACTTCACGCTGCCACGGACTGGACAGCGTGCAGCCACGATCGAGTACGTAGCGCTGGAGCGCCACATCGAGGTTGGCCTGGGTGCGGCCCACGCCGACCACTTCGCGCACGACCCCGGCGCGACGCAGTGCCAGTGCGCAGGAACCGCCGATCAGGCCGACGCCAATGACGACGAGCTTGCCGATCACGATCGGGCCGCTGGTCATCGGCTTGAGCCCCGCTGCGCGCGGCGCGTCACCGCGTCACGGCAGACGCAAGCGCAACCAGGAATCGGGCATTTTCCGCCGGCAGCCCCACGGAGATGCGCAACCATTCGGGCAGGCCGTAGTTGGCCACCGGCCGCACGATCACCCCCTGGGCCAGCAAAGCGCGATTGATGCGCGCGGCGTCGCCCACGCGCGCGAGCACGAAGTTGCCGTGCGAAGCCAGGAATTCGATGCCCAACGCCTTCAATCCCGCGCCAAGCTGCGCGAGCCCGGCGACATTGAGGGCGCGGCTTTCATCGACGTACGCGGTGTCCGCCAGCGCTGCGATGGCGGCAGCCTGCGCAAGTGCATTGACGTTAAATGGCTGTCGCACCCGATTCAGCATGTCCGCAACCGCCGGCGAGGCCACGCCGTAGCCGATCCGCATCGCTGCCAGTCCGTAGGCCTTCGAAAACGAGCGCGATACGAGGAGATGCGGATGGCGCGCGGTCCACGCCGCGCTGTCGGCGCGATCCTTCGGTTCGAGGTATTCGTTGTAGGCTTCGTCGAGCACCACCAGCACGTCGCGCGGCACGGCCGCGATGAAGGACTCGATTGCCGCAGGCGGCAGCCACGTGCCCGTAGGATTGTTGGGATTGGCGACGAATACGATGCGTGTGCGCGGCGTGATCGCCGCGAGCATCGCCGGCAGGTCGTGCCCGAAGTCGCGTGCCCGCACCACGATGCCCGTGGCACCGCGCGCCTGCGTGGCAATCGGATACACGGCAAAGGCGTGTTCGGCGAAGACCGCCTCGTCGCCGGGTCGAAGGTACGCCAGCGTGGCGAGTTCGAGGATGTCGTTGGACCCGTTGCCAAGAATCAGTTGCGCCGGGTCGACCGCGAGGCGTGCCGCCAGTGCCGCCTTCAGTGCAAAGCCATTGCCGTCGGGGTAGCGCGCGAGGTCGAGCGCAGCGGCGGCGATCGCGTCGCGGACGCGCTGGCCCGGCCCGCGCGGATTCTCGTTCGACGCGAGCTTCACGATGGTGGCCGGGTCGAGATTCATTTCGCGCGCGAGGTCCTCGACCGGCTTGCCGGGGACGTACGGCGCGATGCGGCGAATGTGGTCCGGCGCGACGGGAGCAGCAGCAGTCATCGGCGGGGCAAGCTTTCTAGTCGAGGGCGGACGGATACGAACCGAGCAACTTGAGGAACGGTGCCCGGGTCGCGAGTTCGGCGAGCGCCGCGGCCACGGCGACATCGTCGCGGTGGCCGACGATGTCGACGAAGAACAGGTATTCCCAGAGCCCGGTGCGCGCGGGCCGCGACTCGAAGCGCGACATCGACACGCCATGGCGCGCCAGCGGCTCCAGCAACTCGACCACAGCGCCCGGTCGATTGGGACAGGACATCACCAGCGACGTCGCATCGTTGCCCGACGCACCGATCTTCTGCCGGCCCAGCACCCAGAAGCGCGTGGTGTTGTTGGGTTCGTCCTCGATGTGCGGGGCCAGCGTGGCGAGGCCATAGATCACGCCGGCGTTTTCCCCGGCGATGGCAGCGGCGCCTTCCTCCGCCGCAGCCAGGCGCGCGGCCTCGGCGTTGCTGGCCACGGCAATCCGCGGGACCGCCGGAAGGTGTCGCGCGAGCCACTGCACGCACTGCGCCAGCGACTGCGCGTGCGAATAGACCTTGGTGACCTTGCCCAGCGCGCCGGCATTGGACAGCAGGTTCTGCTGGATGCGCAGCTTGACCTCGCCACAAACGGCGAGGTCCGTCGTGCACATGAGATCCAGCGTACGACCCACCGCGCCTTCGGTTGAATTCTCGACCGGGACGACCGCAAAATCGGTCTGCCCGCTTTCCAGGGCGCGGAAGATTTCGTCGATCGTCGGCAGCGGGACCGGATCGACAAACCCGCCAAAATGCTTCGCGACCGCCGCGTGACTGAACGTACCGGCCGGGCCGAGATACGCAATGCGCAATGGCTGCTCCAGGGCCAGGCATGCCGACATGACCTGCCGGAACACGCCGGTGACCGCCGCATTGGACAGCGGACCCGTATTAGCGCCCGTGACGCGCGCCAGCACCTGCGCCTCCCGCTCCGGGCGATAGGCCGCTATGCCGCCCTTCAGCGCGCCGATCGCTTCCGCATGGCGCGCCCGTGCATTGAGTCTGGCCAGGATCTCGGCGTCGAGCGCATCGATGGCCACGCGGTGCTGCGCGATGTCGGCGGCGGTTGCTCCCGTGTCCTCGGTCATGGCTGTCTGCGCAAGGGCATCTAGGCGCCGTTGTCCGCGACATCGTCGTCGGTCTCGACGACGCGTTCGAGCCCGGCGAGTTTCTCGCCGGCGTCGAGGTTGATCAGCGTCACGCCCTGCGTCGAACGGCTCATCTCGCGGATCGCCTTCACCGGGGTGCGGATCAACACGCCACCGGTGGAGATCAGCATCACCTCGTCGTCCGGCAGCACCAGCGCCGCCGCCACCACCTGTCCATTGCGCTCGGATTGCTGGATCGCAATCATGCCCTTGGTGCCGCGGCCATGGCGCGTGTATTCGACGATCGGCGTGCGCTTGCCGTAGCCGTTTTCGGTCGCGGTCAGCACCGACTGCGCCTCGTCGACGGCCACCAGCATCGAGATCACGCGCTGCTTCTTCTCGAGCATCATGCCGCGCACGCCGTGCGCATTGCGCCCCATCGGCCGCACGTCGTTTTCATCGAAGCGCACGGCCTTGCCGCCGGAACTGAACAGCATCACGTCGTGGGTGCCGTCGGTGAGCGCGACGCCGATCAGCGAGTCGCCGTCGGCCAGATCCACCGCGATGATGCCCGAGGGCCGTGGCCGTGAAAATTCGTCCAGCGTCGTCTTCTTGACCGTGCCCATCGAGGTGGCCATGAACACGAACTGGTTCTCGGTGAACTCCTTCACCGGCAGGATCGCCGTGATCTTCTCGTTGTCGGCCAGCGGCACCAGGTTGACGATCGGCTTGCCGCGCGACGTACGCGAACCCTGGGGCACGTTGTAGACCTTGAGCCAGTAGACGCGGCCGCGGTTGGAGAAGCACAGGATGAAGTCGTGCGTGTTGGCGATGAACATCCGGTCGACGAAATCGTCTTCCTTGGTGGCCGTGGCCTGCTTGCCGCGACCACCACGCTTCTGCGCGCGGTATTCGTCGACGCGCTGCGCCTTCATGTAGCCGCCGTGGGACAGCGTGACCACCATTTCTTCCGGCGCGATCAGGTCCTCGATCGACAGATCAACGCCCTGCGCGACGATCTCGGAGCGCCGCGCATCGCCGAACTGGTCGCGGATGGTGGTGAGCTCCTCGCCGATGATCGTGGTCACGCGGCCGGGCTTGGCCAGGATGTCGATGAGATCGACGATCAGCGCCATCACTTCGCGGTATTCGCCGGTGATCTTGTCCTGCTCGAGGCCGGTCAGGCGCTGCAGGCGCAACTCGAGGATGGCCTGGGCCTGGACGTCGGACAGGCGATAGCCGTCCTGTTGCCAGCCGAAGTCGAGCGGCAGGCCGTCCGGGCGCGCCGCATCGGCCGCGGCGCGCTGCAGCATTTCCTCGACGATGGTCGAGCGCCACAGTTTGCCCATCAGGGCGGCCTTGGCTTCCGGCGGCGTAGGCGAGGCCTTGATCAGCGCGATGATCTCGTCGACGTTGGACAGCGCAACGGCCAGGCCTTCCAGAATGTGGCCGCGCTCGCGGGCCTTGCGCAATTCGAATACCGTGCGCCGCGTGATGACTTCGCGGCGATGGATCAGGAAGTACTCGAGGAACTGCTTGAGGTTGAGCAGGCGCGGCTGGTTGTCGACCAGCGCCACCATGTTCATGCCGAAGCTGTCCTGCAGCTGCGTCAGCTTGTAGAGATTGTTGAGCACGATCTCCGGCACTTCGCCGCGCTTCAACTCGATCACCACGCGCATGCCCGATTTGTCGGACTCGTCGCGCAGGTCGGAAATGCCTTCGATCTTCTTTTCGCGCACCAGCTCGCCGATGCGCGAGAGCAGGTTGGCCTTGTTCACCTGGTACGGGATCTCGTCGACGATGATGGCCTGGCGGCCGCCCTTCTCGATGTCCTCGATATGGGTGCGGGCCCGGATGACCACGCGGCCGCGGCCGGTGCGATAGCCCTCGCGAACGCCTTCCAGGCCATAGATGATGCCGGCAGTGGGGAAGTCGGGCGCCGGGATCAGCTCCATCAGCTCGTCGATGGTGATCTCGGGCGTCTTGAGCACCGCCAGGCAGCCGGCAATCGTTTCGGTGAGGTTGTGCGGCGGGATGTTGGTGGCCATCCCCACCGCAATGCCCGACGAGCCATTGACCAGCAGGTTGGGCAGCCGCGACGGCAGCACCGTGGGCTCCAGCTCCTTGCCGTCATAGTTGGGGGCGAAGTCGACCGTATCCTTGTCGATGTCGGCCAGCAATTCGGCGGCGATTTTCTGCAGCCGGCACTCGGTATAGCGGTAGGCGGCGGCCGAATCGCCGTCAACCGACCCGAAATTGCCCTGTCCATCGATCAGCGGATAGCGCAGCGAGAATTCCTGCACCATCCGGACCAGCGCCTCGTAGGTGGCGCTGTCGCCATGCGGGTGGTACTTGCCCAGCACGTCGCCGACCACCCGCGCGCACTTGACGTACGGCCGGCTGGCGGTGATGTTGGCTTCGTGCATGGCAAACAGCACCCGCCGATGCACCGGCTTCAACCCATCCCGGACATCGGGGAGCGCCCGGCCGACGATCACGCTCATCGCGTAATCGAGGTAGGAGTGGCGCATCTCGGCTTCGAGACTTACCGGAATTGTTTCTTTGGCAAACTGCTCCATCATGGCCTTTGAGCGGAAGAATTGAGCGAAACAGGGTCAGGACCCGGCCGAACGGCAAAAGCGTCGCATACGCCCGGTTTGGGGGCGGCGGCGGCGGACGCGGCGTTGTTTTCCGGTGTCCCGGCAACCCGGGAGCCGCCCGGAGGCCCTTGAATACATGAAATTTTATCACGGCGTTGTATCGCCGCGACAGTTGGATGGCGACCAGGCTCCGGTACCCGGTTTTTTTTGCTGTCGGTCAACCCCTGTGCTATATTCGTCGGGGAGATAAAGCACCTGTCGTGGCACGAGTTCGATGCGCCGCGCAAAAGTTTAAGTTCGTACAAAACTGTTCAAAACCAAAGCCTAAGGGGTGAAACAATGACTCGACGTCTCGTCTCCGGTGCCGTTGCCGGCCTGTTCGCCGCGGCCTTCGCCGGCGGTGCGGTCGCACAAACGAAGGGGTATGTGCCCGGAACGGCGCCGTGCACGCCCGGGTATGTCTGCAATGCATACCCGACGCCGACTGATGGTGTCGTAAAGAGCGGCGTCTACAACAGCACCGCCGGCCTATCCGGCAACCTGTGCTATCGCCAGGGTTACTGGACGCCGGCCAATGCCACGCTGCAATGCGACCCGGACCTCGTTCCGAAGCCGCCCGCACCCGCGCCGGCACCAGTCGTAGCACCGCCGCCGCCGCCCCCGCCTGCCCCGGCACCTGCTCCTGCCCCGGCCCCGGCTCCGCAAGTGCAGAAGATCACGCTGGCCTCGAAGGCGCTGTTCGACTTCGACAAGTCGGTGCTGAAGCCCGAAGGCAAGGCCGCGATCGACACGGAAATCATCAGCAAGCTCAATCAGATCCAGAAGCTGGAACTGGTACTGGTGACGGGTCACACCGATCGTATCGGCACGCAGCAATACAACCAGAAGCTGTCCGAGCGTCGCGCCGATGCCGTTCGCGACTACCTGGTCAGCAAGGGCATGCCGAAGGACAAGATCGAAACCCTGGGCATGGGCAAGACGCAGCCGCTGCCGGGCGTGGTCTGCAACATGAAGATGTCGAAGGAACTGATCGCCTGCCTCGCGCCGAACCGTCGCGTGGAAGTCGAAGTCAAGGGCGAAGGCGTGATCCGCCGTTGATCGCTTCCGTTCCAGCGAAAAGCCCCGCCCAGTGCGGGGCTTTTCGTTTGTGCACGCAGCACTTGGCGGTGCCTACCGTGGTGCCCCGAGTCGCAACCGCGGGATTGAATGTCCACCACCCACATCGCCGTTGACCTTCGCATCGACGCCGGCTTCATCGTTCCGGTCGCGCCTGCCGGCGTGCTCCGCGGCCACGCCGTGCTGGTCGCCGGCGACCGCATCGTCGCCATCGTGCCGGCCGCGGAGGCCGACGCGCGCTACGCGGCGGTGCAGACGGTCCGCCTGCCATCCCACGTGCTGATCCCGGGCCTGGTCAATGCGCACACGCACGCCGCGATGTCGTTGCTGCGCGGCATTGCCGACGACGTGCCGCTTCAGGCCTGGCTGCAGGATCACATCTGGCCGCGTGAAGCGCGCTTCGTGACACCGGATTTCGTGTTCGACGGCACCCTGCTGGCCGCCGCCGAGATGCTTTTGGGCGGCATCACCAGCTGCGCTGACATGTATTTTCACCCGGTCGACGCGGCGCGCGCCTACGAAGCCTCCGGCATGCGTGCCATGCTGGGCATCCCCGTCCTCGATTTTCCGACCCCCTATGCGGCGGATGCCGACGACTACCTGCAGCACGGACTGGCGGCGCGGGATCAGTTTGCCGATGTCGCGCGATTGCGCTTCGCACTAGCGCCCCACGCGCCTTATACGGTGGGCGACGTGACCTGGGGCAAGATCATCATGTATGCGCGCCAGCTCGATCTGCCGATCATCACGCACCTCGCCGAGACCCGGGCCGAGGTCGACGAAGCGGTGCGCACCACCGGCGCCACGCCGCTGGCGCGTCTCGATGCGCTGGGGGCGACGGGGCCGACGTTCATCGCCATTCATGCGGTACACGTCACGCCGGCCGATATCGCGCTGCTGGCGGCCCAGGGCAGCAGCGTTGTCCACTGTCCGGCATCGAACATGAAGCTCGCCAGCGGGATTGCGCCGCTGCAGGCGTTGCACGATGCCGGCATCAACGTCGCGCTGGGCACCGATGGCGGCGCCTCGAACAACCGGCTCGACCTGTTCGCCGAGATGCGGCTAGCCAGCCTGTTGTCCAAGGTCACCACCGGTGATGCCGCCAGCATTCCTGCCGCCACCGCACTGCGCATGGCAACACTCGACGGCGCGCGCGCGCTCGGCCTCGACGCCGCGACTGGTTCGATCGAGCCGGGCAAGCAGGCCGACCTCGTCGCCATCGATCTCGACAGCGTCGCCACCTCCCCGGTCTTCGACCCCGTGTCCCACCTTGTCCATGCGGTCGGGCGCGAATGCGTGACGGATGTCTGGATCGGTGGGGCTAGAATCGTGCATGATCGCCGGTTGACGACGATCGATGTCAACGCGCTGCTGCAGCGTACCCGTGCCTGGCAGCGCCGAATCGCGAGCCCCTGAACCCATGCCTACCGCCACCGCCAACGTGGATCCCGCCGAACTTGCCAAGTTCTCCGTGCTTGCCCATCGCTGGTGGGATCCGGAGAGTGAATTTCGGCCATTGCACCAGATCAACCCGCTGCGCCTGCGCTGGATTGCCGACGTTGTCGGCGGGCTGGCCGGCAAGGAGGTGCTCGACGTCGGCTGCGGGGGCGGCATCCTGGCCGAGGCCATGGCGGTTGCCGGCGCACGCGTCACCGGCATCGACCTGTCGGAGAAGGCGCTGGGTGTCGCGCAGCTGCACCGGCTTGAGTCGGGTGTCGAGGTTGCCTATCAGCTGATCGCAGCCGAGGCGTTTGCCGCCGCCAGGCCGCAATCCTTCGATGTCGTGACCTGCATGGAACTGCTCGAGCACGTGCCCGACCCCGCTTCCACGGTGGCTGCATGCGCGCAGCTGGTGCGTCCCGGCGGTACCGTGGTCTTCGCGACGCTGAACCGCAACCCCAAGTCCTATCTCTTCGCCATCGTCGGGGCCGAGTATGTATTGCGCCTGCTGCCGCGAGGCACCCATGACTGGGCGCGGTTCCTGCGCCCGGCCGAGCTGGCCGGATTTGCGCGCCGCGCGGGACTCGATCTCGCATCGATGATCGGCATGACCTACAACCCGTTCACGCGCGTCTATCGCCTCGAGCCGGACACGTCGGTCAATTACATCGCGGCATTTCACAATCCTGCGCATGTCCGATAGGACCGTGCCGCGGCGGTTACCGGTCACCGCGGTGCTGTTCGACCTCGACGGCACGCTCGCCGACTCCGCAGGCGATCTGGCCGGTGCGCTGAACTGTGTGCGCGCCGACGCTGGACTGCCTCCCGTAGCGGTCGAAGCGGTGCGCGCGCATGCATCGTCCGGCGCGCGCGGCATGCTGCACGCCGGCATGGGTATCGCCTCCGACGATCCGCGCTATCCGTCCCTGCGCGACGCATTTCTCGATCACTACGCTGCGCGCCTCGATCAAACGACGCATCTATTCGAAGGTGTGGATGCGATGCTCCTGCACCTGACAACCCATGGTTTTCGCTGGGGCATCGTCACCAACAAGCACACCCGTTTCACCGGCCCGGTGACCGCCGCGCTGGCCCTGGTCGAGCGCGCCGGCGTGATCGTCTCCGGCGACACGACACCGCATGCCAAGCCTCATCCCGCACCCCTGTTGCATGCCGCGGCCGCGCTGCAATGCGCACCGGCGCAATGCGTCTACGTCGGCGATGATCTGCGCGACATCGAGGCCGGCATCGCCGCCGGCATGGCCACCCTGGCCGCTGCCTATGGTTATGTGGGGCCGCACGGCGACTACGCGAACTGGCCGGCCACCGGCGTCATTGCGCAACCGGCGGACGTGCTCCACTGGCTGCCCGAACGCGTTGCCTGATCGACGCAGCCGTCAGACCGGACATGCCCCCGCATTGAGCAAGAGCCATTCGCGCGGCGCGCCGTCGCGCGTGCCCGTGATCCGCACCTGCTGATTGGAGGCAAGCGGACGCAGCACGGCGCCCACGATGTCTTCAGGCGAACCCAGCGCGATGCCGTTGGCCTGCTCGAGGCGATCCTGCTTCTTCATCGCGAGCATGGCGATGAAGCCGCTGTCGTCGCGCACAACGAGTGCGCCGCGCTCGGCCGCCAGCATCGCAGCCCAACTTTCCGGCTTCGCCACGATCCCCTGGAACAATTCCGCGTTGAGGCGCAGCACGGAACCCTTGAATCCCTGCGGCGCCATGCAGGCAGGATTGCGCGCGGCGCTGATGCGGATGGGAGGAACGACGGTCCCGCCCACCGCAGGCGTGGCGCCGGGCGGCGCGTCCTTCGGGCGCATGTCGGGGCGCAGCACCATCGTGCGCTCACCCCCGCTGTCACGCAGCGTGACGCCATCCGGCTGCACGGCAACAAGGCGCAATCCGGAACTCACGTCCTGACCCGTGGCCACCAGGCGCGGTCCCTCGGGTGTCCGAAAGAGCGCATAGCCGCCGCCACCGCGTTCGGCCACAACGCCCAACAGCCGCACGTCGCCTCCCGTGCGCGAAAGTACCTCGACCCGACCGTCCGTGGCCGGTACCGGCGTAGCCCCGCTCCACAAGCCGGATGCCAGGATGGTCGGCAGCGGGTCGGCCGGCATGCCGGCAATGGGCGCATGGACGGGCGGCCCCATCGCGCGCCAGCCGAACATCGCGACGACCGCGGCACCCAGGGCCAGCGCAGCCAGCAGGGCTAGCGTCGCAGCGATGCGGCCCGCGGTCATGCGGGGTTGCCCTGGACCCGAATCATGCGGCGCGCAAGGCGCTCGCTATAATCGTCGGCCCCCACCCCGGACCTGCCGCGTGAATCCCCGACTGGCATCGCTGCAACCCTATCCTTTCGAGAAACTTCGCGCCTTGATGGCCGGCATCGTGCCGCCTTCCGGCAAACATCCCATCAGCCTGTCCATCGGCGAGCCCAGGCATGCCACGCCGCAGCTCGTCATCGATGCGCTGATGCGGGGTGTGGGCGGTTTGTCCAATTATCCCACGACGATCGGGCCGCCCGCGCTGCGCGAGGCGATCGCCAGTTGGCTGCTCCGCCGCCACAGCCTGGCAGCGCTCGACCCCGCAACCCAGGTGCTGCCGGTACTCGGCAGCCGCGAGGCGCTGTTTGCGTTTGCGCAGACGGTGATCGACGGCACCCGCGCAGGGGCGACCGTTGTCGTGCCCAATCCGTTCTATCAGATCTATGAGGGCGCGGCGCTGCTGGCGGGCGCGCAGACATGGTGCGTCAATGCGGACCCCACGGCCGGGTTCGCCCACGACTGGGCCGGCATCCCGCCCGCGATCCTGGCCCGCACGCAGCTGCTGTTCGTATGTTCGCCCGACAACCCGACGGGCCGGGTGCTCGATCTCGACGGCTGGCGCGCGCTGTTCGACCTGTCGGATCGCCATGGCTTCGCCATCGCGTCCGACGAATGCTATTCCGAGATCCACTTCGACGAGGCGCGGCCGCCACTTGGCGCGCTGGCGGCGGCCCAGGCGCTCGGCCGCGACGGGTATCCGCGCCTTCTGGTTTTTGGAAGTCTGTCCAAGCGCTCCAATGCACCGGGGCTGCGGTCCGGCTATGTCGCCGGCGATGCTGCGCTCGTGAAGGCCTTCCTGCTGTACCGGACCTATCACGGCAGCGCCATGTCGGGCGCCGTGGCGGCGGCCAGCATCGCGGCCTGGAACGATGAGGAACACGTACGCGCGAACCGCGTGCTCTATGCGCGGAAGTTCAGCGCACTGCAGCCGGTGCTGAACCGCGCCCTGCCTTGCGCAATGCCGGAGGCAGCCTTCTACCTGTGGGCCGCCACGCCGATCGCCGACACGACGTTTGCACAACGCCTGCTGGCCGAGGAGAACGTGGCCGTGCTGCCGGGGACCTTCGTTGCCCGCGATGCGCATGGCGTCAACCCGGGCGTGGGACGCGTCCGCCTCGCACTGGTGGCCGACGAAGCCGAGTGCGCAACGGCAGTGGCGCGGATCTGCGCGCTCGTGCAGCGGCTCTAGCATTGCGCAGGGATACGGCCGCACCTCGGACTCGCGCTAAAATGGCGGCTTTTGACCACAAAGACCCGCCACGATGAGCCTGCAAACCACGATCGACGCCGCCTGGGAACAGCGGACTGAACTCTCCGCGCTGTCGACACCGGCGCCTGTGCGGGAGGCCGTCGCCCACGTCATCGCCGAACTCGATGCCGGGCGCCTGCGCGTGGCGGAAAAATTCGGCGGCCAGTGGGAAACCCACCAGTGGATCAAGAAGGCGGTGCTCCTGTCCTTTCGGCTGACCGACAACGCCGGCATCGGACTCTCCGGTCCGCAGGTGCCGTTTCGCTTCTACGACAAGGTGCAAACCAAGTTTGCGCAATTCACCGATGCCGATTTTGCCGCGGCCGGCGTCCGCGTCGTGCCGCCCGCCGTGGCGCGTCGAGGCGCCTTCATCGCGCGCAACGTGGTGCTGATGCCCTCCTACGTCAACATCGGCGCCTACGTCGACGAGGGCACGATGGTCGATACGTGGGCCACCGTCGGCTCCTGCGCACAGATCGGCAAGAACGTGCACCTGTCCGGCGGCGTGGGTATCGGCGGCGTGCTGGAGCCGCTGCAGGCCAATCCCACCATCATCGAGGACAATTGCTTCATCGGTGCGCGCTCGGAGGTGGTCGAAGGCGTGATCGTCGAAGAGAACTCGGTGCTTGGCATGGGCGTCTTCATCGGCCAGAGCACCAAGATCTATGATCGCGCGACGGGTAGCATCAGCTATGGCCGCGTGCCGAGCGGCTCGGTGGTGGTGGCGGGCAGCCTGCCCTCAGGCGAAGGCGGCTGCCAGCTCTACTGTGCCGTCATCGTGAAGCAGGTCGACGCCAGGACGCGCTCCAAGACCAGCATCAACGATCTCCTGCGCGCCTGACGCCCGCCGCGATGTCCGTCAACCTCAAGACCCCGGAAGAAATCGAAGGCATGCGCGTGGCCGGCCGGCTGGCGTCCGAGTTGCTCGACTACCTGACGCCGCACGTCAAGGCCGGCATCACCACGCAGGCGATCAACGATCTCGCGTACCACTACATGGTGGACGTGCAGGACACGATACCCGCGACGCTCAACTACGCCCCCCCCGGGCATCAGCCCTACCCGGCATCGTTGTGCACGTCGATCAATCACGTGGTGTGTCACGGCATCCCGGGTGACAAGAAGCTGAAGGACGGGGACATCGTCAATATCGACGTGACGGTGATCAAGGACGGCTTCCACGGGGACACCAGCCGCATGTTCCACGTCGGCAAGCCGCAGATCCAGGCGAAGCGGCTTGCCGAGATCACCTACGACGCCATGTGGCGCGGCATCCGCGCGATCCGCCCCGGCGCGCATCTCGGCGACATCGGCGCCACCATCCAGCGCTTTGCCGAAGGACATGGCTACTCGGTGGTGCGTGAATTCTGCGGACACGGCATCGGCCGCCAATTCCACGAGGAGCCGCAGGTCCTGCACTACGGACGGGCCGGCACGGGGTTGAAGCTGCAGCCTGGCATGATCTTCACCGTCGAGCCGATGATCAACGCGGGTCGCCCCGGCATCCGCTGTCTCGCGGACGGCTGGACGATCGTCACTGCCGATCACTCGCTGTCGGCGCAATGGGAACACACGGTGCTGGTGACGCCGGAAGGCTTCGAGGTGCTGACGGTATCCGCAGGCACGCCGCCACCGCCCCCCGCGCTGGCACCGTGACCATGCAGGACGGCAAGGGCGCGCTCGACGCACCCTCCGCCGCCGGATCTGCGGTGGCCGCGCCGGCTTCGACCTCCGTCGATGCAACCCGGATTGCCGGCTGGCGGTCATCGCTTCAGGCGGGACGCGCGGCGCTGCAGTCTGCGTTCTTCGCCAAGCCCGATACGTCGCGCTTGCTGCGTGCGCATGCCCGCCTGGTTGACGAAGTTCTTCGCGACGTCGTTATCGCGTCCAACATGCCGGCGAACCTGTCCGTCCTCGCCGTGGGCGGCTATGGTCGGGCACAGCTCTACCCGCACTCCGACGTCGACGTGCTGATCCTTCTGCCCGTCGACCACGCCGTGCCCACCCCGGCGATCGAGCGATTCTTCGCAGCGCTATGGGACATCGGCATCGAGTTGTCGCACGCGGTGCGTACCGTCGACGAGTGCGAAATCGAGATGCGCGGCGACGTTACCATCCAGACCAGCCTGCTCGAACATCGGCTGCTGACGGGGTCGCGCGGCCTTTATCGCCAGTTCCAGCGTCGATTTGCCGACGGCATGCTCGTGCGGACCTTTTTCGCATCCAAGGCGCTCGAGCAGCAGCAGCGGCACCTCAAATACCAGGACGCCATCTACAACCTTGAACCCAACGTCAAGGAAAGCCCAGGCGGCTTGCGCGACCTGCAGTCGGTGCTATGGATCGCCCGGGCGGCGGGTCTCGGCCAAAGCTGGCGGGAGCTGGCGGGCAATGGCCTTCTGACGCTGGACGAGGCGCGCGCCGTGGCGCGACAGGAGCGGCTGATCGGCGGATTGCGTATCCGCCTGCACTACTTGGTCGGGCGCCGAGAGGATCGACTCGTTTTCGACGTGCAGGGCGCGCTGGCCAAGCAGCTGGGACTGGTCGACACGCCGGCCAAGCGCGCCACCGAGCAACTGATGCAACGCTACTATCGCGCGGCGAAACTCGTGCGCCAGGTCAACATCATCGTGCTGCAGAACCTGCATGCGTCGCTGCATCCCGCGGCCACGGCACCCGTGCCGATCGACGCCGAATTCCGGCAGGTCGACGAATTGCTCGATATCCTCGACGACGGCGTGTTCACGCGACGTCCATCGGCACTCCTTGACGCGTTCCTCATGCTGCAGCAGCGGCGCGAGTTGAAGGGCATGTCCGCCCACACCTTGCGCACGCTGTGGCGGGACAGGCAGCTGATCGATGGTGCGTTCCGCCGCGATCCGGGCAATCGTGCGCGGTTCATGATGCTGTTCCGCAACGAACGCGGCCTGCTGCATGAACTGCGCCGCATGAACCTCTTTGGCATCCTTGGCCAGTACCTGCCGGTGTTCGGCCGCATTGTCGGGCAAATGCAGCACGACCTGTTCCACGTCTACACGGTGGACGAGCACATCCTGATGGTCATCCGCAACCTGCGCCGGTTCACCGAGGCGCAGCATGCCCACGAGTACCCGCTGTGTTCCCGCCTGATCGCCGACTTCGAGCGTCGTCACGTCCTGTATCTGGCGGGGTTGTTCCACGATGTGGCGAAGGGTCGTGGCGGTGACCACTCGGCGCTGGGTGCGCGCGACGCCCGCCGCTTCTGTCGCGAACATGGATTGCTGCCGGAGGACGTCGAACTCGTGGCCTGGCTGGTGTCCGATCACCTCGTCATGTCGTCGACGGCGCAGAAGCAGGACCTGTCCGATCCGGACGTCATCGCCGCATTTGCGCGCAAAATGGGAACGGAGCGGCGACTGACCGCGCTCTATCTCCTGACGGTCGCCGACATTCGCGGTACCAGCCCCAAGGTCTGGAACGCGTGGAAAGGCAAGTTGCTGGAGGACCTCTTTCATGCGGCGCGCGCGGTGCTGGCGGGCACGTCGCCCACGCGCACGATCATGGACAGCGTGGAGGCAAACCGTGCCGAGGCGCTGCGCCTGCTGCGGCTTTATGCCGTCCCCACCGACGCGGAGTCGACGTTGTGGCGTCATCTCGATACGTCGTATTTCCAGCGTCATACCGCGGATGAAATAGCATGGCATGCGCGGCACCTCTATTGGCGGATCGACAGCACCGAGCCGGTAGTCAAGGCGAGGCTCGCGCGCGATGGCGCCGGTCTGCAGGTCTTGGTCTACCTTGCCGATGAACCGGAGTTGTTCGCACGCCTGTGCGGTTTCTTCGGCCGCACGGGTCTGTCCATTCTCGAAGCCAGGATCCACACGACGCGCGCCGGTTATGCACTCGATACGTTCACGCTGCACGATCCCCGCGAAGAGAACCCCAGCTATCGCGAAACCATCCAGTTCATCGAATTCGAACTGGCGCAGCTGCTGCGCGCGCACCCGCCGCTGGTGCCGCCGCACGAGGGCCGGATCTCGCGCCAGTTGAAGCACTTTCCGCTGACGCCGGAGGTCCAGATTTTCCCGGACGACAAGGGAACCCACTACATCCTCGAAGTCATCGCCGGCGACCGCCCGGGGCTGCTGGCGCGGATCGCCTACACGCTGGCCCGCGCCAACATCAGTGTGGCAAGTGCGAAGATCAACACGCTGGGCGAACGCGCGGAGGACGTCTTCCTGATCGAGGGGGCGAGGCTCCACGACGAGCAGGCGCTGCTGCGTCTCGAAACGGCGCTGTACGAGCAGTTGAAATCACCTTAGGCGCGTGATCGCAGTGCGGTGTGCGGTTGAGTCGTGCCGGCGCCGCGCGATTCAGTCGTGCTGGCGCCGCGGCATGCGGTACCGCTTTCCGGGTCAAGTCGGGGCCAAATCGACGGCCCCACCAATTGACCCGGAAAGCGGTCCCCCACGCCGCGTCGCGATTTTCGTTTTGCGCACAGCGAAGCATCCGGAGTGGCTTACCGCGTCGCGATTTCGTTTTGTGCACAGCGAAGCATCCGGAGTTAGTGGGTTACAGGACATTTGCGACGATGCGCGCGGTTGAAACCGCGCCTACGGCCCGGCAGGCGTCACCAAACCACGGTGCTGTCCCGAATGGTTTGCCAACGCATCGCCCAGTCGTCGGCCGTGATGGTGGGCGGGGGACCGCTTTCCAGTTGAATTGGAGGGGCCGTCGATTTGGCCCCGACTTCAACTGGAAAGCGGTACCGCGACCGCCAGCGCGGCCTGCCCGCAAAACTCAACCAAACTGCCGCGACCGCCAGCGCGGCCTGCCCGCATACGTTGTTGCCAGTCACCGCGGCCTGCCCGCATACCTCGATACCAGCTACCGCGACCACCGGCGACCCGATCAATCCTCCGCGTCGACGCCGGCCAGTTCCGGAAACAGGACATCGGTAAACCCGAAGTTGCGCATGTCGGTGATGCGCATCGGGTAGAGGATCCCGTCCAGGTGATCGCACTCGTGCTGCACCACGCGGGCATGAAAGTCATTGCAGGTCCGGTCAATGACCTTGCCCTGGGGATCGCGGCCGCGGTAGCGCAGGTTCGAGTGTCGTTCGACCACGCCGCGGAATCCGGGCACCGACAGGCACCCCTCCCACCCCTCCTCGGTCGACTCGTCGAGTGCGGTCAGCACCGGATTCACGAGTTCAGTGTAGGGAATGGGGTCGGCGTCCGGGTAGCGCGGATTGTGTTCCATGCCGAAGATCACCACGCGCAGCGGGACGCCGATCTGCGGCGCCGCCAGCCCTGCCCCATTGAGCGCACGCATCGTGTCCCGCATGTCCTCGATCAATGCCGCAAGCTCCGGCGTGTCGAAGCGTTCCACCTCGCGCGCGCGCTCGAACAGACGTGGGTCTCCCATCCGCAACACCTCACGGATCAAGGCTCGATGCTCCTATGCGAGGCGCCACGTGATCGAGCAAGCGTCGCACTTCATCCATCGCCGTCTCCAGTACGCCTGAAATCCCCTGCATCGAAATCTGCTGGGCACTATCGCCGCGACCCGCCGCATGATTGACGCCGACGCAGATCACCGCATAAGGCAATCCGAGCTCGCGCGCCAGTGCTGCCTCCGGCATGCCGGTCATGCCGACCAGGGTTGCCCCATCGCGCTCCATCCGGTCGATCTCAGCCGCCGTTTCGAGCCTTGGACCGTTGACCGCGCCGTAAACGCCGCCATCCGCCAATGCGATACCGGCGCTGCCCGCGGCCTCGAGGCAACGCACTCGCAGCTGCGGTGTATACGGATGGGTGAAATCGACGTGCGTGACCTGCCTGTCTCCGCCATCGAAGTACGTCGCTTCGCGGCCCGACGTGTAGTCGATGAGTTGCGCAGGCAGCACCAGGTCGCCCGGCTTGCCGCCGCGGATGATGCCCACCGAGGCTACGGCGACCACGGCCGTGGCGCCCTTGTCCTTCAGTGCCCAGATATTGGCGCGGTAGTTCACGCGATGCGGCGGAATGGTGTGCCCGTGACCGTGGCGGGCCACAAAGACCACCGGACAGCCTGCGACCTCGCCGAACAGCAACGTCGACGAAGGATCCCCGTAGGGTGTCCGGACGACCTCGCGGTGGGCGACGGCCAGCGTGGAAAGTCGGGTCAGGCCGCTGCCGCCGATGATTGCAAGCATGGATATTGCTTTATGGATTTCAATGGGTTGCAGGATTGGCGGCAAAACTGGAAAGCGCCGTCAATTCATGACATTATCATGCCGAAGCAAGACGTTGCCGCAAGGTCCTGCTCAGGCGGATTGTACCGCCACGGGCTGCCTCGGGCCGGGACGAAGGCGCGGCGGCGCCGCAGCCGCCACCACGAAGGGACGTTCATGTACCTCGATCGCTTGTTCAAGCTGATGGCCGAAAAGCAGGCTTCGGACCTCTTCATTTCGTGTGGCGCCCCCATCAACCTCAAGGTCAACGGCGTGGTCCAGCCGGTGTCGACCCAGCCGATGGACATCGACACCGTGCGGCGCATCGCCTACGAGTTGATGACCAAGGAGCAGGCGCGGGAATTCGAGAACACGATGGAGATGAATCTTTCACATCTCGACCGCAGCGTGGGGAATTTTCGCGTCAACATCTTTCGCCAGCGAGGGACCATCTCGATGGTCATCCGCTACGTGCGCAGCAGCGTGCCAAGCTTCGAACTGTTGAAGCTGCCCGACGTGCTGCTCAATCTCGTGACCGAGAAACGCGGCCTCGTGCTGGTGGCGGGCGCAACGGGCTCCGGCAAGTCGACCACGCTGGCAGCGATGATCGATCACCGCAACCTGAACAAGCCGGGCCACATCCTCACCATCGAGGATCCGATCGAATACCTGTTCGAGCACAAGCAGAGCGTGGTCAACCAGCGCGAGATCGGGGTTGATACCGTCACCTACATGGCGGCGCTGCAGAACGCCCTGCGCGAAGCGCCGGATCTCATCATGATCGGCGAGGTGCGCGACAAGGAAACGATGCAGCAGGCGCTGCTGCACACGCTGACCGGCCACCTGTGCCTCACCACCATCCACGCCAACAACAGCTATCACGCGCTGTCGCGGATCATCAATCTCTTTCCGCACGATGCACGCTCGGCCGTGCTGTCCGATCTGTCGATCGGACTGCGGGCCATCGTGTGCCAGCGGCTGGTCCGCAATCTCGACGGCGAACTGCAGCCGGCCGTGGAGATCCTGCTCAACACCTCGCTGATCGCCGAGCTCATCAAGAACGGCGAGTTCGCGCAGATCAAGGAAGCCATGGAGCAGTCGCTCTACCCGGGGTCGCAAACCTTCGAGCAGGCGCTGTGCAAGCTCTACATCGACGGATCCATCAGCTACGAAGAGGCGATGATCGGGTCGGACTCGCCCACCAATCTGGCGTGGCAGATCAACCAGAACAGCCCATCGTCGCGGCAAGCCGCGGACACCAGCGTCGGCGACAAGGAAGCTCATCGCGGTGGGGCCGACTTCGGCGCCATGACGATCAACACGGACCTCCTCGATCGCACGCATTGAGCATGTTGCCGGCACCGGTATGCCGGCCGGCTTTGCTACCATGCGGGCAATGGATACCGTTGCGACACCCACACTCGCGCTCGCGCAGGAACTGATTGCGCTGCGCTCGCTGACTCCGGATGACGCAGGTTGCCAGGACCGCCTGATGGCGCGCCTGGCCCCGCTCGGCTTCACCGCAGAAACTATCGTCGCCAATGGCGTGACCAACCTGTGGGCACGACGGGGCGATGCGCGACCGCTGGTGTGCTTTGCCGGCCACACCGATGTGGTTCCGACCGGCCCCCTGGCCCAATGGGATTCCGACCCGTTCGTCCCGGGCCTGCGCGACGGCTTTCTCTACGGCCGTGGCGCGGCGGACATGAAGGGATCGATCGCGGCCTTCATCACGGCCATCGAAGGCTTCCTTGCCGCGCATGCCGACGCCCCGGGGTCGATCGCGCTGCTCATCACTTCGGATGAGGAAGGCCCCTCGGTCGATGGCACCGTCAAGGTGGTCGAGCGCCTGACGGCGCGGGGCGAGCGTCTCGACTACTGTGTCGTCGGCGAACCGTCATCGGTCGACCAGCTGGGCGACATGATCAAGAATGGTCGCCGCGGAACACTCTCCGGCACCCTGACGGTCAAGGGGATACAGGGCCACATTGCCTACCCACACCTTGCGCGCAACCCGATTCACGCAGTGGCGCCGGCGCTGGCCGAACTGGCGGCGACCACCTGGGACGACGGCAATGAGTACTTTCCGCCGACCACGTGGCAATGCTCCAACATCCACGCGGGTACGGGCGCCACCAATGTCATCCCGGGCACGCTCGACGTGATGTTCAATTTTCGCTACTCCACTGCCAGCACCCGAGAGTCGCTGGCGGCGCGCCTCGAAGCGGTGCTCCGCCGGTACGGACTCGACTACGACCTGGCGTGGACCGGCTGGGGCAAGCCATTCCTGACCCCCCGGGGAACGCTGGTGGACGTTGCCTCGTCGGCCATCCGCGCGGTGACCGGGCGCATACCGGAAATTTCGTGTACCGGCGGCACGTCGGATGGCCGCTTCATCGCCGATGTCTGTACCGAAATAGTCGAACTGGGCCCGGTCAACGCCACCATTCACAAACTCAACGAGCGTGTACTTGTCGCGGATCTCGAGCCACTGGCTGCGATCTATCGCGGCATCCTCGAACGCCTGCTGGTGCCGGCATCGGTGCACGCATGAGTGCCGTCCCCGTCAACGAACTCGAGACCCTGCGCGACTGGCTGCGCTGGGCGGTATCGCGCTTCACCGAAGCGGGCCTCGCCTTCGGCCACGGCAGTACGCAGGCCTACGACGAAGCCGCCTATCTGCTGCTGCATGCTCTGCATCTCCCGCTTGACCGCCTCGAGCCGTTTCTCGACGCGCGGCTGACCCAGGCTGAACGGCAAACGGTGGCCCAACTCTTCGCCCGCCGCATCGAGGACCGCGTGCCCGCCGCCTACCTCACGCGCGAAGCCTGGCTCGGGGAATTTCGATTCTATGTCGACGAGCGTGTCATCGTGCCCCGTTCCTATATCGCCGAACTGCTGGGTCCGGGTCTCGAGAGCTATGTCGGTCCCGCGGACGACGTGGAGTCGACGCTCGATATGTGCACGGGCTCCGGCTGCCTTGCCATCCTGCTGGCCCACGCCTATCCTGCCGCCGACGTCGACGCCGTGGACCTTTCAACGGGTGCGCTGACCGTGGCCCAGCGCAACGTCAGCGACTATGGGTTGGCCGACCGCGTGAACCTGATCCGCTCCGACCTCTTTGCCAACCTCCCCGAGAAGAACTACAACTTGATCATCAGCAATCCCCCCTATGTCACCACGATGGCGATGGACGCGCTGCCGACGGAGTACAGGCACGAGCCGCGCCTTGCGCTGGCGGGCGGCGATGATGGCCTCGATGCGGTCAGGACGCTGCTCAAGGACGCGCCGCGCTTCCTCGACCACGAAGGCACGCTCGTGGTGGAAGTGGGCCATGGCCGTGCCGCCACCGAAGCAGCCTTTCCGCTGCTGCCCTTCGTGTGGCTGCAGACGGCATCGTCCGAGGACAGCGTGTTCCTGCTGAAGCGCGAAGACCTCGTGGCCGCGCGCTGAACTTACCTTCCCTCGGGCCGGACCATGACTGAACCGAAACTCCGCACCGGCGGCGAAATCCTGGTGGCAAGCCTGCTTGCGCAGGGCGCGACCCATGCCTTCGGCGTGCCGGGCGAAAGTTACCTCGCCGTCCTTGACGCGATGCACGATGTGCGCGACCGGATGCGCTTCGTGATCTGCCGCCACGAGGGGGGCGCGGCCTACATGGGGGAGGCTTTCGGCAAGCTCACCGGGACCCCGGGCCTGGTGTTCGTGACGCGAGGTCCCGGCGCGTCGAATGCGGCCATCGGCATTCATACCGCCATGCAGGATTCGACGCCGCTGATCGTGTTCGTCGGCCAGGTCGGCAGCGACATGGTCGACCGCGAAGCGTTCCAGGAAGTCGACTATCGGCGGATGTACGGCAGCGTGGCCAAGTGGGCGGCGCAGATCGACGATGCACAGCGCATACCGGAATACGTGGCGCGTGCGTGGCGTCTCGCCATCTCGGGGCGCCCCGGGCCGGTGGTGCTGGCGCTGCCCGAGGACATGCTGACGGCGCGGGCGCAATGCGCGGACGCGCCGCGCATCGAGGCCGTGCCGGCCGCACCGGCGCCGCATTCGATTGCGGCGCTGCGCGAGCGGCTGGCCGTGGCCGAGCGCCCACTCGTGCTGGTGGGCGGCAGCCGGTGGTCAACCGCGGCCTGCGCCGCATTGCGCCGGTTTGCCGAAGCGAGCGGACTCCCGGTCGCGTGCGCATTTCGAGCACAGGATCTCTTCGATAATCGACATCCGCAGTATGCGGGCGACGTCGGCATCGGCATCAACCCCGCGCTGGCCGCGCGCGTGCGCGAGGCCGACCTGCTGCTGGTGATCGGCGAGCGGCTGGGTGAAATGACGACTGGTGGCTATACGCTGCTCGAGGTGCCGGTCGCGCGACAGCGGCTGGTGCATGTGCATCCGTCGCCGGACGAATTGGGTCACGTCTACCAGCCGGACCTCGCTATCGCCGCAGAGCCCGGTGCATTCCTCGACGCGATGAATGCCGCGCCGCCAATCGCGCGGCCGGCATGGGTAGCACAGGCCGCTCGTGCGCACGCCGATTACGATGCCTGGCGGGCACGCCGGCCGGTACCCGGCCGCGTGGACATGTGGACGGTGATGGAGTGGCTCGACGCGCGCCTGCCCGACGACGCCATCCTCACCAATGGCGCGGGCAACTACACCGTCTGGCTGCACCGGCTGTTTCGCTATCGTGGTTTTCGCACGCAATTGGCGCCCTACTCCGGCGCCATGGGCTACGCGGTGCCGGCGGCGGTGGCCGCCAAGATCGTCCATCCGGACCGGATGGTGGTGTCATGGAATGGCGATGGCTGCTTCCAGATGAACGGGCAGGAAATCGCCACCGCCGCGCAATATGGCGCGGCGGTGATCTTTGTCGTGATCGACAATGGCATGTACGGCACGATCCGGATGCACCAGGAACGGAATTATCCGGCGCGCGTCTCCGGAACCGACATCGTCAACCCGGATTTCGCGGCGTTGGCGCGTGCGTATGGTGCCCATGGCGAAACGGTGACCATGACGGAGGAGTTTGCCCCGGCCTTTGAACGTGCGGCGGCCACCAACCGACCCGCGCTGCTGCATGTGCGCATCGATCCAGAGGCGCTGACGCTCAATGCTTCGCTGAGCGCGTTGCGGGCCCAGGGCGAGGCTGCGCAGCGTCCCTGAACGCGCCCTCGGCGTGTCGGCGGGGCAATGCGATGGAACGAACCCCGGAACTAGCGGATCGCGGCGTCCGTGCGCAGCGCCCGGCCAAGCATGATTCGCCACATGCCGCCCGAAATGAGGCAGATGCCGACCAGGATGCCGATGAAGGCAATGGAACTTTGCGGCCAGCCCCACGCAATCAGCACGGCGATCAGGATCGACAGCGCCCCGTCGAACAGGACCCATGCGCTACCGGCCTGGCCCCGAAGGCTCCAGCCCAGCATCACGCTGGAAATGCCGCTGGCGAAGATGAACGCGCCGATCACCAGCGCAAGCGTGGCGATACTCGCAATCGGATTGGCCAGCATGATGACGCCCAAGGCAAACGTGGCGACCGCGGCGAGCAGCTTCCACAGGAACCCCGACTGCCCGCGCTGCTGGAATGCGTAGATGCCTTCGACGACGCCGGCAAACACGAAGATCCAGGCCAGAACCAATGAAAAACTCAGCGCCGCGACCGCCGGCTGCATGATCGCGATGATGCCGACGACAATCAGCAGCACCCCCCAGACGGTGACCCAGATACCAGCCCTGCGTTCCATGCTTGAATCAGTGGCCGTTGCCATGGCGGGATGTCCTTGGTTGGATGAAACAAGCGGTTATGCTAGACGCTGTGGGCAAGCGTTGGCAAGGGCCCCGGCGGCGTGGGACCGGTTGGGCGACCCCGATTCCGGGCGCCCATTGAAAGGAGCACCAGGCATGAGCGTCAAGCAACTCTTCGACCTGTACGGCAAGGTGGCCCTGGTCACCGGCGGCTCGCGCGGACTTGGCCTGACCATGGCGGCTGCCCTGGGCGAAATGGGCGCGCGGGTGGCGCTGGTGGCGCGCAAGGCGGACGAACTGGAAACCGCGCGCGCACGCCTGACCAGTCAAGGCGTCGAGTGCCTTGCCATCAGCGGCGATCTTGCCGTTCCCGCCAACATTGCCCGCGTGGTGGATGGCGTACTCACGCCGTGGGGACACATCGACATCCTCGTCAACAATGCCGGCGCCAATTGGGCGGCACCGGCCGAGGACTATCCCGATGACGGCTGGCGCAAGGTGATGGCGCTCAACATCGACGCGCAGTTTGCACTCTCGCGCGAAGTGGGCAAGCGCACGATGATCCCGCGCCGTACCGGCAAGATCATCAATATCGCGTCGATTGCCGGGCTGTTCGGCAATCCGCCCGCCTGGCAGATGCAGACCATCGCCTACAATACGAGCAAAGGCGCGTTGATCAATTTCACGCGCGCACTGGCGGCGGAATGGGGACGCCACAACATCAACGTCAATGCCATTTGCCCCGGCTTCTTCCCGTCGAAGATGACCCGCGCCACCCTAGAACGCATCGACCGCGCGGTGATCGACCTGACGCCCCTCGGGCGCCTGGGCAATGACGACGACCTGCAGGGCGCCGTCGTGTATCTCGCGTCGGAGGCGTCGCGCCATGTCACCGGACAGGCACTGGTCGTCGACGGAGGATGCACGATTGTCTGACGCGGCGACGGCTGCCAATCCCGGCGCGCGGCTGGTGGACCCGCTGCACTCGCTCGATGCGAGCCGGCTCGAAGCCTTTCTGCAGGGCGTGCTGGGCACCGGCGCACGGGTTCAGGACATCCGTCAATTCCAGGGTGGGCAGTCGAATCCCACCTACCGGGTCACGGCGGGCAATGAACGCTACGTGCTGCGCCGCAAGCCTTCGGGCGCGCTGCTGCCATCCGCCCATGCGATCGAACGCGAGTATCGCGTGATGGCGGCGCTGGCCGCCACCGATGTGCCGGTGCCGCGCATGGTGGCGCTGTGTGAGGACACCCTGATCCTTGGCACGCCGTTCTTCGTGATGGAATACGTCGAGGGCCGCGTGTTGTGGGACCCTACGCTGCCGGCCATGTCCCGTACTGAGCGCGCGGCGCACTATGACGAACTGAATCGCGTGCTTGCGGCGCTGCACCGCGTCGACTATGCCCGCGCCGGCCTCGACGATTTCGGTCGTCACGGCCAGTATGTCGAGCGCCAGATTGCGCGCTGGTCGAAACAGTATGCGGCGGCGGGCATCGCGCCCATACCCGCTATGGATCGCCTGATCGAATGGCTGCCGCAGCATGTGCCGCCGGGCGACGAAACCAGCATCGTGCACGGCGACTTCCGCCTGGACAACGTGATTTTTCATCCGACCCAGCCGCGCGTGCTGGCCGTGCTCGACTGGGAGTTGTCGACGCTGGGTCACCCGCTGTGCGACCTCGCCTACCAGGTCATGGCGTGGCGGCTCACCTCCGGGCAATTCCGCGGGTTGGCGGATGCCGACCTGCCCGCGCTTGGCATCCCGGCGGAAGCCGACTATGTGGCGGCCTACTGCCGCCGCACCGGC
>JANNKR010000169.1:0-2235 GCA_031396395.1 Betaproteobacteria bacterium
GCCTCGCGTGCACGCGAGGCTGAAGCCTCGCCTACGGTGCGCGAGCGACGATCAATACAGGACCTGCACGTTCTCCGGCGCCAGCCACTCGCGCAAGCGCTCGAGCAACGCGTCGTCCAGGTTGACCTGCCATTCCGGCGACAGCAGGACTTCGCCCGCGACGCGATCGTTGCGATAGGCCACGGTGATGGGCGTGGCGCCGGGACGAAACGGCTGCAGAATCTCGGCGAGCTTCGCGGTGGATGCATTGCCGTTGCACGCAAGCTTCAGCCCGCGCGCATGCTTGCGCCGTACGGTGGCCAGATCGAACATGTTTTCGGCGATGATGCGCAGGCCCTGCATCTCGCCATCGTCGGTCATCCGCGGTGACACCTTCACCTCGGCGATGACCAGCTGGTCCTCGCGCAGCAGCGCCCGTGCGGCGTCGAAGACTTCGCTGTACACCATGATCTCGGCGCTGCCGTGGCCGTCGTCGAGTGTCACGAAGGCCATCTTCCCGCGCCGGCTGGCCTGCACGCGCATCTGCGTGACGATCCCCGCCACCAGCGTGGTGCCCTGTTTGGGCGCCAGGCCGGCGATGGTCGTCTTGACGATCGGCGCCAGTTCCGCCGCATAGCCGGCGAACGGATGGCCGGACAGGTAGTAGCCGATCGCGTTCTTCTCGTGCGTCAGCCGCTCGGCGTCGGTCCATTCGCGCGCGGCAGCAAGGCCGATGGCCGGACCGGATCCTTCATCGCCAAACAGCGACACCTGCGCCGCGTTGGCCTCGGCATGCTCGGCCGTCTCCAGCGCGATCCCCACCGAGGCCAGGAGCGCCGCGCGGCGTGGTTCGACCGCATCGAACGCGCCCGCGCGCACCAGGGCTTCCACCGCGCGGCGGTTGACCGCGCGCTTGTCCACGCGCCGGCAGAAGTCGAAGAGGTCACGGAAGGGGCCCGCGGTCGCGCGTGCCGCCACGATGGCGTTGATCGCGGCTTCGCCGGTGCCCTTGATGCCGCCCAGCCCATAGCGGATCTGCTTCGTATCCACCGGTTCGAAGCGGTAGTTCGACGCGTTGACGTCGGGCGGCAATACCTGCAGTCCCTGCGCGTGCGCGTCGTCGCGGAAGCTCCTGACCTTGTCGGTGTCGTCCATCACCAGCGACAGGTTGGCGGCCATGAACGCCGACGGGTGATGCGCCTTGAACCAGGCGGTCTGGTAGGCGACGAGCGCGTAGGCCGCGGCGTGCGCCTTGTTGAAGCCGTAGCCTGCAAATTTCTCCATCAGGTCGAACATCAGCGTGGCCTTTGCCGGCGTCACGCCATTCTTCGTGGCACCGTCGACGAAGATGGTGCGGTGCTTCGCCATCTCCTCCGGCTTCTTCTTGCCCATCGCCTTGCGCAGGAGGTCGGCGCCGCCCATCGTGTAGCCGCCGATCTCCTGGGCGATCTTCATGACGTGTTCCTGGTACACCATCACGCCATAGGTTTCCCCCAGGATGGGCTCGAGCCGCGGATCGGGGTAGGCACTGCGCTCGCGGCCCGACTTCCGCGCGACGTAATCCGGTATCAGCTCCATCGGCCCCGGCCGGTACAGCGCCACCAGGGCGATGATGTCCTCGAAGCGCCCAACCGGGGCCTGCTTCAAAAGCTCGCGCATGCCGCGCGATTCGAACTGGAACACGGCCGTGGTGTTGAGCTTGCGGAAGATGTTGAAGGCCGCCTGGTCGTCCAGCGGCAGCCGGTCGAGATCCACGTCCGACGTCGGGTCCAGCATGCGCACGTAGCGCACCGTCCAGTCGAGGATGGTCAGCGTCGTGAGGCCCAGGAAGTCGAACTTGACGAGGCCCACCGCCTCGACGTCGTCCTTGTCGAACTGCGAGAGGATGGCCTCGGCATTCGGCTGCACGTACAACGGGCAGAAATCGGTCAGCTTGCCCGGGGCAATCAGCACGCCGCCGGCATGCATGCCGACGTTGCGCGGCAGGCCCTCGAGCTGCTCGGCCAGTTCCAGCAGCTGCCGCACTTCCTCCTCCGCGGCTTCGCGTTCGTTCAGCAGCGGCTCCACTTCGCGTGCGTAGATGACGTTGGACTCGCCGTCGCCCTCGCGCCGCCGCAACGTGACGAGCTTGCCGGGCTGGAACGGAATGAGCTTGGCGATGCCGTCGACGAACATGTACGGCAGGTCGAGCACGCGGCCAACGTCGCGCACCGCGGCCTTGGCGGCAAGCGTGCCGAAGGTGGCGATCTGGGATAC
>JANNKR010000173.1:0-19236 GCA_031396395.1 Betaproteobacteria bacterium
GCAATGTCGGCAAGGTCAATTACGCCTCGGGCGGAATCGGCAGCTCATCCCATTTGTCAGCCGAGTTGTTCAAGAGCATGACCGGTGTCGAGATGACCCATATTCCCTACAAGGGCGCGGCGAACCGACTATTGGTACGGCTATAGGGGGCAGGTCAGTGACGAGCGTGTCACCGCGGTTCACGGCGCGGATCAGGAGCAAGCAGCCGGTGCTGGACCTCGGAACGCGCAAGGTGAGCCTGGACGCGACCTTTGATATTCCGACGGCGACGCCCGGAAAGTAAGGAGCAGGGCGCAGGCTTGCGCCCGCACCTGCGGTCATGTAACCAAGGTGACACTTCAAGTAGCGATAATTTCGAGCGGTACTGCGTCATCTTGTTACTTCCTCGAAAGGATCGCCCGTGTTTCGTCAGGCAAAAATTGTAGCCCTGGTTGGCCTTCTGTGCGCCGGCGCCGTCGCCGCTGCCCCTCTGTTCGTGAACGGTCTCGCGATTCCTGGCGACACCGGCGACCAATTCGGAACCTCGGTGAACGACGGTCGCGCGGGATTCTTCTCCGATTTGTACTACGACCCCATTCGGGGTGAGTGGTGGGGGCTTTCGGATCGCGGCCCCGGCGGCGGCACGCTGTCCTATGACACGAGAGTGCAGCGTTTCACAATCGACATCGACCCGATCACCGGCGCAATTTCCAACTTCCAGATTGTCGAGACCATCAAGTTCACGAACGGCGGTCCCGGCCGGACGATGAACGGCAAGGCTCCCGATCCCAACAACGTGCTCGGTCGCGCCTTCGACCCCGAAGGCTTTGTCGTCAGCCCGAAGAACGGTCACTTCCTGGTGTCGGACGAATATGGCCCGTCGCTCTACGAGTTCAACCGCAACGGCGAGCTGGTGCGAGCCTTTGCCACGCCAACCAACGTGACTCCCCGGAATCTTGCGAGCGGCGTGCCGAACTACGCCAGCGACACCGGCAATACCGCGGGCAAGCGGACCAATCGTGGATTCGAGGGGCTGGCGGTCAGTCCCGACGGCCAGTACGCGTATGCGATGCTGCAGAGCGCGATGCTCGACGAAGGGAGTGGCAGCGGCACGATCAACCGGATCGTCCAGTTCGATATGAACACCGGCCGCGCGGTCGCGCAGTTCGCCTATCGGATGGAGGGCTCGAATGAGGGCCGCGGCATCTCGGCATTGGTAGCCATCAACGAAACCGAGTTCCTGGTCCTGGAGCGCAATAATCGCGGTGTAGGGGTGGGCGCCGTGTTCACTCCGGTCAACAAGCGTGTCTACAAGATCGACATTGCAGGCGCGACCGATGTAAGCGAGATCGATCTGGATTCGGGCGCCGCCTTTGTCCCGGTGACGAAGAACACGACCGCCTTCATGAACCTGGCTGCCGACACACTCGTCGCCCTCGGCAACAAGGTGCCCGAGAAGTGGGAAGGGCTGACCATCGGTCCGCGGCTTGGCGATGGCGGCTACGTCATGCTCGCGGGGACCGACAATGACTACAGCGTGACCCAGAACGGCAGCAATGTGCAGTTCGACGTCTATTTCCGATTCGGTGACGCCGACCCTTATGCCAGCTCGATCCAGTGCCCGCTGGGCGCCGTGACTGGGTGCGTCAACACCACCGGTGGACTGCCGGCAGTCCTGACCGGTGATCACAAACTCCTGCCAGGCGTCCTCCATGCCTACAAGGCGTCGGCCGATGATCTTGCCGGCTATGTTCTGCCCCTGGGACGCTGCCTGGCGAGCGACGGCAGCGAGTCGAAGAAGCCGTGTGGACGGAAACCTCAGCGATAGTAAGTGCAGAGGAGCGTAAGTTGGTGACGCAAGCAGAGCTGTGTAATGGCAGCCTCGATCGTGCCGCTCCGCAACCCGGCACGACGGCATTGATTGCGCAGTTCTGCAGCGTCGATATGATCCTGCCGGTCCGGATTGAGGAGCGGCAAGACGGCAAACTTCGCGATGCTGTCCGTGCGCGCGCGGTCTGCAAGCAACACGCACCGATGGTCCTGGCCGCAGTAGTCGATCAGCCCTTGAGACCGCTCATCACAACGGCCTGGACCACCCACCGCTGCAGCGTGACGAAGATCAGCAGGATGGGCAGGATGCTGAGTACCGCGGCGGCGGTAAGCAGGTTGTACTCGATGAAGTACATGTTGGTGAAGCTCATCAGGCCCATGGTGACCACCTTCATCTCGGGACTGCTGATCACCACCATCGGCCAGAAGAACTCGTTCCAGCTCCACATGAACTTGATGATCAGCAAGGTGGCGATGGCCGGCTTCACCGACGGCAGTATCACCAGGAAAAAGATCTTGAGCTCGCTGGCGCCATCGATGCGGGCCGCGTCGATGTAGTCATTGGGGATCATCTCGATCGCCTGCCGCATCAGGAAGACGCCGAATACGCTGACCAGATCCGGGGCGACGATGCCCATATAGGTGTCGAGCAGCCCAAGCTCGTTCATCCAGACGTACAGCGGTACCACGACCGATTGAAAGGGGACCATCAGGATGCCCACGATGGCGAGGAAGAACACATCCCGCCCGGGGAAGTTATATTTTGCAAATCCAAATCCCGCGAGAGAGGAGACGACGACACTGCTCACGGCAGCGATCGACGCCACGATCGCACTGTTGAGCAGGTAGCGCAGGAAGGGCTCGCGCTTGAACACTTCGACGTAGTTGCTGAAATTGAACCAGTGGTCGGGCGCGATCTGCAGCGGGACGCGCTGGATCTCCGGGGCCGACTTGAGCGACGTGACCGCCATCCAGAAGAACGGAAAGAAGACAATGATGGCGCCGCAGGCCACCGCAAGTGTGATGAGCCAGCGGACGTAGACCTGCCTGAGGGTGAGCGCCCGCCGTGTTGGCGGAACATTCGATGCGGCGACGGGGTTCATGTCCTGATCAGCAATCCGTCAGTACACGACGGGCTTGCGGAAGATCCGCCATTGCAACAGCGTCACCGCCATCAGCGTGACGAAAACGAAGACCGCCATGACCGACGCGTCGCCGAGACGGAAGTACTTGAACGCGGTGTCGTAGAGCAGCGAGATGATCGTCTGGCTGGCGCCTGCCGGGCCGCCCTGCGTGGTGGCGTAGACCTGGTCGAAGATCTTGAAATTGAAGATCAGCTCGAGGATGCAGACCATGATGATCTGCGCGTTGAGCAACGGCAGCGTGATGTAGCGCAGCCGTTGCACGGCACTGGCGCCGTCCATGTTGGCCGCTTCGTAGTACTCCTGCGGAATCGATTGCAGCGCCGCGAGGAAAATCATGGTGTCGAAGCCGATCCGGACCCAGACGCCTATGGCGGCGAGGGCCGGGCGCACTTGGTCCAGGCTCTGCAGCCACCGCTGAGGCGGAATGCCGACATACGACAACGCGTAGTTCAGGAAGCCGTAGACCGGGTCATAGATCCATTGCCAGATGAGCGCGGCCGCGACGAGCGACGTGGCGAACGGCAGGAAATACATCGAAGACCAGAGGTTGCGCCATCTCAGATTGGTGATCCGGTTGAGGCCGAGGGCTACGGCCAGCGCCAGGACCACCGTGACGGGCACGGAAAACAGCAGCAGTTGGACCGTGTTCCAGACCGCCGTCCAGAACGTGGTGTCGGTCAGGACTTTTTCATAAAGGCGCAGGCCCACGAACTCCCTCGAACCCCCAGGGGAGATCTTGTAGAACGAATAGATGACCGATTGGACGAGCGGCAGGATGAAAACGGAGCCGAAGAAGAGCAGTGCCGGGAGGACGAACAGGAACCCCGCTCGCTTCCGGCGATCCAGGTGGGTCCTGGGAAACGCGATGCGAAACCACTGGCGCATGATGTTGACGTGCACGCACCGCTGGCGCCCCCGTATCGGGCTGCCAGCGGTGATGTCCTGGGCAGATGGGTTGGGCTAGTCCTTGAGGATGCGATCCATCTTCACAGCCGCTTCGTCCAACAATTGCTTCGGCTGTCCCTTGCCGAACAGGACGCCTACGACGGCTTCGCCGAAGGCGGTCGCCAACTCGTTCGATTTCGGATGGAAGTAGGTGGGGGGCACGGGCTGGGCGAGCATGTCACGCGTCGACTGATAGTCGGGCCGGGACTTCACATACGGGCTCTCGAGGTTCGCGGTCCAGACCGGCAATATCCCCTGAATCTGGTGATGCTCCATGTCGTCCTTTGGATTGCTGATGAACCGCATGAACTCCCACGCCACCTGCTTGTTCGGGCTGTTCTTGTAAACCAGGTCCGTCCAGGGAAACAGCGCGCCCGCGCCGGGGCATGCCTTCTCACAGGGCAGCGCATACACCTTGAAGTTCACATCGGGCGCATTCTTTTTCAGCCAGCCGAAGAACCAGGACTCGCGAAAGATGATGGCGGCGCGCTTTTGCCCGAAGGCGTCTTCGGGATTGCCGAACGCCAGGCTTGCCACCTTGTCCTTGTTGACGAGGTCGCCGAAGTAGGTGAGCGCGGCCACCATCTGCGGGCTGTTGGCATAACCGGTGGCACGGTCCAGGTCCGGACTCAGCATCCGGGCGCCAAAGGCGTGCGCGAAGGGAAGGAACTTGTCCGTGATCCCCACCGGGGCACCCTTGCTGCGGATGGCGAATCCCACCTGCGTTGGATCACCGCCCTTGGCATCCGCGATCGTCAGCTTCTTCACGGCGGCCAGGAAATCGGTCATGGTCTTGGGCGGGTTGTCCGGATCGAGTCCCGCCTTCTTGAACATGTCCACGTTGATGTACATCTGCTGGAAGTTGCCGTGCTCGATGGGGATCCCGTAGCGCGCGCCCTTCCACTTGCCGACCTCGCTCATGTACTTCGGCAGATTGTCGTCGTAGATCTTGGCGAGGTCCGCGGGCATCTTGTCGCAGAAATCGTACTGACCGCACCAATGGTGCGTCATGCCCATGAACATGTCGGGCGCGCTGTTCTTGGCCATGAAGGCGGCGAGGTACTTGGCGTCGTAGCCCTGGTACGGGATGGTGACCACCTCGACCTCGTAGCCGGATTTCTTCGCGAACTCCTTCCCTTTTTCCGCGTACCACTTGTTGAATTCCGGGTTCTGGTCCCAGTGCGTCCAGAGGACCAGTTTCTTCTGCTGCGCGAAGCTGGCGCCAGGGAACGTAACGGCAACCATCACCGCCGACAGCATCACCACCATCCACCATTCACGCCGTTTCATGAGTTCCCCCTTTTTGCCTGCGCATTGGTTAGCGCATTTGGACAAGACATCACATTGAACAGGCCGAGAGGCTGCGTTTAGCAGGTCCGATTTTTCTTGTCAATGTTGCGTTGCACTAAGTAGGCGATTGATCGACTCATTTGCCGAAAGGTGCATGTCGGTGAACAGGTTGGGGCCAACCACCGTGCAGCGTGGTGCCGGTCAAATTCTCCGGGACGCGGACACGGGCCGCACCGCCCCCGGCGCCGGGGTCGGTCAGCGGTGCATCACTTGCTGGATCGATGGAGCGACGAGGCTTGCCTTCACTCGAGCCCGTACATCTTCGCGCGGTCGAGCTTCGCGGTCCACGGCAGGCCGGCATTACGCCAGCCGTTGACGAGCCGCTCGCCCTTGCGCGGGCCATCCGCGACCGGATCGCCTTCGAAGCCGTCGATCGTCGTATAGACCTTCTTGTAACCGGCCTGGGTCAGCGCGTTGGCCGCACGCGCGGCACGCTGGCCGCCCTGGCAGATCACGACCACCGGGTCATCGCGCGTGACGCCCTTTTGAGCGAGGCGCCTGTCGACGTCCTCGACGAACGTCGGGTTCGCGGCCAGCTTGAGCGTCGCGCTCGCGTCGTCCCACAAAGGCGGCGACGTTTCGATCAGGAAGGGCACGTGTGCATCCACCAGCGTCGGCATGCCGATGAACTGCAGCTCGCCGCGCGTGCGTACATCGATGAACAGCACCTTGTCCGGCGTTGCACTGACCATGGCATGCGCGTCCGTGGCGGTGACGTAGAGCCCGCGTGTCGTGCGCTTCGCGGCGGGAACGCTCGATTCCGGCCGGGTGAAGAGATCGTCGTCAGCGGAACGGGCGCTGGACGTGACCGACGCATCGTCTGCGACACATACAGCGGCATCGCCGGTCGCCTGCGCGCCCGGCATCGTGGCGACAAGAAGCGCGACGAGAAACAGCGTACGAGAGAGCATTGCACACCCCTGCGACTGGATCAAGCAATCAAACTCTACATGTGGCCCACCGCGCGTGCATTGATCTTCCGCAAAGCGGTGCGTCGAGAATCGCCCGACGCCTGTCGCTGTTCCATCAATACAGCCGGATCGCCACGTCGAAGTACCAGGTTCGGCGGATCTCGACCACATCGAACTCCCGGGCCAGGCCCGGCGGGAACACCTGGTAGGGCGCCTGGCTGTGCACGACGCGACGTATCGCGTCGTCGATGGCCGCCACGCCGCTGGATTGCACGAAGGTCACCGACTCCACCGAGCCGTCGCTACGAAGGGCCACCGTTACCATGGGATCGGCGTGTGGCAATTTCACCGCCTCGCGGACCATGTCGAACGTCATGTTCGCGTGGATCTTCCGGCCAAAGGCTTCCGCGTACAGGATGAGTTCCGCGTTGGGGTCCGTGCGACCAAGAAGCCTGTATCGACGTATGCCGCTCGACAAGGGCAACTGGCGCGCCGCCGCCGTTGCCGCGTCACGCCGGGCAGCTTCCTCGTCCAGTTGTCGTCCAATCGCCCGAAGTGCTGCCTCGCGTCTTGCAGCCGCTTCCTGCGCGGCGTCGACCCGCGCGGCGTCGACCCGTGCAGCTTCGACCCGTGCAGCTTCGACCCGTGCAGTTTCGACCCGTGCAGCTTCGACCCGTGCGGCTTCGACCCGTGCGGCTTCGACCCGTGCGGCCTCTTGCCGTTTCGCCGCGTTTCGCGCCACCTCCTGCAGGTCTGTGCCCTGCCTCTCGGCCTCCAGTCGTGCGGCCTCCTGCTGTGCCGCCAGTTGTCGCGCGGCCGCTTGCCGTGCGGTCTCCTGGCGTTCAACCTCCAGCCGCACGTTTTCGGCGCGTGAGGCTTCCTGACGAGCAGCATCCTGCCGCGCGGCCTCCGCCTGCTCCACCTGCCGTTGCCTCTCCTGCTTCGACGATTCGAGCCTGGACAGTTCAACGGCTCGCTCCCGCGCGTCCTGGTCGATTCGTGCCCGCTCTGCATCGCCAGCATCTCGACGCGTCGGCATCGCGATATCCGGGCTCGCCGCACTTGGTTCTGTCGCGATGACGGGCGTTGGCATTGCCGGCGTGATGGGCATGACCCATGTGCCCTCGTCGGTCCGCGGCACTGCCATCACGGCCGGCGCGGGGGTCGGTGGGGCGCCCGTGTCATCCGGTGGATCGGCGCGCAACGGCATTGGCGCCGCGGCCACCCCGGTCGCGGCGTCTGCCGTGGAACGGGCCGCGGCACTTGGCATAGCCTCCGGCACGATCGCTGCGGCAGTCCGCTGCGGCGCGGGCGCACGTGACGCGGACGGCGCCAGCGCGGGTTCAACGGCAACGAGCCGCTCGACCCTCGCCGGCCGCGGTGGCGGCGCAACCTGCGTGGGCGCCGGCGCTGCGGCGATGACCTGCTCCGGGACGATCAGGACGCGCAGATCGGGTACCTTGATGCGTCGATCAAGCCACGGGAAGCCGAAGCGCGGAATCCAGGCGCCCTCGCCACCGACGGACAGGCCCAGCAGCAACGCGTGCAGCAGCAGCGACAGCAGCAGCGCATAGGTCAGGCGTCTATGTTCAGGACTCATGCGTTGGCGCCGTAACCCGTACGACGTTTGCGTGCTTCGCCGTCGCTGCGTGGGCAAATGCTGCCGGCGCAGGGCAGGATGGCACCGCGACCGTGCCAATGCACCTCGGAGACATTCGTGAACCGCATCCGGCCCATTGTCCTATCCACACCCGTCGGATCCCGGGGCAATTTTCACATGCCCGAACGAACCGAAGGCACATGAGAAGGCGGCGGCGGGAGCCACATCTGCGTACGCCACGCAGCGATCCTGCGGTCCTCGCCGACCGAGCCTACCAGTGTCAGCAACTGCGGCGGTCCTTTCGGGTGCGTGATGGCTACCCGGGCACCCTTGCCGCCTTGACCGCCTTGCGCATGCGTACGCGCGCCGCTTCGATGTGGCTGCGCATCGCCTGTCCGGCGCCGTCCGCATCGCCGGCCTTGATCGCCTTCAGGATGTGCCGGTGCTCGACGTTGGAGACGGCGGCACCGCCGGCATAGAGTCCCTGCAGCCGGAACAGGTGCAGTTCCTTGATCACGCGTCGATAGATATCGGCGAGGCGCCGGTTGCCGGCGTATTGCACCAGAACGTCATGGAACTTGAGGTTGTTCACGTAGTACCGCGCGATGTCGTTCGCCTTGACGTCGCCGTCCATTTCCCGCAGCAGTGCATCGAGGTACGTGGCCTGTTCATCGGTCAGCCGGCCCGCCAGCTTGCGGGCCACTTCGTCGTCCAGCGCCGCGCGCAGGTCGTAGAGTTCTTCCGCTTCGTTGAGCTCGATCCGTCGCACGAATGCGCCGCGGTTGCGCGCGAAGGAGATGAGACCCTGCTCGCCCAGCGCCTGCAGCGCCTCGCGCAGCGGACCGCGGCTGGTCTTGAATTGCGCGGCGAGCGTGCTTTCGTTGATGCGCTCGCCGGCCTTGATGCTCCCGTCGAAGATCAGCCGCTCGAGCTCGGTCTTGAGCGCCGAGGTGAGCGAGTGCTGCCGGACGAAGTCGAGCGTCGCATCGGCGGGAAGGACGTCCTGGTTCATCCGGTTTGCTCCTGTCGACAGTTAACAAAGATCTAGTGTACGCTGGCGCTCTCTGAAAGTTAACCGGACTGCCGCCACCCGTGCGGCGTCGACCAAAGGAGAAGCCATGCCCAGCCAGCATCGCCTCGTGTGTCTCGCTCTTGCGGTCGCCGCATGCGTCCTCGCGCCGGCTGCGGTCGCGCAGGGCAATTATCCAACCAAGCCGATCAAGATCATCGCGCCGGTGCAGCCTGGCGGCGGCGTGGACCTCGTCGCGCGAACGATCGGCGAACGTGTCAGCAAGGCGCTGGGCCAGCCGGTGGTGGTGGAGAACCAGAGCGGCGGCGGCGGCATTGTCGGCTCGCAGGCCACGGCACGCGCGGCGCCCGACGGCTACACGCTGATGGTCGGCTACGTCGGCACGCATGGCACCAACCCGGCGGTGCGCAAGCTGCCCTACGACGCGGTGAAGGATTTCACGCCGATCGCGATGGTCGGCGGCACGCCCAACGTGCTGGTGGTTCCGCCGTCGCTGCCGGTGAAGTCGCTGGCGGAATTCGTCGCGTACGTCAAGGCGAACAAGGGCAAGCTCTCGTACGGTTCGGCGGGTCCGGGCACGCTCACGCACCTGGCGATGGAGCAGTTGAAGGTCGCCACCGACCTCGACATCCAGCACGTTGCGTATCGCGGCATCGGCCCTGCGATCACCGACATCCTCGGCGGCCAGACGCAGGCGCTGTTCCCCGGCCTCGCCGCCGGACTGCCGCAGATCAAGGCGGGCAAGATGCGTCCGCTCGCCGTGACCGGCGTCAAGCGGCATCCGCTGCTGCCCGACGTGCCGACATTCGAGGAGCTGGGCTACAAGGGCTTCGACGGCGTGCAGTGGTACGGCATCGTCGGTCCGGCCAATGTGCCGCCTGCGATCGTCGCGACCCTCAACAAGTCCATCAACGATGCGCTTGCCGACCCAGCGCTGCGCGAGCGCCTGGCCGGCGAAGCGCTGGAACCGATGCCGATGACGCCCGAGCAATTCGGCAAGTACATGCGCGACGACATCGCCAAGTGGACGAAGGTCGCCAAGGAACGCAACATCGAACTGACGGACTGACGGACCGCGATGAAATCCCCACGCTCGCTTTGCTCGCAGCCACCCATGGGTGGCGCGTGCGCCCCTTGGGGCAGCACTACGGAACTGACCTGACATGGCCCACAACACTACGGTAGCAGCAGATACCAACGCGCCGCCGATCACCCGAGTCCTCGCCGAATTCGTCGCCGGCCACCCGTCGGGCCAGTTCCCTGCGAGCGTCGAGCACGAGGCGCATCGCACTTTCTACAATTGGGTCGGTTGCGCCATCGGCGCAGCGCACCACGATGCGGCAGACGCCGCGTTGTCTGCCGTGCAGATGCTGGAGCCCGCGCCGCAGGCGACCGTGCTCGGGCGCAGCGAGAAGGTCGACATGGCCAGCGCTGCGCTGGTCAACGGCATCACGTCGCACACCTTCGACTTCGACGACACGCATCTCAAGACCATCATCCATCCGGCCGGCCCCGTCGCCTCGGCGGTGCTGGCGCTGGCCGAGCGCAACGGCAATGGCGGACGCGACGTGATCGATGCGCTGGTGCTCGGCATCGACGTGTCGTGCCGCATCGGCAACGTGATGTATCCCGACCATTACGATCGCGGCTGGCACATCACCGGATCCACCGGCATGCTCGGCGCGGCAGCCGGCTGTGCACGCCTGTTGCGGCTGGACGCGCAGCAGACCCGGATGGCGATCGGCATTGCCGCCTCGCAGCCCGTGGGCTTTCGCGAGCAGTTCGGCACCATGACCAAGCCCTTCCATCCCGGAGGCGCGGCGCGCGCGGGACTGATGTCGGCGCTTTTGGCAAGCAGCGGCTTCACGGCAAGTTCTCGCGCACTGGAAGCGCCACGCGGCTTCGTACAGGTGGTGTCGGACAAGCGCGCATGGCATGAAGCCACCGACGAACTCGGCGAGCGCTTCGAGATTTCGTTCAACACCTACAAGCCGTTTGCATGCGGCATCGTGATCCACCCCAGCATCGACGCCTGCGTGCAGCTGCGTGGACAAGGCATCACGCCGGACCAGGTGGAGAAGATCGAGTTGCGGGTGCACTCGCTGGTGCTGGAGCTCACGGGCAAGAAGGAACCGAAAGATGGCCTGCAGGGCAAATTCAGCGTCTATCACGGCTGCGCGGTGGGCCTCCTCCACGGCCGGGCCGGCGAGGACGAGTTTTCGGATGCGATGGTCAACGATCTGCAGGTGGTGTCGCTGCGCGACAAGGTGCAGGCCACGGTCGACGACTCGATCCCCGAGGAAGCCGCCATCGTCACCGCGCGGCTGCGTGACGGACGAAGTGTCGAGGTTCGCGTGGACCATGCGATCGGCTCGCTGCACAACCCGTTGTCGGACGCGCAGATCGAAGCGAAGTTCGGCGCGCTGGTGTCGCCTGTCCTGGGTGCAGCCAGGTCGCGGGAGATCACCGGGCACTGGCGCACGCTTGCGTCGTTGCCTGACATCCGCACGCTGACCGCGCTCTGCCGCCCTTGATGCAGCGCGGCCGTCACCGGTAACCGCCATGCAGTCCTACTGGATGCAAACGACCGATGTGGGCACCGTGCTGGAGCTGCGCGAGAGTCCGGTGCCGGCGGCGGGCGCGCGGCAGTTGCTGGTGCGCGTACATGCTGCGGCGCTGAATCGCGGTGAATTCCTGCCGGGCCATGTACTGCATGGCAAGCCCGGGACCTGGAAGGCGATCGGCGGGGAAGGTGCAGGCGAGGTCGTCGCCGTTGGTGCCGAGGTCACCGGCTTTCGACCGGGAGATCGGGTGATGGGCCGCGCCGCGGGCGCCTTTTCGGAATATGCGCTGATGGAGGCCGCTGAGGCCATGGCAATGCCGGCCAACCTCTCGTGGGAACAAGCCGCGAGCGTTCCGCTGACGTTTCTGGTTGCGTTCGACATGCTGGTGTTGCAGGGGCACCTGAAGTCCGGCGAATGGCTATTGATCAATGGCGTGTCGTCCGGCGTGGGCGTGGCCTCGCTCCAGCTGGGCAAGGTGCTGGGAGCGCGGGTCATCGGCACCTCCGGCTCCGCCGACAAGCTGGCAGTGCTCGAATCTCTAGGCCTCGACGTCGCCCTGTGCACGCGCAAGCCGGACTTCGCGCAAGCGGTCATGGACGCCACAAGCCAGCACGGCGCGGACCTGATCGTCAACACGGTGGGAGGCACCGTATTCGCAGAAAACGTGCGCGCCATGGCGTTCGAGGGCCGCCTCGCCACGGTGGGCTACGTGGACGGCGTGACGCATGCCGACATCGACCTCGAAGCGATGCACGCCAAACGCCTGACCATGTTCGGCGTGTCCAACAGGCTGCGCACCAAGGAACAACGATCGGCAGCCGTTCCGCGTTTCGTTGCCGACGTCATGCCTCATTTCGCGACCGGACGCATCCAGCCCTGGATCGACCGGGTGATGGACCTGGCGCAACTGGCGGAGGCCAAGGCGCGTATGGAATCCGGCGCGCATGTAGGCAAGATCGTACTGCGGATGCCGGTCGCATCTGGCGCGACAGTGGGCTGAGCGACGCCTGTGCCTGTATCCTCCAATCTGGCAGCGTCGATTGAGTCAAGCCGAAGGAAGGACTGATGATGAATAATGCCCGGACGTGGAATCGACACTTGCCCCAAATGAGGTCCGGGTCCAGCGTCGGGCAGGCATCGAACGCTGAATCCGGGACCGCAGCTACATACCAGATTGCGGAAATTTCATGCGATCGATGATCGCCTGATAGCGCGCGTTGCCCATCAGCTCGGGGCACAATCCGGGCATGATGGCCGCGTGTGCCATGTTCGGCGTGCGGTTCGCAAAGGCCCTCTCGTAGCAGTCCAGCGCCTCGTCCATTTCGCCGAGGGCGCCATGGATCTCCGCGAATGTCACCGGGTCGACGTACTGCTTCTTTTCCAGTGCATGGAGTTGTTCGAGCTTGCTGCGCGCGCGCGCGGCGTCTCCGCACGTTGCGTAGGTGACGCCCAGCCACGACCAGCTAAGTGGCGCAACGCCGCCCGCGATTCTTCGCTCGGCTATCTCGGCCTGGGCGAAGGCTTCATCGCATTTTTTCTGCATGGCGAGCGTGCGCGCGAGCTTGATATAGCCCCACGTCCAATTGGGATCGATATCGATCGCACGACGGAAACTGGCAGCCGCTTCCTCGTAATCGCCCCGGACCATGGCGATGATCCCCAGGTCGTGCACGGGGCCCACGGAAAGGGGGTCCAGCCGCGCAGCTTCGCGTAACAGGGTGAGCCCCTCGTCAACGCGGCCCATGATGGCAAGGAAGTTCCCATAACTCTCGTTGACCGCCTGGCTGCCCGGGTTCAGGTCGAGCGCGCGCCTAAGGGCGGCATCAGCCCCCGCCCAGTCCCACTCGAAGAAACAGCGGACGCTGCCAAGCGCCGCGTGCGCCTCGGCAAGATCCGGATCGAGTTCCAGTGCCCGGTCCACAGCGGCCCGTGCCTTTTCCACAAACGCGGTGCGGTCGACGGCGCGCAGGTAGGCCTGCGTGGTGTAGGCCTGGGCCAACCCGGCGTAGGCCATCGCGTAGTCGGGCGCGCGGGCCACGGCCTGCTGGAAGTAGTCGACGCTCTTGTCCATCTCCTGCTGGTTGCCCACCAGGAAACTGCGGCCCTTGAGATAAAGACGATAGGCCTCCGGGTTGTCGGTACGGCTGGTCACTGCAGCCTGCACCTCCGCCCTGGCTTGCGCACTGGCCGCGGGTCCGGTGTCTTCCCCCAGTAGCGCATGGCGCAATTCCCTCACCACCGATTGCGCGATGTCGTCCTGCACCGCGAAGATGTCGTCGAGCTCGCGGTCATACGTCTGCGACCACAGGTGCGAATCGTTCGCCACCTGGATCAGCTGCGCGGTGATGCGCACGCGTTTGCCGGACTTGCGCACGCTGCCTTCAAGGATGGTCGCCACGTTGAGCTTCTGCGCCACCGTCGGGATATCGATGTCCTTGCCTTTGAAGAAGAATGCCGACGTGCGCGAGACCACGCGCAGCCCGCGCATTTTCGCCAGGACGTTGAGAAGCTCTTCCGTGAGGCCGTCCGCGAAGTACTCGTTGTCCTCGTCCCGGCTCATGTTGACGAAGGGCAGCACCGCGATCGACGGCGCATCTTTGTCCATCGGCGCACTCATCGACCTGAGCGGCGGGAAGGTCTGCGGCAGTTCGGGATGGCACAGCTGGAACACGGCCTCACGGCGGGCGATGTCCTTCAAGCCATGCTCGCCCAGCGGCTTGGCGCTCACCTGCGGCGGCAGGTGGTCGCGGCACAGGTCGTGCATCGATGCGGACAGCAGCGTCTGGCCGCCGTGTCCCGCCGCCAGCAGGCGCGCAACGCGATTGAGCGGCGCGCCGAAATAGTCGCCGTCGCGCACCTCGACGGCGCCGATGTGCAGCGCCATCCGCACGCGCAGCTGTACCGGCTCCGGCCAGCGCTCGGCGTGAAGGGCGCGCTGCGCGTCGAGCGCCGCCGCCACGCCGTCCGCTGCCGTGTGGAACACCGCGCAGAACGCATCGCCGACGGTCTTGAACACGTGCCCGCCGCGCGCGAGGATGGCATGGCGCAGCAGTTGGTCGTGCCGCGCCAGCGCCACGCTCATCGCGCGGTCCTGCGTTTCCCACAAGCGCGTGCTGCCCTCGATGTCGGTGAAGAGCAGCGTGACGGTACCGGTGGGCAGCGAGACGGAAGGAACGACGGGGACGATCGTGGTCATGGGTGGCCGAGGCGCGCAACGCGTGACTGCGTGGACAAGGATGATCCGTGGAAATTCGTATCGACAGTGTGCGGATCGGCAGGTGGTTGCGCAACCCCGTGCTAGGCTGCCGCGTTGTTCGTTTGACTGGACCCGAGCCGCGACAATGACCGTGCGATCACCCAACTATCCGCCGTCACCCAAGGGCAACGCCGTCGACGACTACCACGGGCACAAGGTCGCGGACCCGTATCGGTGGCTTGAAGACCTGGGGTCGGACGCCACCAAAGCCTGGATCGGCGCGCAGAACGGCGTCTCACTGCAGTTGCTCGAGCGACTGCCGCATCGTGCCGCGCTGCTCGCGCGCTTGACCCAGCTTTGGGATTTCCCGCGCACCGACCTGCCCCTGCGCGAAGCGGGGCAACTCTTCTTCCGTCGCAACACCGGTCTCCAGAAGCAGGCGCCGCTATACCGGCAATTCTCGCTGTCCGCAGAACCCGAGCTCCTGCTCGACCCCAACGCGCTGTCGGTGGACGGCAGCGTCTCGCTTGCCGCGTGGTCTCCGTCGCCGGATGGACGGTACCTTGCGTACGCGCTGTCCCAGGGCGGCGCCGACTGGGCCGAAGTTCGCGTGCGCGAAATCGCCACCGGCAAGGATCTGGCCGATGTCGTACGCTGGTTCCGCTTTTCGGGCATATCGTGGACGAAGGACGGCCTGGGCTTCTTCTACGCGCGCTTTCCGGAACCCCCTGCCGGCCGCGCGCTCGAGGCCGAACTGCGCAATCATCAGGTCCACTACCATCGCATCGGCACCCAGCAGGACCAGGATCGTCTCATCTACTGGCGTCAGGAGTTGCCGCACTACTTCGTCGGTGCCGGCGTGACGGAGGATGGCCGCTACCTCGTCATCACGCTCCACCACGGCACCGACCAGAAGAACCGCTTTCTGCTGGCCGACCTCGGCGACCCGATGCACCCCAACGTCGGCGCCCCGGTCGTCGCCATCGTGGACGAGGATATCGCGGAACTGGCCATCCTCGGCAATGAAGGCCCCGTGTTCCTTGCCCGCACCGACCTCAACGCGCCCAACCGCTGCATCATCGCGATCGACACGCGGCGCGCCACCGGCCGCGCGGGATGGCAGGTCGTCGTGCCCGAGGACAGCCATGTATTGGAGAGTGCGACGATCGCGGGCAGCCAATTGTTCTGTCAGTACCTGGTGGATGTGGCGAGTGAGGTACGGATCTTCTCGCTCACTGGCGCCATGCAGGGTTCGCTGGCGCTGCCCGAGTTCGCCACCGTCGCCGGCATGAGTGGCCGCGAACGCGGCGATGAACTGTTCTACGTCGTGACGTCGACGTTGCTGCCGCCCGCCGTCTTCCGCTACGACATCACCGCCGGCGATGCCGTTGCATTCGACACCGCGCAGCCCGTGTTCGACCCGACCGCGTACGAAACGCGCCGCGTGTTCTACGCGTCCAGGGACGGCACCAAAGTGCCGATGTTCATCACGGCCCGGAAGGACCTCGTGCGCGACGGTTCCCACCCGACCTGGCTTTACGGCTACGGCGGTTTCTCGATCAGCGTGACGCCCACCTACCGCAACGATCTGCCGGCGTGGCTTGAAATGGGCGGGGTCTTCGTGCGGGCGTCACTGCGCGGTGGTGCCGAATACGGCGAGGCATGGCATCGCACGGGCATGCTCGAGCAGAAGCAGAACGTGTTCGACGACTTCATCGCCGCCGCGGAGCACTTGATCGACGCGCAGTACACCTCGCCGTCGAGGCTGGTGATCGAAGGCCGCTCGAACGGCGGCCTGCTGGTCGGCGCGGTGATGACGCAACGGCCCGAACTCTTCGCCGTGGCGCTGCCGACGGTCGGCGTGCTGGACATGCTCCGCTTTGACCATTTCACCGGCGGCGCGGCGTGGGCGGTGGAGTACGGGTCGGCGCGTAAACCGGATCAGTTCGAATACCTGATCCGGTATTCGCCGCTGCACAACGTGGCGCCCGGGACATGCTACCCGGCAACGCTGGTGGTGACGGCCGATTACGACGATCGTGTGGTGCCCAGCCACTCGTACAAGTTCGCTGCGGCGCTGCAGGATGTGCAGGGCTGCGACCGGCCAGTCCTGCTCCGCGTCGAGACGCAAGGCAGCCACAGCTACCGTCCGACTGATCGACAGATCATCGAGCGCGCCGACATCCTGGCATTTGTCGCGGACCAGCTGGACCTGCCGCCCGGGCCATTTCGTGCCGTGGGTGCCGGTCAATAAACCTGGCGCGTGATCACGCGGCTGGATTGAACGCCGTTGATCGTGTAGCTCATCGTGCCATTGGCGATGTCGGAGAACACAAATGCAACGTTGCCCACTGCAATCGGCGGAGTGATGGCCTTCCACGGCGCGGTCAAAGGCGCACCGCCGGTGACCCGATACAGCACGCCCGCGCAGCCTGCGCCACTGACGGGGCAATTGGAGGCGACATACCAGACGGGCGCGCCGGCATCGTCGTACGCATACCAGGCCGCGAAGATCGTGCCGTATTGCTGCGTGAGCGAAACACCCCAGCCGGATTCGTTCCTGTTCCACCAGAGGTCGGTGTAGTCGACGCTCGGCGCGGTGGTCCCCGTGGCAAAGATCTGCCGCGTGATCGCCTTGGCTCCGGCCACACCATCGATGGTGAAACTGAACGTGCCCGCATTCGCATCGGCCAACGCCAGCGTGCCCGTGCCTACCTGCGTCAGGGCCCGGCTCGCGCCGGTCCACGGCACCGTCGGGGCCGTGCCGCCATTCACCCGGAAGATATCCCCGGTACATCCCGTGGCGGTCAACGGGCAGTTGGTGATCACATACCAGATCGGCAGGCCCGCGGCGTCGTAGGTGTAGATCGCAACAAACAGGAGATCGCCGTGCTGGGTAAGGCTCATGCCCCAGCCCGACTCACTGGCGTTCCACCACAGGCCCTGAAAGTCGGTGGACACGGCCGTTGCCGCGCTGACAATCACCAGATTCGGCTTCGTGACAAAGCCACCGATGATGGTGCCGACGATTGGCAGCGCGTCGAACGGTGAACCGGCGTTCACCCGCTGCAGGGCGGCGATGGCATCCACGACCGCCATGCTGGCGGCGCTTACCTCGCCGAACACGGTAAAGCCGCCGTTCTGGGTGTCGAGGTTCGCACTATTGTCGGCGAGGTTGATGAACCATTGCGAGGTCGCGCTATTGGGGTCACCACCCAGCTTGGCCATGGCAATGGTGCCGCGCCGGTTCGAGCGGCTGGCACTGAATTCGTTGACCACGGGTGGCCTGGCCGGGACGTCGACCACCTTGTTCGTCACATCGTCCCAGATGTACCCGCCGCCCTGGATGACAAAGCCCGGCACGCTGCGATGAACGAAGGAATTGCGATAGGCGCCGCCCCGCACATAGGCCAGAAAATTGGCCACCGTCCTGGGCGCGGCGTCGTCATGGAGTTTGACATCGATGGCGCCGGCGGAAGTCATCAGCCTGACCGTCGTGGCGTCGCTTGCGGCCGGCAGCGCGGCGACCAGCAACATCGCGAGCGCGGCGAACGTGATGCGATCGAATCGAACTGCAGACATTGATGCCTCGATGGAGTTGCAGGTGTCGCGCCGGGGGCGGCGCAGCAACAGGCGATGCGGCCCGGATTATATTACGGCACGCGCGGTGCCCCACCCGCCGCCTGCAGCGCCTGGTAGCGCTCGATCACCGCACGGGCGTTGAACAACATCCGTTCGGGGCCCAGCCGCTGGTCGAGGCCGGCGTGCCGCACGACGTCGAGTACCCCCGGGTTCAGTCCCGCCAGCCACACCACGACCCCACGTTCAGTCATGCGCTGTTCGCCCTCCATCACGACCTGCAGTGCCGAGTACTCGATATCCGGCACGCGGCTCATGTCCAGCGCAAGCACGCGTGGCTGATGCTGCGTGATCAGTGCGTCGATCTGCTCGGCCACATACTGGGCATTGACGAAGAAGAGGCGCCCCTCCGGCCGCACGATCAGCAGGCCATCGAAGGTCTCGTCGTCGGGGTGCTCGGGGGTCAGCGGCCGCAACACGTCGGCGCCGCGCTTGCGGCCGATGATGGACACGCGCGGCTGGGCCGTCTGGCTGGCCAACCCGATCAGCGACACGATGATCGCCACGACGATGCCCTGCAGCGTGCCGAACACCAGCACGCCGAGCGCGGCGATGATCGCCCAGCGGAATTCCATCCTGCGTACCTTGCGGATGGCCCGGAATTCCAGCGGCTGGATCAGGCCGACCGAATAGACGATCACGATCGCGGCCAGCGCGGCGTTGGGCAGGAGACCCAGGATCGGCGCCAGCAGCAGCATCGTTGCCACGGCGGCGCCCGCGGTCACCAGCGACGCTTTCTGCGACCGTCCTCCCGCGCTGCGCACAACCGCGGTCTGCGAGGTGCCGCCGCCGGCCGGCATCGCGCCGAACAGCGCGCCGCCCAGGTTGGCGATCCCCGTGGCGACCAGTTCGCGATTCGCGTTGATGGGAGGATCACCGGGACGGGCGAACGCACGCCCCGCGGCGATCGTTTCGGTGAAGCTCATCAATGCGATGCCAAGGGCCCCCGGCACCAGTTGCATGGCCAGATCAAGGCTCGGCAGCGTGAGCGATGGAAATCCCTGTGGGATCAACCCGACCGTCGACACGCCCAGTGCCTGTAGGCCG
>JANNKR010000151.1:0-7194 GCA_031396395.1 Betaproteobacteria bacterium
CGCCTGGCGCGGGCGCCTTGGAGCCGCGACAACCGGGCGCGGGCGGCAAAAAAGCGGATGGTCGTGGTTTGTCCCTCTCCTTTTTTTTCTACCCGCGCCTGAACACACGCTTGCGGCGACGAAGCCCGCGCCAGGCGGCTCGCCCCGCCCCGTCCCCCGACAAACAGACAACGCAGCGCCTACACCACGACGAAGACGGACGCCGGTCCCACACACAACTCCCACGCGAGCGACCCTGTTCGCCACCGCCCGCACCAAAAAAAAGGGGCGCCCTTGCAGGCGCCCCGTTAATGCTGTTGGTTCTGAATCAGTCACGCTGCCCAGTGAAGAACATCAAGATATTAAGCAAGCTGACGAAAATATTGTACACGTTGAGGAAGAGTCCCATTGTGGCCATGATGTAATTCGTCTCGCCGCCCCGGACAATGTTGCTTATGTCATACAGGATGTAGGCCGAGAAGATCAGCACGGCGATGCCCGACAGCGCCACCGACAGCGCCGGCACCTGGAAGAACAGGTTGGCGATCGACGCCACGATCAGCAGGATCACCCCGATGAACAGGAACTTGCCCATGAAGGAGAAATCCTTCTTGGTGACGGTGGCAATGGCTGCCATCGCGAAGAAGATCGCCGCCGTCATGCCGCCCGCAAGGCCCACCAGCTGTCCGCCGTTGCGCAGCCCGCCCGCTACGGTCAGGATCGGCGTCAGCATCAGGCCGGCCACAAACGTGAAACCGAAGAGCGCAACCACACCCCACGCGCTGTTGCGCAGTCGCGTGACGACGAAAAGCGATCCCAGCATGGCCGCGAACATCAGGAGCGGCGTCATGATTGGCGCGGCCTTGAACAGCCCGATGAAATTGAACTGCATGCCGGCAAACGCACCGGCAATCGTCGGCAGCATCGACAGCGCGAGCAACCAGTACGTGTTGCGCAGGACCGTGTTGGTGTCGACCGCTGGCGCAGACGCGCCGCCGCCGATGGTCCTGTCCGGAAAGCCTGCGGCGGGAGTCTGCCGACCACTCGCCATCACCGGCTCGAATTTGCGTTCCATGGTGCCTCCAGAGGTGGCCCCGACCGGGCCGTCAATGCCTAAGACTAGCAGAATGGCCAAGGGTTTCAATCCCGCAAACCCCTGTCCAGGCAAGGGTCTTGTCCAACTGCTAAGATGCCGCCGCGCGGCTAGGAATCAAGTCCCCCGCGCCGCAGCATTCCGGAGGCGTGGCCGAGCGGTTTAAGGCACGGGTCTTGAAAACCCGCGAAGGGGTAACCCTTCCGTGAGTTCGAATCTCACCGCCTCCGCCAGGAGGTCGGATACGCGCGGCTGACCGGCGCTGCGCCCGGGTCGTGCTCCAGCCCGGGTATCATTCACGGAGCTTGCCCCACCCGCCCGCCCACACCCCACGATGCCCGACCTGCCCACCGGCACCGTCTCCCTGCTCTTCACCGACGTCGAAGGCAGCACGAAGCTGTGGGAAGCGCACGCCACGGCGATGCGGGCAGCGCTTGCGCGGCATGACGCGCTCTTGCGCCACTGCATCGACGATCACGACGGCCACGTTTTCAAGACGGGTGGCGATGCCTTTTGCGCCGCGTTCCACACGGCATCCGACGCCTTTGCCGCAGCGCTGGACGCACAGCGCGCGCTCCTGCGCGAGCCGTGGCCCGAAGCGGCCAAGCTGCGCGTGCGCATGGCGCTGCATACCGGTGCGGTCGAGACGCGCGATGGCGACTACTTCGGCGCCCCGCTCAACCGGGTGGCGCGCCTGCTGGCCACGGCGCACGGCGGGCAGACGCTGTTATCCGAATCGACGCATGACCTGTGTCGCGACCACCTGCCGCCGCTCGCCAGCGTCAAGGCGCTGGGCGCGCATGGACTGAAGGACCTGGGGCGCGTGGAACTGGTCTTCCAGGTCTGCTATCCGGACCTGCCGTCGAGCTTCCCGCCGCTCAAGTCCCGGATCGCGCCGGTGGACAAGGAAATACCGTCGATCGCCGTGTTGCCGTTCCTCAACATGAGCCGCGACGAAGAGAACGAGTACTTCGCCGATGGCCTGTCGGAGGAGCTGCTGAACCTGCTGGCCAAGATCCGGGGCCTGCGCGTGGCGTCGCGCACTTCGGCATTCTCGTTCAAGGGCAAGGACGTCGACATCCCGACGATCGCGCAAAAACTCAGCGTGGCGACCGTGCTGGAAGGCAGTGTGCGCAAGTCGGGCAACCGGGTGCGCATCACCGCGCAGCTGATCGAGGTGGCGACCGACTCTCACCTGTGGTCGGAAACCTACGACCGCGAACTCGACGACATCTTCGCAGTACAGGATGACATTGCGCAGTCGGTGGTCAAGGAACTTCGCGCTGCGCTGATCAAGGAACCGTCCGCAGCCGCGGCGGCCACGGCGGCGGTGGCTGACGTCGAAAGGGCCGCCATCGGGCGCGGACACAGTCCCGAAGCGTTTCAGCTGTACCTGCAGGGCAAATTTTTCGGCGAGCGGACCACGCAGGCGGACACCGACCGCGCAATCGCGTTGTTGCAGCAGGCGCTGGCCATCGACCCCGACTTTGCGCTGGCATGGGCAGGTCTGGCGCGCATCCACCAGGTACAGGCTGGATACGGCTTCGCACCGATCGACAAGGGCTTCGAGCAGGCCCGCGAGGCCGCGCAGCACGCGCTGCGTCTGGCGCCAGACCTGCCCGAAGGCCACATCGAGCTCGGCTACATTGCCGAGAACCACGACTGGGATTGGGCGGCGGCCGGGGCGTCGTACCGGCGCGCGCTGGAGTTGGCACCCGGTGACGCCAAGGCATTGCGTTCAGCGGCCGCGCTCGCGCGGATCCTGGGCCAGGTGGAAAGGGCCAGCGATCTGATTGGAAGAGCGATCGCACTCGATCCGCTGTCAGCTGCCACTCATCGCCAGGCGGCGATGATCTACATGGTCGGGAATCATCTGGATGAAGCGGCGACGTCGTTCAAGCTGGCACTTGACGTCAACCCGACCGCCGGCCTGCATCACGCGTTCCTGGCGATCGTGCGCCTGCTGCAGGGCCGCGTGGACGAGGCGCTCGCGCTGGCCGGGCAGGAGTCGCACGACGTCTTCCGCAATCTCGCCTTCGCGATGATCCAGCACAAGCTGGGCAATGCAGCGGCTTCGGACGCCGCCCTGAAAGCGCTGATCGACGGGTTTGCATGGACCGCAGCCTTCCAGATTGCCGAAGCCTATGCGTACCGGGGCGAAGTGGACAAGGGCTTCGAATGGCTCGAAATCGCCTATGCGCAGCGCGACCCCGGCGTCGTCTACACCGCCGTGTCCGGACTCCTGCAGCCGCTGCACGGCGACCCGCGCTGGCAGCCGTTCGTGCGCAAGCTGGGCCTGGCGTGAAGGCTTGGCCAATCTCCTTATCCCCATCCTGACGCACGGCGGCATCAAAAAAAAGGGCGAGCCGCGTGGCTCGCCCTTTCATTTAGTTGCATGACCTGCGCCGCCGATCAGGGCGAATTTCGGGCGTAGTACCCGATGCCTTCGAACGTCCAGGTCGGAAAATTGGCCAGCACGTAATTCTTCTCGACTTCAGACGCCGTAAAAAAGTGAGTGATGCGAGTGTTGAATCGGTACACAGGGTAAGTGTCTGGCGTGGCCGTCGAAAATGTGTAGAACCCAATCCCTTCAAGCGTCCACGTTGGCAAGTTCGCCAGGATGGCGTTCTTTTCTGACTCGAAGATTGTGTAAAAGTGATAGCCACCCGCATTGAAGCGATAGACAGGCAAGGTACCCGGAACTTGAGTGGGGTAGGCATAGTATCCAACGCCCTCCAGGGTCCAGGTTGGGAAATTTGCCAGCACGGCGTTCTTCTCAACTTCTGACATCGTGTAGAAGTGATAGGTACCAGCGTTGAAGCGATAGACCGGGACCGCCGATTGTCCCGGCAGATTGATCGTCTGCCAGAAGGCGAGGCTGGTCGACGTTGCATTGGTCGCGTTGCCGCCATAGACACCCGTGATGCTGTATGTGCCCGCGGCCAGGCCGCTGGTGCTGCACGCGGCGGTGCGAGTGTTGCCCGATCCGGTCAGCGCCACGGCGCCGCAGCCACCGATCGTGACGGCGCCGCTCCTGAAGTTGACGCTGCCGGTCGGCGCGACGCCGGTGACGGTCGCGGTAAACGTGACGTTGGCGCCGAAGATCGATGGATTGAGGGAGGTGGCCAGCGTGGTCGTGGTGGGCGTGGCCGGCGTGTTGACCGTCTGCGACAGTGCGCTGCTGGTCGACGGGCTGTTGGTCGCATTGCCGCCATACGCGGCGGTGATGCTGTGCACGCCGACGGTCAGCGCCGAGGTGGAGCAGGTGGCCGTGCGCGTATTGCCGCTGCCGCCGGAGAAGGCCACGTTGCTGCAACCGGCAATGGCGGCGCCATCGTTGAATGTAACGGTGCCGGTGGGATTGCTGCCGACGACGGTCGCAGTAAATGTCACGTTGGCGCCGGAAGTGGACGGCGTGCCCGACGTGGTGACCGTGGTGGTCGTGGCCGTCAGGCCGGACTTGGTGACCCTCACCGTCAACGAAGCGGGGGTCGGTCCCGATGCCGGCGTGTATGTCAGCACATCGAAGATGATGTTGTGCGTGGCATCCGTGTACGACAATCCCGCAAGCAGCGCGCCGTCGGTGAACGACGCCGTGCCCGGCGTCATGTCGAGAAATTCGGTATCGTTCGACCCCGAGTCGCAACCGCCGCAGATGACGTCGAAGGGCGACGTGATGCGAAATTGCGCACCCGTGTTCGGAAACGCGGACATGCCGGAGTCAAAGCCGATCGGCTGTCGGAATTCGAGCCAATAGGTGCGGGTGCCACTGCCTGTCGGTACCTTGATCGCGTACTGCGGCTGGCCGCCTAGTTCAAGCGGCGTCAACGTGTAGGTGGTAGAGCCGCTCGCGTGCGTGGCCACGGTGCCGTTGCCGATATAGCCCAGGTCGAGCTTCTGCGACGCCGAGAAGTGCATCGTGCGCTGGTTGCCCATGATCACGAACGGGTCGCCGTACTCGGCGGCCGAGCAACCGGAGGAAGCGATCACATTGGTACCGCAATCGAGGCTGCCCGCATGCAGCAGCCCGAAGTTGTGACCCAGCTCGTGGCCGATGGTGGACAACGTCATGCTGCGATTGGTGTAAGAGCGCTTGAAGCCGATGTAACCGAGGCCGAGCCAGCCGCACGCCGGAATGTTGTTGACGACGTACAGGATGCCACCGGAATAGGTATTCCAGCTGACGCCGGGATAGCCTGCTGCCGCGGCCCGGTTTTCACCCTCGGTTTCGATCGACGTGAGAATCGTGTCGAGTCCGGCGCCGGAGCACGACACCGCCGGAAGGAGCGCCGCCGCCTGCAACCATGCCGTGGGCGGCGCGGGCAGCGGGGGCGTGCCTGCCACCGTCCCCGCGAGCAGCTGCTGCCCGTACGACACGTCCCGGTAGTACTCGGCCACGCTCAGCGTGGGCGACGCGCCGAACATGAGGCTCTGCACCGCGGCAATGGTGGCCGGATCGGCCGGATAGACGGCCGGCCCCAGGCTCGTCGGATACTTGAGCGGCAGCACCATGTAGTTGGACGTGAGGTAGGCGAAATCCTTGCGGTGGTCGCCCAGTTCCGACTTCGGCGTCGGCTCCGGCGGCGCGAGCAACACGATCCGCTCCACCTGCAGGTAGCCGTTGGCATTGACCGGGCCATACACGGTCGCGCGCATTCCGTTCTGCAACATGCCGGTCTGGTAGCCCAGGTCGACCAGCGTGCGGCGGCCGCTATCGGGGACCAGTGAGAAACCGAACTGGCTGGTGCCGTCCGGAAAGTCCATGTGGAACTGGCGCAATGTGCCCGTCCGCTCGCCGGGTGTGGTGGCGGGGGCGGCCTTGAGGCCGCTACCGGCCTTCTCCGCCGCGCTCAACCCGCGTACGGAATCGGCAAACATCACGTTGCTGGCGGCGCGGCCAGCCACATGCACCGCGGTGCCTGCGGCCGGGACGGCGGCCTGGGTGCGCAGCATGTACCGCTGTCCATCAGCGGTTTCCAGCACCTTGAACACACGGGTTTCATGGGTGATGCGGTTGTCGACGACAATCTGATTGATGAGGCCCTGCACCTGCATCGCCTTGGCGCCGGCCGGGGCTTCGGTGGCGACCTTGTCGGTGGCAACGTTGTGCGCCGCAACGGGCAGAAGCAGCATCGCCGACGTGGCGAGTGCCGCGACGCGCAGCCACTTCAGCAATGAGACGTGGCGAGCGTTGAAGGAATTCAGGCGCATGATCAGGGTACTTTCCGGGGTGCCGCTTGAGGGGTTTGCGAGGGCGGCGTGGACTGGTCCGGGTTGCACAAGCAAGCCTCGGGCCACGGCGAGTACCGCTCTTCAGGTACCGCATATTATGCCAAACGCATAACGCGCTGCCAGAGTGGGCGAGCCCCTTCGGCGGGCCGCGAGGCGCCGCCGGTCGGTCCGCGCGGGACGGCCGGTTCGGTGCCGCCATGTCGCGTGGCGTCACCTTGCCTCTCATGGCGGCGCCCGGTAAGTTTTGGCGCAGAGGCCACGACACAATGGAACCTCCCGTCGCCAAACCACTCGAAACCGCCATGAATCGTCGACTCTTCCTGTTGCAAGGCACCGCCGTCCTCGCTGGCGCTGCCACTCTCCCCGCCATCACCCCCGCGCTCGCGCAGGAGGGTGCGGACAAGGTCGTCAAAACCGCAGCCGAGTGGCGCAAGCTGCTGACCAAGGAGCAGTTCTACGTGCTGCGCGAGGAAGGCACCGAGCGCGCCTTCTCCAGCCCGCTCAACAACGAGAAGCGCAAAGGCACCTACGTGTGCGCCGGCTGCGACCTGCCGTTGTTCAAGTCGGAAACCAAGTACGAAAGCGGCACCGGCTGGCCCAGTTTCTACGCGACCATTCCCGGCAACGTGGGCACCAAGGTCGACTACAAGATCATCGTGCCCCGCACCGAGTACCATTGCCGCCGCTGCGGCGGGCACCAGGGCCACGTGTTTCCGGATGGTCCGCAGCCTACCGGCCAGCGCTATTGCAATAACGGGGTAGCAATCAAGTTTGTCGCCGCGTGATGCGTCGCGCACGTTACGGCGGCACATCCAGGCGTTGGCAATGCGGGTACTGGTAGGCGAGGCTTCAGCCTCGCGGGTTCGACGCGAACGATGCCCGCGAGGCTG
>JANNKR010000212.1:0-3274 GCA_031396395.1 Betaproteobacteria bacterium
GTGACGCCGATCCGGTGCGCCATGTCCACCACCTTGCGCGTCACGCTGACGTTGTAGTCGTAGTCGGCGATGCTCTTGCCGTCTTCCTTCAGCGATCCGTCCATCATCACCGACGAAAAGCCGAGCTTCATCGCGGATTCGCACACGGCGGGCGACTGCCCGTGGTCCTGATGCATCACCACCGGGATATGTGGGTAGCTCTCGACGGCGGCCTCGATCAGGTGCCGCAGGAAGGTCTCGCCGGCGTACTTTCGCGCGCCGGCGGATGCCTGCATGATCACCGGGCTGTCGGTCTCGGCGGCGGCAGCCATGATCGCCTGCACCTGTTCCAGGTTGTTGACGTTGAATGCCGGCAGGCCGTAGCCATGGTCGGCAGCGTGGTCGAGCAGTTGGCGCATTGAGACGAGGGCCATGGAACTCCTTGGGCGGAAACAGCGGACTCAACCATTTTACCGCGCCCCGGGTCGGGGCTGGGATGGGTCAGTCAGGCTTGTCCACCGTCACCCGGAGTGGTGCTTTCCGGCGCGTCCGGCGGATCGGCCTCGGCGCTACCGTCGCGGTGACGACGGGCGCGCCAGCGCCGGCTCCCGGCTACCGCAAGCAGCACGGACCCCGCGACGGCGCATCCCAGCAACGTGTCGTAGAGTCGCCACAGCAGCAGCGGGGCATCGCCGCCCTGCGCCAGCAGGGCAAGATCAAGCAACAGCAGCACCAGCAGCGTGAACGTCCCGCTCATCCAGAAATAATTCGTCGCCGTGGCCTTCGGCAACAGCGCAGCCAGTGCGATGGCCAGTCCGACGAGAGTCCATGCGTCATGGAACGCGTGCACGACGATGCCGGCCACCACCACCCCCGCCAGCGTGCCGCCGATGCGCTGCGCCATCAGCTTCAGCGCGGTGGCGTCGTCCGGGTGCATGACAAAAAGCACGGTCAACCCGACCCAGCCGGGCAATTGCGCATGCAATGTCTCGGCCAGCAGAAGGGCCAGGGCCACTGTGCAGGCCAGCGTCATCGCATAGAACAGGGGATTGCGCTCACCCGCCAGCAACGCCGTGACTTCGCCGGCGGGGCTGATCCCGGTAGCCTGCGTGTCGCGCCACTGCGACGTCAGTACAAGAACAAGCAAGGCGAACATGCCGCCCCCGGCAAATGCCTGCGCGGCAACGATGGTGGCCGCGAAGCCGGCGGACGTGACGATCACGACGGCCGCGCACACCTTGCCGACCATCGACAGGTACGGAAAATACGGCTTGGGCAGCCCGGCCAGGAACGTGATGCCGACCACGGTGGCGGCAACCGCGAAATCGTGCCGCTGCAGCGCGATGCCGAGGATGCCCGCCCCAAGGATCAGCAGCATGGCAGCCAGCACCGCAACGACACGAACGAGGGTGGAGCGACGCGGATCGGCCTGCAGCGTCATCACCGCGCCCATCCCCGCGAACAGCGCGCCGCGAGGCTCTCCGAGCGCCAGCATCGCGAGCATGGGCACGCCGGCGCCGATCCCGAAGAGCAGGGCGCGCTCCAGCGTGTCGGGCGGCAGCGGGGGCGGAGGCGGCGCGGGCGACGCAGTGGGCCGGACTAAGGGCATCGGCGAACTCTACTGCATCGCACGCCGCATCGGTGCAGGCACGGCTGCCGCTGCGCACCGCGTGGCTGAAGCCACGCCTACGAGTGCCAGTGGTCGACCTTCCTCAACTGCATTCGGCGTGGCGCGCCTTGCAGGTTGCCAGCACGTGGTCCGGATCCTTCTTCCACCAGTTGTTCGCGGAAAAGATCTCGACCTCGTGCATGCCGCGGTAGCCGTTGGCCTCCATCCAGCCGCGCAGCAGCGGCAGGTCGATCACGCCGTCACCCATCATGCCGCGATCGGTCAGGAGGTCGGAGGTGGGCACGAGCCAGTCGCAGATGTGATACGCGAGCAACCGCGACGGCGTGGCGGCGCCCGCGCGGACGATCTCCCGTTGCAGGTGCGGGTCCCACCACACGTGATAGGCGTCGACCGCGATGCCCACACCCGTGCCGAGCTGGTCGCACAGGTCGTTGGCGTGTTCCATCGTGTTGACGCACGCGCGGTCGGCCGCATACATGGGATGCAGCGGCTCGATGGCCAGCGGCATCCCTGCGGGTCGCGCATATTCAAGCAGGTCGCCGATACCATCGCGCACCATTTCGCGCGCACCGGCGAGGTCCTTCGAGGCGATGTGTCCGTCGCGCTCCTTTGGCAGGCCCCCCACCACCAGCACCAGGCACTGCGCGCCAACGGTCAAGGCTTCATCGACTGCGCGCTTGTTGTCGTCGGCCGTCGCACGCCGGCCCTCGCGGTCGACGGCGGGAAACATGCCGCCGCGACAGTAGCCGGACACCGTGAGTCCGGCATCGCGAATGCGCGCTGCCGTATCCGCGAGACCCGCCGCGGCCACCTGGTCGCGCCACGGCGAAATGCCGCGGATGCCATGACGCGCGCAACCCGCGATGATGTCGGGCAGCTTCCACTGCGCGCGCACGGTGGCGGTGTTGAGCGAAAGCAGGCTGGAGTCGGGTTCGCGCATGGCGATGCGGTGCTCAGGCGTCGATGCCGTGCACGGTCAACAGCGCGCGCATGCGGCTGGCGGCGAGGTCGGGGTCGCGCAACAGCCCCGCTGCATCCGCGAGCCGGAAGAGCTCCGCCAGATGCATGATGCTGCGTGCGCTCTGCTGGCCGCCCACCATCGTGAAATGCGACTGGTGCCCGTTCAGCCATGCCATGAACACGACGCCCGTCTTGTAGAAGCGCGTCGGCGCGGCAAAGATGTGGCGGGATAGCGGCACCGTGGGTGCCAGGATCGACTCGAAGGTGGCGCGGTCGCCGGCTGCCAGCGCGGTCAATGCGGCGGAGGCTGCCGGCGCGATGGCGTCGAAGATCCCGAGCAGCGCGTCGGAGTGGCCGCTGGCGTCGCCGCCGATCAGGGCCGCGTAGTTGAAGTCGTCCCCGGTGTACATCCGCACGCCGGCCGGCAGCCGGTCACGCAGCGCAATCTCCTTGCCGGCATCGAGCAAAGACACCTTCACCCCGTCGACCTTGGGCGCGTTGCTCGCGATCACCTTCGCGCACACGTCCGTGGCGCGCGCGTGCCGCGGGTCGCTTTCCAGCCCACCGGCGCCGACCCAGTAGCCGGCCAGCGCGGGATCGAACATCTCGCCCAGCCAATGCAGGATCACCGGTGCGCGCACCTGCGCCAGCACGCGTTCATACACATGGGCGTAGTCGTCGGGCGATCGCGCGCACGCGGCCAGC
>JANNKR010000278.1:0-10588 GCA_031396395.1 Betaproteobacteria bacterium
GAGATCGACGAGCGGGTCAATGCGTTCTGGAACGGCCATTGGAGGGCGACTGGCCGTACCTGTGGATCGACGCCACCTACGTCAAGGTGCGCCAGGGCGGGAGGATCGTGTCGGTGGCCACGATAATTGCTGTGGCGGTCAATGCCGAAGGCCGGCGCGAGGTGCTGGGCATGGCCACGGGTCCCTCGGAAGCGGAGCCGTTCTGGACCCAATTTCTGCGCAGCCTGATGCGGCGGGGGCTGCGTGGCGTGAAGCTGGTGATCTCCTATGCCCACGAGGGACTCAAGGCCGCCGTGGCGAAAGTGTTGAAGGCCTCGTGGCAGCGCTGCCGGGTGCATTTCCTGCGCAACGCCCTGGCCTATGCCAACAAGGGCCAACGGCAGATGGTGTTTGAGCCCGCACGCCGGCGTGCGCGCCGGTTGCGCATGACGGCGGTAGGCGCGAGCCCGCCCGTCGTGGCACACCGACGACACTCGGTCACGGTTGACTACCAGGCAACACGCAGATCGAACTCGTGGTCCGGTGCCGGTTGGGCCTGTGGATCGATTTCGCGCCGCCACAGTGCGGGCACACCCGCAGGAACATCCGCAAACCCTGCCCGCGCCAGGATCCAAGCAATGCGACCCGGCCCCATCGCGCCTCCCCCGCCCCCCGGTGGGCCGCATCGCGCCACCCGACGAACCGCTCTTCAATCTTGATGCGATGCTGCTGGTGCAGGTGCCCATGGAGTTGGAGCGCCTGCATGAACGCTTGGTAACGAATGCTTTCGTGGCTGCCGTCCGTTCAAAATTGCACAGAGCGTTGCAAACATCAATATTGCACAGTGAATTTAATTATCGGTAGTATTCGTGCACAGCAAAGCGCACTCCCGGTGCGCCAATGCCGATCTCGAAAGGGACATGCCCATGCCTGCGAATGCCCGTTTTTCATCGGTTGGCGCCATCCTGCGCACCATTGCCATGGCGGCGGCGATCGGGGCGACGGCCGTGCATGCCCAGACCGGTCCCATCCGAGTCGGCTTCCCGATCGTGATGTCGGGTTCCGGCGCGCAGTTCGGAATTCCGGTCCTGAAGGGCGCCCAGATGTATGCCGAGGAAGTCAACAAGGCAGGCGGCGTGCTCGGGCGGCAGATCGAAATCATCGCCCGCGACACCAAGTTGCGCCCTGATGAGGCGGTCCGCGTCGCCCGCGAGCTCATCACCCGGGAGCGTGTCAATTTCCTGGTCGGCACCTTTACTTCGGCCGAAGGGCCGGCGGTGTCCGAAATCGCCAAGGAAAACAAAATCCTGTTCATCGCCCCGGTCCCGGCGACCGACCGGTTGACTGCGCCCGACGCGCTGCACCCGTACGTCTTCCGGGTGGCAAAGAACACCACCACCGAGGGACGCGCTGCTGCCGAACTCATGTCGAAGTGGCCGGATATCAAGCGCGTCGCGACCATTGCGCCGGACTTCGCCTATGGGCAGGACACGACCAAGTCGTTTGTCGACCGACTGAAGCAGTTGCGCCCCGACATCGAGATCGTCGACCAGCAATGGCCCAAGCTGAGCGAGCCGGACTACACGCCGTTCCTGACGGCACAGATGTCGCGCAAGCCCGATGCCGTCCTCTCGGTGCTTTGCTGCGGAAACTTCGACACGCTGGTCAAGCAAGCCAAGCCGATCGGCTACTTCGAGGCCATCAAGTACAAGATGCTGGCACTGGGCGAGGCGGGATCGGTCGAGACCATGCGTTCGATCGGCGCCGACTATCCTCAGGGCATATGGGGCAATACCTACGACGCGTTCTACTGGGAGGGGCCGAAGGGGCATAGTGAATATATTGAGCGCCTGAAAGCCTTCACCAAGGAAACGGAGCCTTCTTCCTGGCCAATCCAGGGATACATCGCCATGCAATTCCTGGTCGAGGCGATCAAGAAGGCGAACAGCGTTGATTCCGGCAAGGTTTCCGCCGCACTCCTCGGCATGACCATAGCGTCACCGGTCGGCCCGCTGACAATGCGCAGCAAGGACCAGCAAGCCAATCGCGGCCAGCTCTACGGCGTCGCGATCAAGGATCCGCGCTATCCCTTCGCCATCCTCGACCCGAAAAAGATAATCAATATTGATCCGTCCAAGTTCATGGACTAAGGCCGGAGGGCCAGGCCGTGACGGTTTCCATACTGATCAACCAGGCCTTCAGCGGGCTGACCACTTCGGTCTTCCTGTTCATGGCGGCCATCGGCCTTTCGCTGATCTTCGGGGTCGTGCGCGTTCTCAACTTCGCGCACGGCTCCTTCTACATGATCGGGGCGTACTGCGCGTATCAGTTCTCCGTGTATTTCGGCCCGGGTAATGCCAGTTTCTGGATGGGCGCAGTGCTCGCGGCCAGCGTTGTTGCATTCCTGGGCTTGCTGGTCGAGCGCTTCCTGCTGCGCCACTTGTATGGAAAGGAGGAGCTGCTGCAACTGCTCTTCACCTACTCGCTGGTCCTGGTCTTTGCCGATAGCGTGAAGGCAATTTGGGGCATCGAGCAGGTTTCGGTAGCGCGGCCGCCGGCACTCAGCGGACGCGTGGAGTTAGCCGGCGCGGTGATCCCGGAATACAGCCTGATGGTCAGCATCATCTGCTCCTTCCTCGTTCTCGCGCTCTGGCTGATCATCCAGCGCACGCGGGTGGGCCGCATCATTCGCGCGGCCGCCGCCGATCGCGAAACGACCACGGCACTCGGCGTCAACGTGACCTGGCTCAATTCTTCGGTCTTCGCCGCCGGCTGTTTCCTTGCGGGCCTCGGCGGCGCGCTCGTGGCGCCCGTCACCGCCATCAGCCTGGGGATGGACACCGAGATCGTCATCGCGTGCTTCATCGCCGTCGTCGTCGGCGGCATGGGTTCGTTCTGGGGAACCTTGCTGGGTTCCCTGCTCTATGGGCAGGTGCTCGCCTTTGGCATCCTCCTGATGCCCGAATTCTCGCTGTTCGCGGTGTACGCGCTGATGGCTGTCGTGCTGATCATCCGTCCACATGGCCTGCTCGGTTCGAGCGAGGCAGTTCGCGCATGACGCGCTGGCGCTGGCTGCTGGTTGTCGCCATCATTGGCGTTGCACTGGTTCCTCTCAGCGGTGCGCGCATGGCGACCTTCCTCGCGACGGACGTTGCAATCTGGGCGCTGTTTGCCGTCAGTCTGAACATCCTGGTCGGCTATACGGGACTCGTGTCGTTCGGCCATGCCGCGTATTTCGGCATCGGCGCCTATGCCATGGGCCTGCTGCTGAAGAACACCACCGTCCCATTCGTGCTTGCCTTGCCGCTGGCGGGACTGCTGGCGGCGATGTTCGCCGTGCTTGTCGGCTTCTTCTGCGTCCGGATAACCAAGGTCTACTTCAGCATGCTGACGCTGGCCTTTGCGCAAATCGCCTGGGCGCTGTGCTTTAAGGTCAATGCGGTCACCGGGGGCGACCAGGGCCTTCCGGGTATCCCTTACCCGGGCTTTCTGAAGTACTTCGACGGCGTGCCTGTCATCGGCGCATTCGACATGGGCGAGCGCTTTCACGTCCTGGTGATCGTTCTGGTGGTCACCTTTCTTGTGATCATCCATCGAATCCTCGGGTCGCCATTCGGCCGCGTGTTGACCATGATCCGCGAAAACCCCGGCCGCGCCGAATTCGTCGGCGTGAATGTGCGCCGCTACCAATTGGCCGCGTTCGTGATCGCAGGTCTCTTTGCCGGATTGGCGGGGGCCATGTTCGGCATATTCAATCGAGGCATGTATCCGGACCTGATGTACTGGACCAAGTCGGCCGAGGTCCTGATCATGGTGGTGCTGGGCGGCATGAGCCGCTTCTACGGCCCGATACTCGGCGCGTTCCTGCTGCTGTGGCTGAATCAGGAGATCACCGCGGTGACCGAATACTGGTCGCTGATCGTCGGCCTTTCGCTGATGGCGCTGATCTTCTTTCTCCCGGGCGGGGCCGCCGATCTCGTTGAGCGGGGCCGCCGCTTTCTGGCGACACGGGCCGGCCGGGCGGCAACCGCCGTGGTCGAGACGCGGACGCGCAACCCATGACCGGCGCCCTCGCCAGCCGTGCCGAAGGTGCCTGCCTGAAGCTGCAGGATGTGTCCAAGTCCTTTGGCGGATTCAAGGCGATCAGCGACGTCAGCTTCGAGCTTCAGCGCGGCACCATCAACGCCATCATCGGTCCCAATGGTGCCGGCAAGTCGACGCTGTTCAACCTCATCACCGGCCACTACACGCCGACGACCGGGACCGTCTGGCAGGATGGCCGCGACATCACGGGGATAGCGCCCCACCGCCTCAGCAGGCTCGGCATCGGTCGCTCGTTCCAGCGCACCAACGTGTTCGCGAAACTGACGGTCTTCGAGAACGTCCAGGCTGCCCTCATCGCCCATCATGGATTCGGGCCGCGGCTGTTCTCGCGTTCGGTGAACCTGTTCGTGCGCGAGACCAACGACATGCTCGCCTCGGTCGGGTTGCACGATCGCCCCGACTTGCCCGCCGGGCTCCTCTCGTATGGCGACCAGAAGCAGCTCGAACTTGCGATCGCACTGGCGCTCGATCCACACCTGCTGCTGCTCGATGAGCCGACTGCCGGGATGTCGACGGCAGAGACAGAAAAATCGATCGATCTCATTTGCCGCATCGTCCGCGAACGAGGCATCACGCTGCTGTTCACCGAGCACGACATGCACGCGGTGTTCTCGATCTCGGACCGCATCCTGGTGCTGCACCAGGGCAACGTCATCGCAGACGGCACACCGAACGACATTCGCTCGGATCCTCATGTCAAGCGCACGTATCTCGGAGCCAAGGGATGAGTACCCCCATCCTGTCCGTCGACCGAATCTGCACTGGCTACCTCCAGTCGGAAGTGCTGTTCGACCTGTCGCTCGAGATCAGCGCCGGCGAGTGCGTCGGCCTCCTCGGCCGCAATGGCGTCGGCAAGACGACGACGATGCGCTCGGTCATGGGCCTGACCCCGGCGCGGTCGGGGAAAATCACCTGGAAATCCACCGACATCACGCAATTCCTGGCGCATCGGATCGCGCGCTCCGGCATCGGATTCGTGCCGGAGGACCGGCGTATCTTCGCGGACCTGACCGTATTCGAAAACCTCGATGTCGGAACCCGCCGGGCACCGAACGGCCACGCGGCGTGGACCATCGAACGTGTCCTAGACATGTTTCCTCAACTGGTGGCATTGCAGGGTCGCCTGGGAGGCTTCCTCTCGGGCGGCGAGCAGCAGATGCTGACCATCGCACGGACGCTGATGGGAAATCCCCAGCTGCTGTTGTTGGACGAACCCTCCGAGGGGCTCGCGCCGATCATTGTCGAGAACCTGTTCGAACAGGTGCTGCGGCTCAAGCGCGACGGCCTCACCATCCTGCTCGCCGAGCAGAACCTCGATTTCGTGCTCGACCTTTCCGACCGGGTCTACATCCTCGAAAAGGGGCGAATCGTATTTCAAGGCACCCCGTTGCAGTTACGCGCGGATCGCGCACTCAGCGATCGCTACCTTGCCGTGTGATCCGACCACACTTCAATTTCAACCCAGGAGAGCAGCATGGACATTCGCAAGACCGTCGTATTCGAGGAAGAAATCGCGTTCGAGAACGGCACTCGTCTGCCGGTGCCAACGCGGCGGGTGGCCGCAGGTGCCGTATTCAAGAATCCCCTGGCCCGCAAGCCCGTCGGCACCGACCTCGCGCCGCTGATCGACCTGTCCGTCAAGCTCGGCGAAATGCTGACCAAGAGAGCGCTGATGCTGCTCGGCGACCCCAAGCAGCTGCGCGCTTACTCCAAGGCTGCACTGGTCGGCACCGACGGCGATCTCGAACACGGTGCCGCGATGATTCATGCCCGCATCGGCATGGCGATGCGCAGCACGATCAAGCGCGGACGCGTTCTGATTCCCGGCAACGCCAAGGTCGCCGGGCCTGGTGCGCATATCGACATGATCTTTGGGCCGATCGATGAGGGCTGGGATCTCGATGCCATGGACACGATGCCGGTGATGGTCGCGGATTCGCCGCGCTCCGACGAAATCCTGCTTCTGGTTGGATACTCGACCGGGGCTCGCGCGCACGCGCGGTCGAAGGGGCCCGATCAGAAGGATGTGGATGCGCTGCTCAAATCGTTCTCGTGACCCGACCCGGGTCGCATCACGCTACGGGAGCGCGACCATGCGGCGGACCGCGACCGGCGACCGGCGTGAGGGCCGTTCGAACCCATGAAAGCTCGCGCCAAGTCTGCGGTGCCGGTGGAGTCCACCGCGGCCCCGACGGGTGGTGCCGAGCTCTTCCCTTGGGGCGACATCCAGTATTTCCTCGAGTTGGCTCGCAAGACCAAGCTGCTGAAGGCAGCGCGGCGCCTGGGCGTTTCGCACACCACCGTCCTGCGGCGCGTTGCCAACCTGGAACGAAAGGTCGATCAGAAACTCTTCGAGCGGACGCAACACGGCTACATCCTCACCGAGGCCGGCTGGAAATTGCTGGAGCACGCGGAAGCGATGGAACGTGCCGCCGACGGCATGAAACGAATCGGGCGGGACGGCAACGATTTGTCCGGTTCGGTGCGGATCGCCATCGTGGAAGGGCTCGCGACGCGGGTGCTGGCGCCGGCGCTGGGAGCTTTGCGCGAAGAGCATCCGAACATCGCCGTCGAGATCGTGACGGCGATGCTGATCGCCAATCTCACCAAGCGGGAAGCCGACATTTCCCTCGGCCTGGCCCGACCGACCGGCCCGCGGCTGGTGGCGCGCCGCGTCGCCCGATGCGATGTCCACCTCTATGCGTCGCAAGCGTATATCGAGCGGCATGGGGAGCCGAAACGAATCGAGGACATCGATCAGCATGTCTTTGTCGATTACATTGAAGATCTCATCGAAATCCCCGCGCTGAAGTGGTTCCGCGATACCGTGGGGCAACGTCGGGTCGTTTTCCGAAGCACGAGTCCGCTCGCGCAGATGAGCGCCGTGATGAGCGGCATGGGCATCGGCATGTTTCCCGACTACATCGTCCGGGGTGTGCCGGCACTGAAGCCGATACTGCCCGACCTGGTCAAGGCCGAGCGGGAGTTTTGGCTGGCGATCCACGAGGACCTGAGAAACGTGCCGCGCATGGCGGCCGTGTTCAATTTCATCAAGCGCACGATCCAGGCGGACCCGTCGTTTCGACGCTGAGCCCGACCGGGACGGCCCGGCAGCGCATCCGTGCTGCGAGACCGGATGCCGGCTGCGCAGGCGGGCGGATTCCGGACCGCGATCCAAATATCAAACAGTCGCATGAGAGAGGAATTCGTCATGGTTGAAATCGGACACTTCATCGGCGGTAGACGCGTGCCGGGAACGTCGGGGCACTTCGCCGACGTCTTCCAGCCGATGACGGGAGACGTAGTGGCCCGGGTGGCGCTGGCGAATGCTGCGGAGCTTCATGCCGCGGTCGCGGACGCCGCGGCGGCGCAACCGGCTTGGGCGGCGACCAACCCGCAGCGACGCGCACGGGTGCTGATCAAATTTCTGGCCCTCGTCAATCGCGAAATGGAGCCGCTTGCCGCACTGCTGGCGCGCGAGCACGGCAAGACGATTCCTGATGCCAAAGGCGACATCCAGCGTGGCATCGAGGTTGTCGAGTTCGCCTGTGGAATTGCGCAGTTGCTGAAAGGCGAATTTACCGATGGCGCCGGTCCCGGAATCGATATCTATTCGATGCGACAGGCGCTCGGCGTTGTCGCCGGCATCACGCCGTTCAATTTCCCGGCGATGATCCCGATGTGGAAATTCGCACCGGCCATCGCCTGCGGCAACGCCTTCATCCTGAAACCGTCCGAACGCGATCCCGGTGTGCCGATGCGGCTCGCCGAGTTGATGATCGAGGCGGGCGTTCCGCCCGGCATCCTCAACGTCGTCAACGGCGGCAAGGAGGCGGTCGATGCGATACTGGACAATCCCGGCGTCATGGCCATCGGCTTCGTCGGCTCCTCGACGATCGCCGAGTACATTTACTCCCGGGGTTGTGCCAACGGCAAACGCGTGCAGTGTTTCGGTGGGGCGAAGAATCACTTGATCGTAATGCCCGACGCCGACATGGATCAGACCGTCGATGCGCTGATCGGTGCCGGCTACGGCTCGGCCGGCGAGCGCTGCATGGCTATCTCGGTGGTGGTACCCGTCGGTCAGGCGACCGCCGATCGGCTCATGGCGCGACTGACTCCGCGAGTCAAAAGCCTCAAGATCGGCCCGTCGACCGATCTCTCCGCCGACCTGGGTCCGCTTGTGACGCAGGCGCATCTCGACAAGGTGCGGTCCTACATCGAATCGGGCCTGCAGGAGGGCGCCAGCCTCGTGGTCGACGGTCGTGGCTTCAAGCTACCCGGCTATGAAAGGGGCTTCTACCTGGGCGGTTGCCTGTTCGACCACGTGACGGCCGACATGCGCATCTACAAGGAAGAAATTTTCGGCCCGGTCCTGTCCGTGGTCCGCGCGCATGACTACGAGGAAGCGTTACGGCTGCCTTCCGAGCATCAGTACGGCAACGGTGTCTCCATTTTTACGCGCGATGGTGACGCAGCGCGGGACTTCGCGGCCAAGGTCAACGTCGGCATGGTGGGAATCAACGTGCCGATCCCGGTGCCGCTCGCCTATTACACCTTCGGCGGCTGGAAGCGCTCGGGCTTCGGTGACCTGAACCAGCATGGGCCCGACTCGATCCGCTTCTACACCAAGACCAAGACCATCACCGCGCGCTGGCCCTCCGGCATCAAGGAAGGCGCGGAGTACGTGATCCCGACGATGGATTGAGAGCGCTGCAGTGACCCTTCACCCGAGCGGTTTCAACGTCAAGGAGCTTGCGTGATGTCGAAATCCGCGGTCGCCATCCGTCACGTTCACTTCGAAGATCTTGGTGCGTTCGGCCCGGTGCTCGAGGCCGCGGGCTACGCGATTCGTTATTGCGAAGCCGGCCGTGATGACTTGGCTGCGCTTCGCGGCGAAGACATCGACCTGATGGTCTTTCTCGGCGGGCCGATCGGCGCCTGCGACGAAGGCAGCTATCCGTTTCTGAAGGACGAAATCGCCCTCGTCGGCGATCGCCTCGCCGCGCGCCTGCCGACGCTCGGCATCTGCCTCGGTGCGCAATTGATCGCGCGGGTGCTGGGCGCGCGCGTCTATCCCGGCCCCGCGAAGGAAATCAGCTGGAGTCCTCTCGCGCTCACCCACGCCGGACACGCGGGCCCGCTGCGCCATTTCGATTCGTGCCCGGTCCTGCACTGGCACGGCGACACCTTTGATCTGCCGCCACAGGCGGAGCGGCTCGCGTCGACGGAGACCTGCATCAACCAGGCGTTCGCTCTCGGTGCTCATGTACTCGCGTTTCAGTTTCATCCGGAGGCGGAAGGGAGCGAATTCGAGCGCTGGCTGATCGGTCATGCGGTCGAAATCGCAGTGGCGGGCCTCTCGGTCGCGGCACTGCGCGCGGACAACGTGCGTTTCGCCACACGGGCGGCCGAACAGGGGCGGCGCTGTCTTGGCGAATGGGTGCGTGGTTTCTGAATGAACGGCGCCCGCCCGGAGCCTGTTTTTTCCTGTTTCAATCCGTTGGCGTTTTGGACGATCCTGGCGATGAACGGCCCGAGACATAGGTAACAGAACGTACCGGACACATGGGTAACACTTTCCGCTTTTGCGCGGGAGGTGTCTATGCCCTGGAAGGAGTGTTCGGTGATGGACGAGCGCCTGCGATTTGTCGTCAAGTTGCTCGACGGCGAAGCGATGACCGATGTGTGCCGGGAGTTTGGCATCTCCCGCAAGACCGGCTACAAGATCTTCGCGCGGTACAAGGAGCATGGCAGCGAGGCGTTGAGCGACCGCTCGCGGCGGCCGGTACGCTATGCCAACCAGCTGCCAGCCCAGATCGAGAGCCTGATCGTTACCCTGAAGCGGGAGAAGCCGCATTGGGGGGCGCGCAAGATTCGGGAACTGCTGGTGCGCCGCCTGGACGGGGACTTGCGCATCCTGGCCACGAGTACCATCCATGCCGTCTTGCACCGGCACGATCTGGTCAAGGCCATTCGCCGCCCGCGGCAACGGGCCCGCGGAACACCTCTATCCCCAGGCCTCGCGCCCAACGACCTGTGGTGCGTCGACTTCAAGGGCGAGTTCAAGCTCGGCAACGGCCGCTACTGCTACCCCCTTACTGCCACCGACCACGCCGCCCGTTTCCTGCTGCTGTGCGAAGCCCTCGAATCTACCCGCGAAGACACCGCCATCACCGCCTTCGAGCAACTCTTCCTCGAGCGCGGCTTGCCCGCCGCGATCCGCTCGGACAATAGCATCCCCTTCGCCAGCCCCAATGCCCTGTTCAACCTCTCCAAGCTATCCGTCTGGTGGTTGCGCCTGGGCATCGACATCGAGCGCATCAAGCCCGGCCATCCGCAACAAAACGGCCGCCACGAGCGCATGCATCTCACCTTGAAAAAGGAAGCCACCCGTCCGCCAGGCATGAACAGCCTGCAGCAGCAGGCCCGCTTCGATGCCTTCGCGCAGGAGTTCAACACCGAGCGGCCCCACGAGGCCTTGGCCATGAAGACGCCGGCCGAA
>JANNKR010000358.1:0-3856 GCA_031396395.1 Betaproteobacteria bacterium
TCACTGCCGGTCGCCGGCAGCGACGCACGTTTCCCAGTGGGCCGCATCTACTGCGTCGGCCGCAACTATGCGGACCATGCGCGCGAGATGGGCCATGATCCGGACCGCGAGCCGCCGTTCTTCTTCATGAAGCCGGCCAACGCGATCGTGCAGAACAACGCCACGCTCGCCTACCCGGTGGGAACCAGGGACGTCCATCACGAGATTGAACTGGTCGTGGCGATCGGCAAGGGCGGCAGGAACATCCCCGTCGACAAGGCGCTGGATCACGTGTGGGGCTACGGCGTGGGGCTCGACATGACGCGCCGTGACCTCCAGGGCGAAGCCAAGAAATCGGGCCGGCCGTGGGAAATGGGCAAGAGCTTCGACGAGTCGGCGCCCGCCACGGCACTGCGCCCCGCCAGCGAGATCGGGCATCCGGCCAAGGGCGCGATCATGCTCAGGGTGAATGGCGAGGTGCGGCAGCAAGGTGACCTGGCGATGCAGATATGGAGCGTGCCCGAGCAGATTGCCTGCCTCTCGCAGCTCATCACGCTGCAGCCGGGTGATCTCATCTTCTCCGGCACCCCCGCCGGTGTGGGTCCCATCAAGGCGGGCGACAGGCTCGAAGGCCACATCGACGGCGTCGGCGATCTCACCATCACGTACACGCAATAGAAGGTGCCCCCCTTCGCTATCGAAGGGGCGAGGCCCCATCGGTGGTTGAATTTCCAACCAGATATGTTTCATCTACGCGCACGCGCTGAGGCTCCCATGACCGATTCATCAGGCTTGCCCCCGGTTGATCAAACCCCGGATGACCACCGCGTACTGGTGGCATCCATGCCCATCGCGTTCATGCACCCGGACGATGTCGGCAAGCTCCACGTGCAGGGTTCGCTGCGAATCGGCAGAAAAGTGGTACCGGATTACTCGGGCAGGCACGGCGTGGATCGCGATGGCGTGGACGTGGTCAAGGTGCTGCTTGCTTCCGACCATGTCATCATGTTCGAGGCCTTCCGCCCCAAGGGTGCCAAGGACCAGCCGCACATGCACCCTGACCACCACTCGGCGGTCTACCAGAAGCAAGGACGCGTGCGCATGCGCATCGGCGGCGCCTGGTTCATCGTGGAAGCCGGGGATTCGTACCTGCATCCGCTGGGGGTGATTCACCAGCACGAGGTTCTGGAAGACTCGATCCGCATCGAATCCAAGATCTTCCCGGCTGGCGGCGCCATCGTGGCCTGGAACCGGTTGGTGGGTGCCAGCGATGGTCTGATCGTTGCCTGACGCAGGGCCGTGATCCTGGTGTCAATCCCGATGACTGCTCCCGCTGGGTTGTACCGTCCACTACTGTCCGACGCGGCGCGTCCGTCCACGTTCGATGTCGCTGCAATCGACGACGGCGTCGGCGATCTCACCATCACCTACACGCAATAGAAAGGGCCTCCCCCTGCTCTAACGCGGGGAAGAGGCCCTTTTCGCCAAGCTGCGGCGTCAGGTCTTGCGAATCACGCCGCAGGCCACCCGCGCGCCGGAATTGCCGGTGGGCTGCGTCGTGAAATCGTCCGGATCCTTGTGGACGATCACGGCCCGGCCGACGATGTCGGTGGCGCCGCCGCCGATGGTGATCACGTCGAGTTCGATGGACAGCGTCGCCTCGCCACTGGCATTGGCCTGCAGCATCGGCATGTCGCCGGCGTGGCGATCGGGTGTGGTCGGTTGCGCATGCGGCTTCCCTTGGGGATTGAAATGACCCCCAGAGCTCATTCCGTCGCCTGAGCTGCAGTCCCCCTTCTCATGGATGTGGAACCCGTGCGCGCCCGGCGACAGGCCCGCGACCTTGGCGGTGACCAGGACCTTGGCGCCCTTCTGCACGAAATTGACCGTGCCGCTCGTCGCGTTGCCTTTGGTCGTCTCGAGCGTTGCGACCGCCGCCGGTCCTTGCGCCGTCATCGATGCGCAGCCGGCAGCAAGAACGCTGATGGCAAGTATTCCCGTGATCTTTTTCATGTTTCCTCGCGTGGGTTGGAAGCGTGGGCCCGGGATTGCCGGCGTCTGCGCGCCACGGACCGTTCACCTTGATCATGATAGGCGAACGCTGCGGCAAGGGCCACAGGACATCCCGCCGGCGGGATGATGGCGGGCCGATCGAGCGCATGCCGGCGTCGTGGCCGATACCTCAAGCCACCGTCAGTCGCGCCGCACCCGCGTCTGCGACTGCTCCCGCATGTATTGCGTGACGTAGTACAGCGAGCCGCCGGCCTTGCCGGTGGAGCCGGAACCCTTCCACCCGCCGAACGCCTGGTAGCCGGGCCAGGCTCCGGTGGTCGCGCCTTGGGGCCGGTTGGCGTAGCACACGCCCGCCTCGATGGTCTCGAAGAACCGTTCGGTCTCGTCGGGCGCGCCATAGAACCCGGCGGTCAATCCGTACTCGCTGGCGTTCGCGCGTGCCAATGCCTCGTCGAGCGTGGCCACCGGCGCCACCAGCACGAAGGGCGCGAAGAGCTCCGTCTGCCACAGCGGATGCGCAAGCGGCGCCTGCGCGATCGTCGGGGCGCAGTAGTGGCCATGCGCGAGCGCGCCGTCCGCCAGGCGCTGCCCACCGTGCACGATCGTGCCGGCGGCGCCCAGCGCGCGCACCTGCGCCGCCGCGTTCTCGAGGCGGGCGACGGCGGCGGCATCGATCACAGGCCCCATCCAGTGTTCCTGCCGCGTCGGGTCGCCGACCCCGATGCCTGCCGTCGCGGCGCGCAAGGCCTCGACAAAGTCGGCGTGCACTGTGCGCTCGACATACACGCGCGAGCAGGCCGAACACTTCTGTCCGGACAGGCCAAACGCGGATCGCATCACGCCGATCGCGGCGTCGGCCAGGTTGGCCTGCCGCGACACGATCGCCGCGTTCTTGCCGCCCATCTCGGCGATGCAGGGACGCGGCCACCGACCCTGCGCCAACGTGCGGACGAGGTGCATGCCCACCTCGTAGCTGCCGGTGAATGTGACCCCGGCGAAGTCCGGGTCGCGGATCAGCGCCTCGCCGGTCGAGCCACCCGGTCCGGTAACGAAGTTGAATACACCCGGCGGGATCCCGGCATCACGAAAGGCATCGGCCAGAAGGCGCCCGCTCCACGGCGTGGCGGACGCGGCCTTGAAGACAACGGTATTGCCGGCCACCAGCGCCGCGCCGGCCGGGCCGCCGCTCAGCGCCAGCGGAAAATTGAACGGCGCGATCACCACCCATGGTCCATAGGGCCGCATCACGCTGGTGTTCTCGCTGACGAATCCGGCCAGCGGATCCCGCGCCATTGCGATGTTGTAGCCTTCATTAGCCTCCATCCGGTCGCAGTAGTACGCGATCAGATCGGCTGTTTCCTGCGCTTCGCCAAGCGCCTCCAGCCGGTTCTTGCCCACCTCGAGCGAGAGCGCCGCGCCGATCGTGTAGACGCGTTCCTCGATCAGCGCGACCGCGCGCCGAAGCACCGCCACGCGTTCGCGCCATGGCGTCGCCGCCCACGCCGGATACGCGCGCAACGCCGCGGCTGCGGCGGCCCGCGCGTGCGCTTCGTCGCCGGACTGGAACCTGCCAAGCACGACGCGGGTATCGATCGGTGAAGCCACGGTGAACTGGCGCGATGCGCGCTCATCGCGGCCGGCGATCAGCATCGCATGCTCGGCGCCGAGATCGGACCGGACCGCCGCCAGCGCCGCGTCGAAGCGCGCGTGCAGTGCCGGCGGTGGATCGAACATCGTCGAATAGGTGAGCTTGAATGCAGTAGTCACGTGGGCACTTGTGAGTTCGCAATCAGGGACAGACCCCAATTCTTCGCTCGCCCTGTAGGCGAGGCTTTAGCCTCGCGACGCGATGCGCGAGGCTGAA
>JANNKR010000203.1:0-5399 GCA_031396395.1 Betaproteobacteria bacterium
CTTGCCCTGTGCCTTGGCCTGCGCCGCGGCCGTTGCCACGTCAGCGGCGGCGTTGCGGGTGGGATCGAACTTCGAAGAAAGCGATTGCGCGGTACCCGCCCCCGCGAAGGCGGCAAAGGCGAGTGCAAACATGAAGCGGACAGTGGAATGGAACATGATCACCTGATGAGTTGATTCATCGACACGATGGGCAGCATGATCGCCAGTACCAGCACCAGCACGATCGCTCCCATCACCACAATCAGCGCCGGCTGCAGCAGCGCCGCCAGCCAGGCCAGGCGCCGCTCGGCGTCGCGCTCCAGTTCCTCGGCTGCGCGCGCCAGCAACGGCGCAAGGCGCCCGCTCTGCTCGCCGCTGGCCACGAGGTGCAGCAGCACCGGCGGAAACACGTTCTGCTCGCGCAACGCCCGCGACAGCGCCACGCCCTCGCGGACCAGCGCGCTCGCGCGCCGCGCCGCCGCTGCCATCGGGATCGTCCGCACCACATCCGCAGCCGCCTCGAGCGAGCGCAACAGCGGCGCGCCGCTGCCGACCAGGATGGACAGGGTGCTGGCGAAACGTGCCGCATCCAGGCTGCGCACCAGCCGGCCCACGATGGGCAGGCGCAACAGCGCGTGGTCCCAGCGCTCGCGCAACGCCGGCCGCCGCCGCGCCCACACCAGCCCGAGCATGCCGGCCGCGACCAGCACGACCCACAACCAGAACGTGGCGCGGAAGAACGCGCTGGTCGCAATCAGCGCCTGCGTGAGCCACGGCAGCGTCTGGCGGCTTTGCTGGTACACCGCGACGACCTGTGGCACCACATAGGCGAGCAAGACGGCAATCACCGCAAACGCGATCACTGTCACGACCGCGGGATAGATGAGCGCCAGGATCACTTTCTGCCGCAATGCCTCGCGCGCCTCGAGGTAATCGGCGAGGCTCGCCAGGACTTCGGGCAGCCGTCCTGTTTCGGAGCCCGCGCTGACCAGCCCGCGATACAGCGGCGAGAACGCGCGCGGGTAGCGCGCCAGTGCCGCGGTCAACGATTCGCCGGTCGTGACGTGCGCGCGCAGCGACGCCGCAAGCTTGGCGGCACGGGGATCGTCGGCCTGCTCGCCGACCGCCGCCAGCGCCTGGTCGAGCGGCAGTCCGGATTGCGTCAGCGTGGCCAGCTGCCTTGTGGTCAGGGCCAGCAACGGCGCCGGAAGGCGCAGCCATGCGGAACTGTCGGCGCGGGGCAGCGCTGCGGTCACTGCGGTCGGCGTCAGTCCCTGCGCGCGCAACTGATCGCGCGCGGCCCTTGGCGTGTCGGCATCCACCACGCCCTGGCGCATCCGGCCCTGGTCGTCGACGGCTTCGAAGCGGAATGCGGCCATCGCCATGGTCGTGCCGGTCACGCTTCGCGCGTGACCCGCAGCAGCTCGGCCAGCGACGTGCTGCCGTCGGCAATCAGGCGCGCGCCATCCTGTCGCAGGCTGCGCATTGCGGCCGCGGCCGCCGCCTCGCGCAGCTCGAGTTCACCGGTACCGGCGTGCACGATGCGGCGGATGGTGTCGTCGACGACCAGCAATTCGTAGATGCCGGTGCGGCCGCGAAACCCGCTGTGATGACACGCATCGCACCCAGGCGCCGTGGCCAGCGCCTGCGTCACCGGGAGGCCCATCGTCGCCAGCAGCGTCGCCTCCGCCGCGGACGGCGCGTGCGTCGTCTTGCACACCGGGCACAGCGTGCGCACCAGGCGCTGCGCCAGCACCCCCAGCAGGCTCGACGCCAGCAGATAGGGCTCGACCCCCATGTCGGCCAGCCGTGTCACCGCGCTGGACGCGTCGTTGGTGTGCAGCGTGGCCAGCACCAAGTGCCCGGTGAGCGAGGCCTGTACGGCAATCTGCGCGGTCTCGAGATCGCGGATCTCGCCGATCATGATGATGTCCGGGTCCTGCCGCAGGATGGCGCGCAATGCGCGCGCGAAGTCGAGCTCGATCCGCGGGTTGACCTGTGTCTGCGCCACGCCATCCAGCGCGTATTCGATCGGGTCCTCGACCGTCATCATGTTGACGGTACCGCGCGGCAGTCGCGACAGCGCGGCATAGAGCGTCGTGGTCTTGCCCGAACCCGTGGGCCCGGTGACCAGCAGAATGCCATGGGGCTGCCGGATCAGCGTGTCGATCACCGCGAGGGTGCGCGCGTCCATGCCGAGTGCCGTGAGATCGAGCCGCGCGCTGTCGCGATCGAGCAGGCGCAGCACCACGCGCTCGCCCGCCCCGGTGGGCAGCGTCGACATCCGCACGTCCACCTGTTTGTCGCCGAGCTTCAGCGCGATACGGCCGTCCTGCGGCAGGCGCTTTTCCGCGATGTCGAGGCTGGCCATGATCTTGAGGCGCGACACCAGTGCCGCGTGCAGCGCGCGCGGCGGCTCGATGATGTCGCGCAGCACGCCGTCGACGCGAAAACGCACGACGCTGCGGGATTCGAAAGGCTCGAAGTGCAGGTCGGACGCACGCTCGCGCAGCGCCTGCAGCAAGAGCGCATTGATCATCCGGATGACCGGCGCCTGCGTGGTGCTGTCGAGCAGGTCCTCCGTCACCGGCATGTCCTGCATCAGCCGCGCGAGATCGGTCTCGCGGGCGAGATCGGTGGCCATCGTGGCGGTGGCCGCCGGCGCGCCCTGGTTGTAAGCCTGCGCGAGTTCGCGTGCGAATTCATCCGCCGCAATGGTGCGCGCGACCAGCGGCCGCTGCAGCACGCGCTTCACCTCGATGACGCCATCGGCGGTCGCATCCGGACGCAGCAACACGACCACCGCGTCGCCGTCGAGCCCGGCAGGCAGGACGCCGTGCGCCCTGGCGAAGGCGTAGGGAATCTGCGCGGCAAGCGCCGCGAAGTTGGACGGCAACGGCGGGCGGGCAGTCATCGCGCGTTCGTGTGGCCGCCGTTACGTTACTGCGCGGGGGCGGGCGCCGGCGCGCGTGGCGGCACCGTGACGCTGGGCAGGTTGCCCTCCATCGTACCGGGCATCAGCCCCTTGGGCGGCAGGGTGGGGATCGTCTGGTCCTGCCAGAAGAAGCGCTCCGGCGGCCGGCTCTTGTCCTGCTCGCCCATGATGTAGTCGTAGCGCTCGGAGGTCAGCGCACGGCCCTGCGAGTCGTTGCGCACGACGGTGGGTTTGAGGAAGATCATCAGGTTGACCTTCTGGCGCTTGCGTGCATCGTAACGAAAGAACGCGCCGAGAAACGGCAGGTCCCCCAGCAGCGGCACGCGATCGGACCCGTCCGAGAAACTGTCCTGGATCAGGCCGCCCAGCACCGCCACCTGCTGATTGTCGACGATCACGGAGGATTCGAGCGCGCGCTTGGACAGCACCAGTCCCGTCGTGGTGCTGAAGGACTCGACGCGCGAGACCTCCTGGTAGATGGCGAGGCGGATGCTGCCGCCCTCGGTGATCTGCGGCTTCACGCGCAGCAACACCCCGATGTCTCGCCGCTCGACGGTGGTGAATGGCTGCACGGTGGACGACGAACCCGTGGTGGCGTACTGCCCGGTGACGATCGGCACGTTCTGGCCGACGATGATGCGCGCCTCTTCGTTGTCCAGCGTCAGCAAGGTCGGCGTGGACAGGATGTTGGCGCCGGCGTCCTGCTCCAGCGCGCGGGCAAGAAAGCCCAGGTTGGTGATCGTGCCGAGCCCGGGAATGCTGATGGTGCCGTCGATCACGCCGAGGTTCAGGCCCTGCCCCAATGCACCCAGACTGAGCGAACCCGAGATGATGTTGTTGCCGCTGTCGCGCGTGCCGAAGTTGGTGCCACCGAAGCCCTGCACGTTGGTCTTGTCGATGCCCTGCAGGATCTGCCACTGGATGCCGAACTCCGCCATCCGGTCGGCCGCCACCTCGACGATCAGCGCCTCGACGAACACCTGCGCCCGCCGCACGTCCAGCTTGTCGATGATCGAGCGCAGGTTGTTGTAGATCGGCTCGGGGCCCATGATCACCAGCGCGTTGTTCGCGACATCGGCCTGGATGGTGAGCCCGCCGGGCAGCGCGGCGCCACCCGTGGCGGAACTGCCGCCCGAGAATGGATTGGCGGTGGCGGCCGACGGCGCGGCACTCAATCCAGCGGTCGCGCCGGCACCCGTGGTCGAGCCGAGCTGATTGCCGATGGCCGATGGCGCCGCCGTTGGCGTCGTCCCCGCATCGCTACCGCCGGACAGGAGCGCGCGCAGCGTTGAGGCCACGCGGGCCGCGTCGGCATTCTTCAGATAGACGATGAACATGTTGCCGCCCGGTCGGCCGGGCGTGTCAAGCTGCTCGATCAGTGTCCTGGCGCGCGCCGCGCGTGCCGGATTTTCCGAACGCAGCAGGATGCTGTTCGAGCGCGAATCCGCCACCACCGTCACCCGCTGCTGGGCGTCCGGCGGCTGCCCGGCCACGCCCGCTTCAGCACCCAGCAGGCGGTTGAGCAGCGGCACGAGGTCGATGGCCGACGCGTGCTTCAACGTCACGAGCAGCGGCTCGCCTGCCGGCGGCTGGTCGAGCGATGCAATGATCTTCTCGATACGGCGCAGATTTTCCGCGTAGTCGGTGATGATCAGCGCATTCGCGCCGGGATAGGCGGAAATCGTGTTGTTGGGCGAGATCAGCGGCCGCAGGACATTGACGAGCTGCACGGCCGATTCGTTACGCAAGGTCACCACCTGCGTCACCAGCCGATCGCCGCCGGCGCCGATCGCGCCCTGGACGACACTGGACCCGTGCATCTTGGCGTCCGTCTCGAGCACGAGCTTGGTGACTCCGTTGCCTTCGACCGCCGCCACGCCCTGCATGCGCAATGCCGACAGCAGCGTTGGGTAGACGAGGCTCCTGGGGACCGCCCGCGCCGAGATGATGTTGACGGTACCCTTGATCTTGGGGTCGACGATGAAATTGCGTCCCGTCATCTCGGCCACGGCCTTCACCACCGCCTCGATGTCGGCGTTGACGAAATTGAGGGTGACGGTTTCGTCCGCAGCCGCAGCCGGGATCATGACCACGAATGCCAGCAGCAACGCGGCGGTCGACCGGGCCAAGACGGCCGGCAGGTGGCGCAGGATCACGAGCAGGCGACGGTGGGAAGCCGTCAAGGCGAAGTGGGCGGCCATTGGCGGCGGCGGGAGGGTACTCGCCGCGGAAAATGAAGCGAAGTCGATGATAGCATGGGCCTTCCGCTGCATCCTGCGCGTCCAGGGGCGCCGGGGTCCCGGCCCGAGCCTGTCGCGACACATTGGCTGGCAAGGGCGGGGAAAACCGGATCAGGGCAGGTGAATCCGAAAGCCGGGCTGGGCGCATCCAATGCCCGAACCCCGCTGATCCAGGAGAAAACATGCAAGGCGCCCTTTCCCCGATGTTCCGCCGCCTCGTGCTTGGCGGCGCCTTTCTGGCCGCG
>JANNKR010000377.1:0-2181 GCA_031396395.1 Betaproteobacteria bacterium
ACTGCCGCCGGGGTTCAAACTGACCGGTTCGTCCACAGCCTGCGCCATTGCTGCGATGGCCGATGAAACGCGCCATTTCTACGGCGTGCAGTTTCATCCCGAGGTGACGCACACGAAGCAGGGTGCGGCCTTGCTTTCGCGCTTCGCGCACGACATCTGCGGCTGCGGCAACGACTGGAACATGCACGACTACGCGGGAGAAGCCATCGCGGCGATCCGTACGAAGGTGGGCGACGACGACGTCCTGCTTGGGTTGTCTGGCGGCGTCGATTCCTCGGTCGCGGCCGCGCTGATCCACAAGGCCATTGGCGATCGCCTCACATGCGTATTCGTCGACCACGGCCTCCTGCGCCTCAATGAAGCGCAGGACGTGATGCAGACCTTCGCGGACAATCTGGGCGTGCGCGTGATCCATGTCGACGCCAGCGAGGAATTTCTGGCGGCGCTGGCCGGCATCAGCGACCCCGAAGCCAAGCGCAAGGTCATCGGGCGCCTCTTCGTCGATGTGTTTCAGCGCGAGTCGGCCAAACTGGTGAAAGTGAAGTGGCTGGCGCAGGGCACGATCTACCCGGACGTGATCGAGTCGGCGGGCGCCAAGACCGGCAAGGCACACACGATCAAGTCGCATCACAATGTGGGCGGCCTGCCGGAGACATTGCATCTCAAGCTGCTGGAGCCGCTGCGCGAACTCTTCAAGGACGAAGTGCGCGAACTGGGCCTGGAATTGGGCCTGCCGCGCGACATGGTGTACCGGCACCCGTTTCCCGGGCCGGGACTGGCCGTGCGCATCCTGGGCGACGTCACGCGCGCCCGCGCCGACCTCCTGCGTCGCGCCGACGCGATCTTCATCGAGGAACTGCGCAACACGCCGGCCGACGACGGACGCACGTGGTACGAGCAGACGGCACAGGCGTTTGCCGTGTTTCTTCCCGTGCGCTCGGTGGGCGTGATGGGTGACGGCCGCACGTACGAAAACGCAGTGGCGCTGCGCGCCGTGCAGACCACCGATTTCATGACCGCGCACTGGGCGCATCTGCCGCATGAACTGTTGGCGCGCGTGAGTAATCGCATCACCAACGAAGTGCGCGGTTTCAATCGGGTGGTCTACGACATTTCCAGCAAGCCGCCGGCGACCATCGAGTGGGAGTAGGCTTCGAGATCCATCGGGGTCTATCGACATCTATCGAAAAGCGGACCTAACGCGGCGATGCTGGAGAGCAGTTTCTGACTAGATCTATCGCTGGGATGCCCTTCAATCTGACGATAAATTCGACGTGTTCGATTTGCATCAGGGACTAGCGCAACTTCCGCTTCCCCCTGAAAGGGTCTGCTCTGGTTTCGATGATCATTGACATGCATGGCCCAGCAGCAGCCTTTGGTGTCGATGATGCAGGTGTCGGTGCCGCAGCAGCGCGGGTCTTCGCTCATGCTGTCTTGATTCGCTATCCCGATGCCGTCGCTGGCGCCGGTGACGAGGGCAATCGAAGACATGGTGTGGGTTCCGAAGGTGAACAGGGTGCGATCAACGGGGTGCGTTGTCGTGAGAGTCTGGTCGGTCCGGACCAGCCCGCTCGAGGCCAGGCTGGTCCAGACGAAACGCCCAGCGCTGCAGCGTCGGCCGCCAGCGCAGGAAGAGTCTGTAGATACGTTCCATCATCCAGGCCGCGCCCGGCAGGCGGCCTACCCACGCCAACCAGCGCCAGCCCGGCAGCGCGGCCCACAACGCCAGGAACGCCTGCGCGCCGCTCAGCAGTTGGCCGTCACTGCTGCGCACGTGAAAGCGCGCCAGCAGTTGTTCGCGCGTGGTGCCCGGCGGCAGCGGCAACGCGGTGTCGCTGACATCGGCAAAACACACCGGCTGATCCGAGCGCAGCGGCTGCAGGCCACGATAGACACCGATCTCGCGCCGGCACAACGGGCACGCGCCGTCGTATAGCACGGTCAGCGGCGGCGATTCCTTGACGGGTTCGTTCATCATGCATGCACCTCGTTGAGGGCCAGCAGGTCCGCGGCCGAGTGGAGGCCGCGTGTGGCGCGGGCCCACCATTGCGAGAAGGAATCGCAGCGCCGATCGACAGGCGGGAACAGCGCGGGCGCGGCCTCGCACGCTGCCCAGCGCGCCAACCACGGCGCGAGGTGGGGCTCGTCGATGCTGCGCACGCTGCGGGCACCCATCAGTGC
>JANNKR010000023.1:0-4481 GCA_031396395.1 Betaproteobacteria bacterium
CGGATCTCGATCATCTGGCGCGGATAATTCCACTCATACACCGCTGCGGAGGTGTCGAGGCCTTCGTAACACTGCAGACGCACCAGCGGCTTGCCCAACGCAGCCGCCAGCACCTTCGCGATCTCCGTCTTGCCCACGCCCGCCTCGCCTTCGAGGAACAGCGGGCGCTTCAACTTCAACGCAAGGAACACCGCCGTGGCCAGGCGCCGCTCGGCCACGTAGTCGTGCGCGGTCAGGAGGTCGAGCGTGGCGTCGACGGTGGCAGGCAGGGACATTGCTACGTTGGGCGCAGGCATCGCGGACGGTCGCCGGTGAACAGGATGGACCGACAAGCATACCAAGGAGACGGCGACCGGGGCCGCCGCGCCGATGCAACAGGCACGCCGACGTGCCGACGCCGCCGGGAACCTGCGTGCCCGGCGGCGTTGGGCTACGATGCTGCGATGATCAGGACTTGTAGAACACGTAGTCGGCCTGGTACGGCACCGTCTTCTTCGTACCCGCCATCGCCGCCGTGCACGGATCGGCAGGCGCCACGCCACCCTTGGTGTTCACGCGCTGGATGTAGGTAACGCCCATCATGGCGCCGGCGCCCGTCGCGGGGTCGGCCTTGACGAGCTGCAGCGGAATGCTGCCTGCCATCGCGGGGGCCACGGCCACCTGCTTGCCGGTGACCTTGCTGCCATCCATCGACTCCCACGTCGGCCCGCCGTAATACCTGCCCACTTCCTTCTGGGTCTTGGCGTCCATCAGCTTGGCCATCGGGCCGGCGAAGGTCCACTCGAACACCGCCGCATCGGTGGCCCTGGCCTTGCATTCGTAGGTGAGTTCGCCCACGCCCACGGCGGTCATCACGGCCTTGTTGCCGGCCGGCACGCGGACGGCCTCCGGCAGGTCCATCATGCCCTGCCCCATGGCGGTCAACGGCAGCATGAATGAGGCGGCAACGGCTACGGCGATCGACTTGCGCATGGTTGGTCCCTTCCGATGGTGGGCGACGTGCCCGATACCCTCCATACGGAGGTCCGGCGGGATTGGATGCAACGACGGCTCAGGGGCGCATAGGTTACATACAGCGTGGCGCGGCCTGGTTGGCGCCGGGTTCAAGGCCAGCGCCATCGCCCAGGTGCAGGCGCAGGTGCGCCAACGCTCGCTGCGAACCTTCGTGCGCCGCGGCCTGCTGCCGGGCGCTGACGCTCAGGCGATGGCGCATTGGCAACATGGCGGCGGCTCTTCCGTCGATGCCTCGGTGCGCATCGCGGCCGCCGCCCCGGCGTCGGAGGGGGCCGGCCACCGCCCCGCCCGCTGCCAACGCCGAGCCCGCCGCTGAAAATCGACCATTGACCCGTGCCACCGGGGCCCCACACTCAGGCTCGCGCGATTGAAACGCCTGTCCTTACCTTCAACGTCGGGTCAGCGCACCTTGCCTTCCTTCCACGCCCCCAGCAACTTGTCGTAGTTGATGGTTTCGCCCTTGGGCTTTTCGTTGGCCAACTTCTTCCACGGAGCACCCTTGTCGCTAAGCCACTTGCCCGGATCGCTCTTGGGGTTGAGCTTGGGCGGACAGTTGGTCATACCGGCACGCTCCAGGCGGCCCATCACGTCATCCATTTCGTTGGCCAGGTTGTCCATCGCGGCCTGCGGCGTCTTCTCGCCTGTCACCGCCACGGCCACGTTTTTCCACCACAGTTGCGCGAGCTTGGGATAGTCGGGCACGTTGGTGCCCGTCGGCGTCCAGGCCACGCGCGCCGGGCTGCGGTAAAACTCCACCAGGCCACCAAGCTTGGGCGCCATGTCGGTCATCGCCTGCGATTGGATGTCGCTTTCGCGAATCGGCGTCAGTCCGACGATGGTCTTCTTCAGCGAGGTGGTCTTGGCGGTGATGAACTGCGCATAGAGCCAGGCGGCGGCGACCTTGTTGGGGTCATGGTCCTTGAAGAAGGTCCACGAGCCCACGTCCTGATAGCCGTTTTGCATGCCTTGCTTCCAGTACGGACCATTGGGCCCCGGGGCCATGCGCCACTTCGGGGTGCCGTCGGCGTTCACGACCGGCAGCCCTGGCTTGATCATGTCCGCCGTGAAGGCCGTGTACCAGAAGATCTGCTGGGCGATCTGGCCCTGTGCGGGTACCGGGCCGGCCTCGCCGAACGTCATGCCGATGGCTTCCTTCGGCGAGTACTTTTTCATCCAGTCGATGTACTTCGTCAGCGCATAGACCGCCGCAGGCGAGTTGGTGGCGCCACCACGAGCGACGGAGGCGCCTACTGGCGTGCATCTGTCGTCCGCCACCCGAATGCCCCATTCGTCCACCGGCGCGCCGTTGGGAATGCCGATGTCCGCGGTCCCGGCCATCGACAGCCACGCATCGGTGAAACGCCAGCCCAGGCTGGGATCTTTCTTGCCATAGTCCATGTGGCCGTAGATCGGCTTGCCGTCGATGGTCTTCACGTCATTGGTGAAGAACGCGGCGATGTCTTCATACGCGCTCCAGTTCAACGGTACGCCCAACTCGTAACCGTATTTAGCCTTGAACTTGGCTTGCAACTCGGGCATGGCAAACAGGTCGGCGCGGAACCAGTACAAGTTGGCGAACTGCTGGTCCGGCAGCTGGTACAGCTTCTTGTCGGGCCCGGTGGTGAAGCTCGTGCCGATGAAGTCCTTCAGGTCCAGGCCGGGGTTGGTGAACTCCTTGCCGGCGCCCGCCATGTAGTCGGACAGCGCCAGAATCTTGCCGTAGCGGTAATGCGTGCCGATCAGGTCGGAGTCCGAAATCCAGCCGTCGTAGATCGACTTGCCGGATTGCATCGAGGTCTGCAGCTTCTCGACCACGTCGCCTTCCTGGATCAGGTCGTGCTTGACGGTGATGCCGGTGATCTCGCCAAACGCCTTGGCCAGTGTCTTGCTCTCGTACTCGTGTGTCGTGATGGTCTCGGAGACGACCGAGATCTCGTTCACGCCCTTGGCCTTGAGCTTGGCCGCGGCTTCGGCGAACCATTTCATCTCGGCCATCTGCTGGTCCTTGGACAGCGTGGACGGCTGGAATTCACTGTCGACCCATTTCTTCGCTGCCGCATCGGATGCGGATGCGGCCGCCGCCACCGGCGCCGGCGCCGGCGCGGTTGCTGCCGCCTTGGGCTCTTCTTTCTTGCCGCATGCCGACAGCATCAGTACCACTGCCCCCACCGCAGAAAGTGTGTAGATTGAAAGTGATCGTTTCATGATTGATTCCTCGGAAACTTCCCGTTGTTTGCGGAGACTCACCGGTTGGGAAGTGTTGGCCGGTGGTGAATCCAGGAAGGAGCTTAGCCTTTGTGCATGATCCAGGCCAGCACCAACATCGACACGACGAAGCTGATCCAGATCGAAGGCTCGCTCGCGAGCCCGAACCACGCGATCATCCTTTCGCTCATGGCCACGAAGGCGAGATTTACAAAGGCGGCCGACAGCAAGCCGATGAAGAGCCGGTCACCGCGCGTGGTGGCGATCGGCAAGAAACCCTTGCGCATCACGGTGGGCGACTTGATCTCCCACACCGTCATGCCGGCTAGCATCAGCACAATGCATATGAAGAATACCGCGACCGGGAGCGTCCATGCCATCCATTCAAACATCATTGACCCCGTTCACACCCGGCCCATCGCGAATCCCTTGGCGATGTAGTGCCGCACGAACCAGATCACGATCGCGCCTGGCACGATGGTCAGCACGCCGGCCGCGGCGAGCACGCCCCAGTCCATGCCCGAGGCCGACACGGTGCGCGTCATCACCGCGACGATCGGCTTGGCGTTGACGCTGGTCAGCGTGCGCGCCATCAACAGCTCGACCCAGCTGAACATGAAGCAGAAAAACGCCGCCACGCCCACGCCGGCCTTGATGAGCGGAATGAAGATGGTGAGGAAGAAGCGGGGGAACGAATAGCCGTCGATGTAGGCCGTCTCGTCGATCTCGCGCGGGATGCCGCTCATGAAGCCTTCGAGAATCCACACCGCCAGCGGTACGTTGAACAGCAGGTGCGCCAGCGCCACGGCGATGTGCGTATCCATCAGGCCGAGCGTGGTGTAAAGCTGGAAAAAGGGCAGCAGGAACACCGCGGGCGGTGTCATGCGGTTGGTGAGCAGCCAGAAGAACACATGCTTGTCGCCGAGGAAGCTGTAGCGCGAGAAGGCGTAGGCCGCGGGCAGCGCCACCAGCAGCGAGATCACGGTGTTGATGGCCACGAAGATCAGCGAGTTGATGTAGCCCGAGTACCAGCTCACGTCTGTGAAGATGGTGCGGTAATGGTCGAACGTGAACGTCTGCGGCCACAGGCTGAAGGTGGACAGGATCTCGCCGTTGGTCTTGAACGACATGTTGACCATCCAGTACACCGGCAGGATGGCGAACACCAGGTAGGCAAGAAGGAAGACCGTCCGCTTCCGGAGCCGCTTTTCATCCATGTCCGGGCTCCTTCACGTCCTGGGTCCCCACTCGCTGCATCCAGT
>JANNKR010000038.1:0-11521 GCA_031396395.1 Betaproteobacteria bacterium
GGGACGTCCCTTGTAGGTGCCGCCGATCGCCTGCGCGGCGTCTTCGATCACGGCAAGGCCGCGCTGCCCGGCGAGATCGAGCAGCGGATCCATGTCGGCACACTGCCCATAGAGATGGACCGGGATGATGGCGCGCGTCCGGGTCGTCACGGAGGCGGCGGCCGAAGCGGGATCGATGTTGCAGGTGGCGGGATCGATGTCCACCAGCCTGGGGGTCGCGCCGACACGCGAGACGCAGCCGGCCGTGGCGAAGAACGAGAACGTCGGCACGATCACTTCGTCGCCGGGCCCGATGCCCAGTGCCATCAGCGCGACGAGCAGCGCGTCGGTGCCGGACGAGAGGCCCACCGCGTGCGGGACGCCCAGGTACTGCGCGATCTCGCGCTCGAGTCCCTCGACTTCCGGGCCGCCGATGAAGCGCTGGCTGTCACAGACGCGCGCAATCGCGGCGAGGATCTCGTCCCGCAGGGGCGGGCAGTCGTTCAACGTTTTTCCGGCAGCGCTCACCGATTCCTCTTCGGTATGCCGCTTCTACATCCCGCCTGCCAAAGGGGATTCACATTTCTATGGTCGTGGCACGGCAGAATGCAACTCGACCGGCGCCGCCAATCCGACGTTCGCGAACGAGGATCCGCAGTTCTTCCATGTGGTCCTGCCCGCAGCCGGGGTTTGTCCAGCCGGAACGCGCAATGTGTACCGGGTGTTCAGCAATCGCGCCGACGCCAATCACCGCTACATGGTCGACCGTGCCGTCCGCGATACGATGGTCACCAAGGGCTGGCTGGGGGAAGGCGACGGCCCCGACCTGGTAGTCATGTGCTCGCCGGTGTAGTGCAACGCGTGCTGCGGCCGGGCCTAGGTGCCCGGTAGCGGCGCATCCTTCGGCCACAGCAGCCACATGCGGCCGTCCTGCCGCATGCGGCCGGCCTCGCGTCCCGCGGCAGGGCCGAAGCCCCAGAAATAGTCCGCGCGCACGGTGCCGCGAATCGCCCCGCCGGTATCCTGTGCCAGGACGAGACGCTTGAGCGGCGTGGTCGCGAGCGGCATCGTCGTCGCAAGAAAGATTGGCGCGCCCAGCGGGATGACGCGCGCATCCACGGCGATCGTGCGCTGCGCGAGCAACGGCACACCCAAGGTGCCGATGGGGCCGTCGATCCGCGCGTCCAGCGTCCCCGGCGCCGGCGCGGCCACTTCCCGGAAAAACACATAGCTGGGATTCTCGTCGAGCAGCGCGCGCAGCTTGGCCGGATTGGCCTCGCCCCATGCGCGGATGCCCTGCATCGATGCCCGGGACAACGGCAAATCGCCGCGGTCGACCAGGACGCGGCCGATGGACCGGTAGGGATGGCCGTTCTGGTTGGCGTAGTTGACGCGAACGACCGAGCCGTCGGTCAATTCGATGCGACCGGAACCCTGGATTTCGAGGAAGAAGGCCTCGACCGGATCGGCCACGTGGATGAGTACCTTGTCGGCCAGTGGTGCCGCGCCCTTTTCGATTTCGGCGCGTGGCCAATAGGGGACGACCTTGCGGCCGTCCACGCGCCCGCGTACCCGCTTGTCCTTCAGTTCCGGATACAGGTCGGCGAGCTCGATGGTCAGCAGATCATCCGGGGGCGCATAGAGCGGCACGGTGAAGCGCGCGGTGCGCACGCGCGATCCTGCCATCAGCGGTTCGTAGTAGCCGGTGACGAGCCCGACCTCGTTGCCGTCCGCGGCCGCGATCCGGTATGGGCTAAAATGGGTTTGGAAAAAAGTGCGCGCGGACGCGGTGTCAGGCGTGCCGATGCTGTCGGCCGCGGCGCAGGGCGATTGCCAGATCGGCTGGGTCTTCGCGTCCGCCAACAGTGCGCGGCAACCGATCAGGAAGGCCGGCCACGCCGCGTCGACGGCATCGTCGCCCCACCCGGACAGCGCCGACCACTCCACGCGCGAGAAATCCGCGCGCGGCGTGGCGGTGACCGGCGGCGACGGAACCGGTGCAGGCACGACAGCGGGGGGAACCGCCGGCGCGACCGGCGCAAGTACCACGGGCGCCGGCGTCTGGCACGCACCGGCCACGACACACAGCGCGACTGCGATGGCGCGCAAGCGCCACGCGGCGTGCCGCGGGAAAGGCAGGCCGATGGAATGGCTACTGTTTGAGGTGCTCATCGCTTTATTGGTGGCGGTGGGCATCGTGTGGTGGACGATGAGCGCGCGGCGCAAGGATGCGCCACCGGCGCCCCCCGATCCGCATGACGACAAGCGTCAATGAAGGGTTCGCGGTACCGAGAGCGTGAACGGCGGGATCTCGGCATCGAAGGTGTGGCCGTCCGCGGCCCGCATCTCGTAGGTGCCGCGCATCGTCCCGACCGCCGTGGGGATGCTGGCGCCACTGGTGTACTCAAAGCTCTCGCCGGGCTTGAGGTGGGGTTGCTGGCCGACCACGCCCAGGCCACGGATCTCCTGGACCTTGTGGTCGGCGTCGGTGATGATCCAATGCCGGCTGAGGAGCTGCGCCGGGACGTCGCCCGTGTTGGTGATGGTGATCGTGTAGGAGAATACGAATTGGCTTTTCCCCGGATCGGATCGATCTTCGAGGTACGACGCCGTCGTTGTCACCGTGACTTCGTAATGCCTGCCGTCTGTCATCGCACTTTGCGCCGTTCAACACATTCTGGATTATAGCCCGATGCCCTCACGTTACCGGATCGCACCCTCCATCCTGTCGGCCGACTTCGCGCGCCTGGGCGACGAGGTCCGCGCGGTCGAGGCCGCCGGCGCGGATTTCATTCACTTCGACGTGATGGACAACCATTACGTTCCCAATCTCACCATCGGGCCCCTGGTATGTGCCGCCATCCGGCCGCACGTGACCATCCCCATCGACGTGCACCTGATGGTCAAGCCGGTCGACCGGATCATCCCCGATTTCGCGCAGGCCGGCGCGTCGATCATCAGCTTCCACCCCGAGGCCTCCGAGCACGTGGATCGCACGATCGGGCTCATCCGCGATGCCGGCTGCAAGGCTGGTCTGGTGTTCAACCCCGCGACGCCGCTCGACTGGCTGATGCATGTGATCGACAACCTCGACCTCGTGCTGCTGATGTCGGTCAATCCCGGCTTTGGCGGGCAATCGTTCATCCCGCATACGCTGGAGAAACTGAAGGCCGCGCGCAAGCTGATCGAGGCGTCGCGCCAGCGCACGGGACGCGAGATCCTGCTGGAGGTCGACGGTGGCGTGAAGACGGACAACATTGCCGCCATTGCCGCCGCCGGTGCCGACACCTTCGTCGCGGGCAGCGCCATCTTCGGCACGCCGGACTACAAGGCGACAATAGCTCGGATGCGCGCGGCGCTGGGCGCGCATGGTTAGCGCCGTCGCGGCACGCGTATTCGCGGTCGACGGCATCGCGTTCGACCTCGACGGCACGCTGCTCGACACCATCCACGACCTCGCGGCGGCGGTGAACGCGCTGCTGGCCGACGAGGGCATGCGGCCATTACCCAAGGCCGTGATCCGCGACCTCGTCGGCAAGGGCATGTCCAACCTGCTCGCGCGCGCCCTCGCGCTTTCTGCTGCCGCGCCGCGCGATGCCGCGGCCATGGACCAGTTGCTGCGGCGCTACCAGAGCCATTACGCGGCGGTGCTCGGGCGCGAAACGGTGCCCTATCCGGGCGTCATGCGCGGGCTGCAGCGGCTGCGGGACGCTGGCTTCCTGTTGGCGGTGGTCACCAACAAGGCCTCCCGTTTCGTCCGCCCGCACCTTGTGCACGCCGGCATGGCGGACTATTTCGCTGCAGTGGTCGGAGGCGACGACGCTGTGGCCAAGAAGCCCGACGCCGCGCCTGTGTTGCTGGCGGCAAGCCAGCTCGGCATCGGCGCTGCGCAGTTGCTGATGGTCGGCGACTCCGCCAACGACGTGGATGCGGCGCGCGCCGCCGGCTCGCCGGTGCTTGCCGTGCCCTATGGCTACACCGAAGGCCGACCGGTGCAAAGCTTCGCGGCCGATGGTATAGTCGATTCGCTCGACGACATCCCGGCTTGGGTGCGTCGCGCCTGACCGACCACCATGCCGAACACTTTCGACCTTCTCGATTCCGATACGCCTGTCGCGCTTGCGGCATGGCGGCGCGCGGGCGAGTGGCGCTGGCGGCGCCCCTCCTGACCCCCGCGTCCGCGTCGCGCGCACACCACCCCAGCGACGCTCCGGATTCAAGCGCAATCAAGCACGAGGTCGAGTCATGATCACCGAAGTCGAATTTCGCGCGCTCGCGGCGCAGGGCTACAACCGCATTCCGCTCGTGCTGGAGCTGTTTGCGGATCTCGATACGCCCCTCTCGCTGTACCTGAAGCTTGCCAACCGGCGCTTCTCCTTCCTGCTTGAATCCGTCGTCGGCGGCGAGCGCTTCGGCCGCTATTCCTTCATCGGCCTGCCCGCCAAGGTGCGCCTGCGCGCTCGCGGCAATCACGTGGACGTGGAGGATGATGGTGGCGTCCTGGAGTCCTTCGACGGGGATCCGCTGGCCTTCGTCGAGACGTTTCGCGCGCGCTTCAATGCTGCGCCGCTGCCGGGTCTGCCGCGTTTCTGCGGCGGGCTTGCGGGTTATTTCGCCTACGACATCGTGCGCCACATCGAGCGCAGGCTTGCGCATACCGCGAAGCCACCCACGCCCGGGCTGGCCGACATCCCCGATTTCCTGTTGCTGTTGACCGAGGAACTCGCCGTCGTCGACAACCTGAAGGGCAGGATCTCGCTGATCGTCTACGCGGATCCGGGAGAGGCCGACGCCTATGCAACGGCCCGCGATCGCCTCGCGCAGTTGCGCGGCAAGCTGCGCGAACCAGTCGCCATCCCCTATCAGACCGGGACGGCCGCCGCGCATGCCGTCAGCGAATTCGGCGAGGCCGGCTACAAGGCGGCCGTGGCACGGGCGCGCGAATACATCGCCGCGGGCGACATCATGCAGGTTGTGATCTCGCAGCGGATGGCGATGCCCTTTGCCGCCTCGCCGCTGTCGTTGTATCGCGCGCTGCGGTCGATCAATCCGTCGCCCTACATGTTCTACTACGACTTCGGCGACTTCCATGTGGTGGGCGCCTCGCCCGAGATCCTGGTGCGCAAGGAGGGCAGCGCAATCACACTGCGCCCAATCGCCGGCACGCGCCCGCGCGGGGCCACCCGCGAAATCGACGAGGCGCTGGCGGTGGAATTGGCCAACGACCCGAAGGAAATTGCCGAGCACGTGATGTTGCTGGACCTGGGCCGCAACGACGTCGGGCGCGTGGCAGAGACGGGCTCGGTCAAGGTGGCCGACCGGATGATCATCGAGCGGTACTCGCACGTGATGCACATCGTCTCCAACGTCGAGGGTGTGTTGAAGCCGGGGCTGACCAGCATGGACGTGCTGCGCGCGACGTTTCCTGCCGGCACGGTCAGCGGCGCACCCAAGGTGCGCGCGATGGAGATCATCGACGAACTTGAACCATCGCGCCGCGGCATCTATTCCGGCGCAGTCGGCTACATCAGCTTCCAGGACGACATGGATACCGCCATCGCGTTGCGCACGGCGGTGCTGAAGGACGGCACGCTCTATGCGCAGGCCGGTGGCGGCATCGTGCATGACTCGTCGCCCGAGGGCGAATGGCAGGAGACGCTGAACAAATTGCGCGCGCTGATGCGCGCCGCGGAGATGGTGCAGCAGGGCCTGGACGAGGAGGGATCGTGAGGACCCCCACGCTCACTTTGTTCGCTGCCCCCGGAGGGGGAGCACAGTGCCCTTCGGTCGGCCGGGCGGGCACTGCGAAAGACGACCCCCACGCGCACGCCGTTCGCTGCACCCCTGTGGAGCGTCCACCATGTTGCTGATGCTCGACAACTACGACAGCTTCACCTACAACCTCGTGCAGTACCTGGCCGAGCTTGGCGCCGATGTGCAGGTCCATCGCAACGACGCCATCACCGTCGATGACGTCGTGGCGCTCGCGCCGTCGCACATCGTCGTGTCGCCGGGGCCCTGCACGCCGACGGAAGCGGGGATCTCGGTGCCGCTGATCCGGCGTTTTGCCGGGCGCATTCCCATCCTGGGCGTCTGCCTTGGCCATCAGGCGATCGGCCAGGCCTTCGGCGGGCACATCGTGCGCGCACATCGGGTCATGCACGGCAAGCTGTCACCGGTCACCCACGACGGGCGCGGCGTATTCGCGACACTGCCCACCCCCTTTACGGTCACGCGCTACCACTCGCTGGCCATCGAGCGCACCAGCATGCCGGCGGAACTGGAGGTCACGGCGACGGCAGACGATGGCGAGGTCATGGGCGTGCGCCATCGGCAGTTGGCGGTGGAGGGCGTACAGTTCCATCCGGAAGCCATACTGACCGAGCATGGCAAGCGCCTGCTCGGGAACTTTCTCGAGGGAGTCCGATGAGATCAAGCCATCGTTGGCTGGGGGGCCTGGCTCTGTACGGCCTTGCCGTTACCTTCACCTTTGCCGGCGCGCTCGACGAGTGTTCGGTGAAGGGCGATCATGCCGCCGTGTCGCGCTGCCTGCTCGAGGCCGACCGCGAGGCGCAAGCGGCGCTGCATGCCGCCGAAGGCGCGGCCGGCACGCGTGCGCGCGAGCTCGATACCGCAACCGGACGACCAGGCGCCAACGCCGCGCTGGCTCGTTCGATGCGCGCATTCACCGAGTTTCGCAAGGCGCAATGCGACTTCGTGAAGGCAATGTACGCCGGCGGCAACGGTGCGGAGCAGGGCGCGCTTGGCTGTCGCATCGATCTCACGCGCCGCCGTCTGCGCGACCTTCAGGTCTGAACCCAAAGCCTCGACCATGACCATCACCGCGCAAGAAGCCCTGCAACGCACGATCGAGCATCGTGAAATCTTCCACGACGAGATGCTGTCGCTGATGCGCCAGATCATGAGCGGCGAAGTGTCGCCGGTGATGATCGCCGCACTCACGGTGGGCTTGCGGGTCAAGAAGGAGACCATCGGCGAGATCGCGGCCGCCGCGCAGGTGATGCGCGAACTGGCCACCAAGGTCGAGGTCGCCGACCGGACGCATCTGGTCGATGTCGTCGGCACGGGGGGCGATGCGTCGCACACGTTCAACATTTCCACCGCAACGATGTTCGTCGCCGCCGCGGCCGGGGCGCGCGTGGCCAAGCACGGCAACCGCTCGGTGTCGTCGAAGTCGGGCAGCGCCGACGTGCTGGAGGCGCTTGGTGCCAACATCATGCTGAAGCCCGCGCAGATTGCCGCGTGCATTGCCGAGACCGGCATCGGTTTCATGTTCGCCCCCAGCCATCACGCCGCGATGAAACACGCCGGGCCGGTACGCAAGGAGCTGGGCGTACGGACGATCTTCAACATCCTGGGTCCGCTGACCAATCCGGCCGGCGCGCCGCACCAGTTGATCGGCGTGTTCCATCCGGACCTCGTCGGCATTCACGTTCGCGTGCTGCAGCGATTGGGCGCGGAACATGCGCTGGTCGTCTACGGCAAGGACGGCATGGACGAAGTTTCGCTGGGCGCGGCGACGATGGTGGGCGAGTTGAAGGATGGCGTCATCCGCGAATACGAGATTCATCCGGAGGATTTCGGGCTGTCGATGAAATCCAATCGCGGGCTCAAGGTGACCGGCGCCCTGGAGTCCAGGGAGATGGTGCTCGAAGCCCTGGACAACGTCGACGGCACGCCGCGCGAGATCGTCATCCTCAATGCGGGGGCGGCACTCTATGCCGCCAATGTGGCCGGGTCGATCGAGGAAGGCATCGCCAAGGCGCGCGAGGCCATCGCCAATGGCTCGGCCCGGCGCAAGCTCGACGCCTTCGTGGCGGCGACACAGGCGCTCGCTGCGGCCAACTGACACTCCCGTATCATTTCTCGTACCTGACAGCGCGACCGACGGGAGCCTTCGACAGCATGGCCAGCGACATTCTTGAAAAGATTCTCAGCACCAAGGCGGAAGAAGTGATTGCGGCGCAGGTGGCGCACCCCTTCGCCGAAGTCGAGCGTGCCGCCCGTGCCGCTTCGGCGCCGCGCGGGTTCGAGCGCGCGCTGCGCGCCCGCATCGCAGGCGGCAAGTCCGCCGTCATTGCGGAAATCAAGAAGGCAAGTCCCAGCAAGGGCATGCTGCGCGAGGCATTCGACCCGTCGGCGATCGCGCGCTCCTACGAGCGCGCCGGAGCGGCCTGTCTCTCCGTGTTGACCGACCGGCCGTTCTTCCAGGGCGCGCCCGAGTACCTGGTCGCCGCACGCGAAGCCTGCGCGCTGCCGGCGCTGCGCAAGGAATTCATCATCGACGAGTACCAGGTCGCGGAGTCGCGCGCGCTCGGCGCCGACGCCATCCTGCTGATCGTCGCGGCGCTGGAAGATGCGCAGATGGCAACGCTGGAAGCCGCGGCGCATGCGTTCGGGATGGATGTGCTGGTGGAGATCCACGACGGCGCCGAGCTCGACCGCGCATTGCGCCTCAGGACACCACTTCTCGGCATCAACAATCGCAACCTGCGCAACTTCAGCGTCACCCTCGATACGACGCTCAACCTCCTGTCCCGCGTACCCGCGGACCGGCTGGTCATCACCGAAAGCGGCATCCTTGGGCGCCGGGATGTCATGATGATGCGCGAGCGCGGCGTTCATGCGTTCCTGGTCGGCGAAGCGTTCATGCGCGCGCCGGATCCGGGCGCGGCGTTCACGGCCCTCTTCGACAGCTAGCGGCCTGTAACAGAGCAAGCCAGACACTACCGTTTGCCTGGTTACGAGCCACCAGGTTCAGCAGCACAGGAGCCGCCCCTTGTCCGCCATCGCCGTCGAAGCAGTCAGCAAGCACTGGGCTACCAGCGATGGTCAGGTGCGTGCCGTGGACGCGATTTCCTTTGCGCTCGAACCCGGCACGCTCAACGTGCTGCTGGGGCCATCCGGTTGCGGCAAGTCGACCACGCTGCGATTGATCGCGGGACTCGAGTCCGCCGACGGCGGCCGCATCGTGATCGACGGCCGTGACGTCACCGCGCTGCCGCCTTCGCAACGCAACATTTCGATGGTCTTCCAGAGTTACGCATTGTTTCCCCATCTGTCGGTGGCCGAAAACATCCTGTTCGGCCTGCGCGTGCGCAAGGTGGCGGAGGCCGAGTGCAGCGCGCGGCTGTCCCGGGTGGCCGACATGCTGGGTCTGTCCGCGCTGCTGGGGCGGAAGCCCTCGCAACTCTCGGGGGGCCAGCAACAGCGCGTGGCCCTTGGACGCGCCGTCATCAACGAGGCACCGGTGTGCCTGATGGACGAGCCGCTGTCGAACCTCGACGCCCAGCTCCGGGCCGAGATGCGCCAGGAGATCCGCGCGCTGCAGCGCAAGCTCGGCATCACGATGGTGTACGTGACGCACGACCAGGTCGAGGCGATGTCGATGGCCGATCGCGTCATTCTGCTCAACAACGGCCGGATCGAGCAAAACGGGCGGCCAGTGGATCTCTACGAGACGCCGGCCAACACGTTTGTCGCGCGCTTTATCGGCACGCCGCCGATGAACCTCCTGCGGCTCGAGCCAGGTTCGGGCGGCGCAGTGATTGCCGGCACCGAAGGGCCGGTCGTGCTGCCCCTTGACGCGACGGACGGCATGCTGGGCATACGTCCCGAGCACGTGGAACTGGTGTTCGGCGGCGGCGTTCGCGCCACCGTGGACAATGTCGAGTACCTGGGCGGTGATTCACTGGTAACGTGTGCGATCGGGGGGCAGTCGATAGCCGTGCGCGCGCCAGGCAGCACCGCGCTCGCCTCGGGCGATGTCACGGGGCTTGTGTGGGCGCCCGGCGCGCAGCACTATTTCGGCGCCGATGGCGTGCGCCATGCCGAGCACATTCGTCACCAGACGGCAACGCAACTGGCGTAACAAGGCGGAACGCAGCCGCTGACCAACCCAAGGAGGAGTCATGTTCAAACGCATCATTGGCAGAAGTTTCATCGCAGTGTTGTTGCCGCTGGCCGCAGCGCTGTTGCCGCTCGCAGCCCAGGCGCAGACCGAAGTCTCGTTCTTCTACCCGGTGGCGGTGGGTGGCCCCATCACCAAGATCATCGACGGCTACGCGGCCGAGTTCGAGAAGGAGAATCCCGGGATCAAGCTCAAGCCCATTTATTCGGGCAGCTACCAGGAGTCGATCACCAAGGCGCTCACCGCCGTCAAGAGCGGCGAACCGCCGGTGATGTCGATCCTTCTTTCCACCGACATGTTCACGCTGATCGACGAGGATGCGATCGTGCCCTTCGACGGCATGGTCAAGACGCCCGACGACCAGGCGTGGCTGAAGAGCTTCTATCCGGCATTCATGGAAAACAGCCAGACCGGCGGCAAGACGTGGGGCATTCCCTTCCAGCGCTCGACGATCGTGCTGTACTGGAACAAGGAGATGTTCAAGGAGGCCGGGCTCGACCCCAATCGACCGCCGGCCAACTGGAAGGAGACGATCGACTATGCCCAGAAGCTGACCAAGCGCGATGCATCGGGCAAGGTCACGCAGTGGGGCGTGCAGATCCCGTCGTCGGGCTTTCCCTACTGGCTGTTCCAGGCACTGGCGATCCAGAACGGCGTCAACCTGATGAACGCTGCGGGCACCGAGACCTATTACGACAAGCCTGAAGTGGTGGAGGCGCTGCAGTACTGGGTCGACCTCTCCCGCAAGCACAAGATCCATCCGGAGGGCATCGTCGAGTGGGGCACCACGCCGAAGGACTTCTTCGAGAAGAAGATGGCGATGATGTGGACCACCACGGGTAACCTCACCAATGTGCGCACCAATGCCAAGTTCGATTTCGGCGTCGCCATGCTGCCGGCCGGCAAGGCGCGCGGCAGCCCCACGGGCGGGGGCAATTTCTACATCTTTGCCAAGTCCACGCCGGCGCAGAAGGATGCGGCGTTCAAGTTCATCAGGTGGGTGACGACGCCGCCGCGCGCCGCGCAGTGGGGCATCGACACCGGCTACGTGGCGGTGCGCGCGGATGCGTTCGACACGCCGGTCATGAAGACGTACGTGGCCGGCTTCCCGCCCGCGGCGGTCGCGCGCGACCAGTTGCCGTACGCCAAGGCCGAGCTGTCCACGCACGAGAACCAGCGCGTCACCAAGGCGCTGAACGACGCATTGCAGGCGGCCTTGACCGGCACCAAGCCGGCCGACCAGGCGCTCAAGGATGCGCAGCGTGAGTCCGAGCGGATCCTGCGGCCGTTCAAGAAGTAGTGTTCCCTGCCGGGGAGGGCGGCACGTCGTCGTCCTCCCCACTTCAATGATCATGATCGCGCCGTCCGAGGGCCGCTTCGCGCCTGCCGCATGACCCGAACCTCCCAATGGATCCACGGCTGGCTGCTGTTGCTGCCCGCGATGGCGCTACTTGCGCTCTTCACCCATTGCCCGGCGGTGGCCACGCTGTGGCACAGTTTTTTTTCCACGCCGAAGGGTAGTCGTCCGGTGGTGTTCGTCGGTGTCGACAATTACCGGCAACTGATCGAGGACCCGATCTTCTGGCAGAGCCTGTCGAACAATTTCTGGTA
>JANNKR010000074.1:0-17641 GCA_031396395.1 Betaproteobacteria bacterium
TAGACGCGCGCCATGTTCTTCGCGGCCATCGGCGCGATCAGGTCGAGATCGCGCTCCACCAGCGAAGATTTGGTCACGATGGAAAACGGATGCTCGTGCTCGGCCAGTACCTCGAGGATCTGCCGCGTGATTTTGTGTTCGCGCTCGATCGGCTGGTACGGGTCGGTATTGGTGCCCAGGGCGATCGAATCGCAAACATACCCCGGCTTGGCGAGTTCCGCGCGCAACAGCGCGGCGGCGTCGGGCTTGGCGAACAGGCGCGTCTCGAAGTCGAGGCCAGGCGACAGGTCGAGATAGGCGTGCGACGGTCGCGCATAGCAATACACGCAGCCGTGCTCGCAGCCCTGGTACGGGTTGATGGACTGCGTGAACGGGATGTCGGGCGAATCGTTGCGCGCGATGATCGTGCGCGCGCGCTGGAGGGCGACGATGGTCTGCAGCGGCGGCAGCTCCACGTCGCCGGATGCGGTGATCTCCTCGGGCAGCAGTGGCTGCCACCCGTCGTCGGTGGTCTCGCGCGTCTCGCCACGGAAGCGGTTGGCGGGGTTGAAAGTGGCGCCGCGACCGCGCTCGGCCATGCCTTCGGCGGCACGCCGCATCCGGTCGGGCGGGGCGGCGAAGGACTCGTCGGGAGACGGCGGCTTCATCGGCAATATTTTACGCCTGCGCCATGTGCGATCGCGACCGAATCCGCCTAGAATCGGCGCTCGTCCGAAGGAAGTCATGACCAAGCCCAAGACCCACCGTTTCGACACGTTGTCGCTGCACGCCGGCGCGCGGCCCGATCCGGCCACGGGCGCGCGCGCGACGCCGATCTACCAGACCGCGTCCTTCGTCTTTCCCGACAGCGACCATGCGGCGGCGCTCTTCAACATGGAGCGGGCGGGGCACGTCTATTCGCGCATCTCCAACCCCACCGTGGCGGTGCTGGAGGAGCGGATCGCGGCGCTGGAAGGCGGCGTGGGCGCCATCGGCACCGCCAGCGGGCAGGCGGCGCTGCATCTCGGCATCGCAACACTGCTCGGCGCCGGTGCGCACATCGTGGCGTCGCGTTCGCTTTACGGCGGTTCGCACAACCTGCTCGACTACACGTTGCCGCGCTTCGGCATCACCACCACGTTCGTCGATCCGCGCAACATCGACGCGTGGCGTGATGCAATTCGTCCGGAGACGCGGCTCGTCTTCGGCGAGACGCTGGGCAATCCCGGGCTCGACGTCCTCGACATTCCGCGCGTGTCGGCGCTGGCGCACGAACACGGCCTGCCGCTGCTGATCGATTCGACCTTTACCACCCCGTACCTGATCCAGCCGTTCGAACTCGGCGCCGATCTCGTCTTCCATTCGGCCACCAAGTTCCTGTCGGGTCACGGCGTGGTGATCGGCGGCTTGCTGGTCGATTCGGGCAAGTTCGACTGGGATGCGGGTGCGGCGCGTGGCAAATTCCCGACGCTGACCGAGCCCTATCACGGCTTCCACGATATGGTGTTCAGCGAGGAGTCCACCACCGGCGCGTTCCTGCTGCGTGCGCGGCGCGAAGGCATCCGCGACTTCGGCGCGTGCATGGCGCCGTTCACCGCATTCCAGATCCTGCAGGGCATCGAAACGTTGCCGATCCGCATGCAGCGGCATGTGGAAAATGCCCGCAAGGTGGTGGCCTTTCTTGCCGCGCATCCACTGGTGGAATCCGTGGGCTATCCGGAGTTGCCGGAGCATCCCGATCATGCGCTGGCGAAAGTGTTGCTGCCGCGCGGATGTGGTGCTGTCTTTTCGTTCAGCATCCGCGGCACCCGCGCGCAGGGCCGCAAGTTCATCGAAACCTTGTCGCTGTTTTCGCACCTGGCCAATGTCGGCGATGCCAAGTCGCTGGTGATCCATCCCGCGTCCACCACGCACTTCCGCATGTCGGCCGAGGATCTCATTCGCGCCGGCATCACCGAAGGCACGATACGCCTGTCCATCGGCCTCGAGGACCCGGACGACCTGGTCGAGGACCTGTCGCGCGCGCTTCATGCCGCGGCCAAGGCGGCATGACGTCCACCGCCATGCCATCGGTCCTGCTGGGGATGCGGGTTGCCAGCCACTTCGTGCAGGCATTGTCCGCGCGCGGCCGCGTGTTGGGACCGCCGGTGGGGTCGCTGGCCGAATGGGTCGGGGGAATACCCGCCGCGGATCGCGCCACGGTGCGCGCCCTGGTCACCATGGGCACCGTCGGCGCCACCGATGCGACGATGGCCGCATTGCCGGCGCTGGGCCTCGTCAGTTGCCTGGGCAGCGGTTATGAGGGCGTCGATGTGGCCGCTGCGCGCGCCCGGCGTATCGTGGTCACGCATAGCCCCGCCGCCAACGCTTCCGCCGTGGCCGACCTTGCCGTCGGATTGATGATTGCATCGATCCGCCGGATGTTCGACGCCAATGCGTTCCTGCGCAGCGGGCAGTGGAGCGGAAATGCGGCGCGCCGGACCAAGCCGGTGCGCGGGCTTACCGGCCGGCGGGTAGGCATCTATGGCCTCGGCGCCATCGGCGAACGCGTCGCGCGGCGCGCGGAGGCCTTCGAGATGGAAGTGGCGTATCACAACCGCAGGCGGCGTACCGATGTGCGCTACCCATACCACGCGTCGTTGCTCGAACTCGCCCAATGGGCTGACGTCCTGGTGATCGCCGTTCGCGCCGACGACAGCAATCGCCATACCGTCAATGCGCAGGTGCTTGCCGCGCTGGGTCCGTCCGGGCACGTCGTCAACATTGCGCGCGGCGCGGTGATCGACGAAGCCGCCTTGATCGCGGCGCTGACCGACGGCGTCATCGAAGGCGCCGGCCTCGACGTCTACGAGCACGAGCCCGAAGTCCCCGCGGCGCTGCTGGCGCTGTCCAACGTCGCGCTGACGCCGCACATCGGCGGCGCGTCACTCGAAGCCCAGGCCGCGATGCAGGCGCTGGTGCTTGCGAATCTCGACCTCTTCCTGGCGGGCCACCCCGTGCGTACGCCCGTCGCCGAATCGGTGGCGGCGTATCCGGCATCCGCGCCGGTTCCGACGCCATAGAGGCGGCACCATGCATCTGCTCGTCGACGATTTCCATACCTACGCCTATACCGGGTCGCGCCCGCTGGTGGCCGCGCAGCCGACCGTGCTGTTCGTGCATGGCGCGGCGCACGATCACAGCGTGTGGGCGCTGCAGTCGCGCTACTTCGCGCATCATGGCTGCAATGTGCTGGCGGTGGACCTGCCGGGGCATGGGCGGTCGGCGGGGCGTCCGCTTGCCTCCATCGAGGCGATTGCAGACTGGTTGCCGCGCGTGCTCGATGCGGCCGGCGTGGCCACGACCGCCGTCGTCGGCCATTCGATGGGTTCGCTGGCAGCGCTTGCCTGTGCCGCGCGCCATGGCGATCGCGTCGGCAAGGTTGCGCTGTTGGGGCCGGCAGTGCCGATGCTGGTCAGCGATGCGCTGCTTGCCGCTGCCCATGCGGATGATCATCTCGCCTTCGAACTCATCAACGGCTGGTCGCACAGCGCGGGCAAGCAGCTGGGCGGCAACCAGGTGCCGGGCATGTGGATGACCGGCGCCGCGATGCGCCTCATGGAGCGCTCGGGTCCCGGCGTGCTCCACAATGATCTCAGGGCCTGCGCCGATTACACGGACGGACTCGCGGCTGCCGCCGCCGTGCGATGTCCGGCGCTGGTGATCATGGGCGCGCGCGATGTGATGGCGCCCCCCCGGGGTGCGCAGGCCCTGCTGGCCGCTCTGGCGCAGGCTGCCGTGGTGACGCTACCCGACACCGGTCATGCGTTGATGGCCGAGCAACCGGATGCCGTGCTGGACGCGTTGCGCCGCTTCCTGTGACGGGGCGCTGCCCGTGCCCGAGCTAGGCCAGCGCCTTCCACTTGATCGAGCAACCGACCGACGGATGCTGAACGATCGGCGCGGGGTGCCCGTGCGCCACGGCCACCATCGCATCGAACAGTTCGCGCGGCGCTTCGGGATTGGGTGACCGACCCGACGCGTCGAGCCGGCCGCGATACGCCAGGCGCAGGTCCCGGTCGAAGCCGAAGAAATCAGGCGTGCAGATGGCGCCGTAACCCTTGGCGACACTTTGCGTCTCGTCCAGCACATACGGGAAACCGAAGCGGTGGCGGATGGCCAGCGCCTTCATGTGTTCGAAGGAGTCCTCGGCGTACTCGGACGGATCATTGCTCATGATCGCCACGCTGTTGACACCCTGCGCGCGCAGGGCATCGGTATCGCGCACGATCTTGTCGAGCACGGTCTTGACGTAGGGGCAGTGGTTGCAGATGAACATCACGACCAGGCCGTGGCGGCCGTGGACCGATTGCAGGCTGTGGCGGCGACCGTCCACGCCCGAGAGGTCGAAGGGGAATGCTGGCCATCCGGTGGTTCCCGGCGGCGTGGTGAGGCTGACCATGGCGTTCCTGATTGCAGGGGTATGGCAGAATCGTAGCACCGCACGCGCTCGGCCGCCGATGTTCGAGTTCTCCCGATGCAATTAAACCTGATTCCGCCCTGATGGCGGCGCCGCGCTTTTTCGTGCCTGACCTGCCCGGCACCAACGTCGCGGGGGACGAATTGACGTTGCCTGACGCGGCCGCGCACCACGCGTTGCGAGTATTGCGGATGGGCGCCGGCGATGCCATCACGCTATTCACCGGCACCGGCGGTGAGCTGGCGGCGACCATCGTGGCCGCGGGCAAACGCGAGGCGCGGGTCCGTATCGAGCGGGTAGACCCCGTCGAGCGCGAGGCGCCGCTGGCGGTGACCCTGGTCCAGGCCATCGCGGCCAACGATGCCATGGACTACGCAGTGCGCAAGGCGGTCGAGTTGGGCGCCACCGCCATCGCACCGGTCGTGTCCGAGCGCGGGGCGCGCTTTCCCGACGGTGAGCGTGGCGAGAAGCGGCTCGCGCATTGGCAGCAGATCGCGATTGCCGCGTGCGAGCAGTGCGGGCGCAATCGCGTGCCGAACGTGGCCGTCCCGCAGGAACTCGGCGCGTGGCTCGGGCAGCGAGACCCCGCGCGCCGCGGCGTGATGTTCGCACCGGAGGCGACGCTGGCGCTGCCCGCAATGGCGCCGCCCGAGCTTGCGATCGACATCCTGGTCGGCCCCGAGGGTGGCTTCAGCCAGCGTGAGATCGACCGCGCAGTGGCCGCCGGCATCATCGCGGTCCGGCTGGGTCCGCGCATCCTGCGCACCGAAACCGCCGGCACCGCCGCGCTGTCCGCGGTCAATCTCCTCTGGGGCGACTTCCGTTGAAGTGGACGTTGGTGCTCGTCGCGGTCCTGTCCGGCTGCGCCGGGATGCCATTGCCGCAGGACCCGCCGACCGCCTATCAGTTCGTGCTGCTGGGCCCCGACGGGGTGCCGGTCGCGCGCGCGATCACGGAAGCCGCGAATTGCCCGGACATCGTTGTCGACGGGAATGCGCGGCCCATGGTGACGCGCATGGCAGCGCAGACGATTCCGTTGCGCCCCACGCGCAGCGAGCCGGCGCTGTCCAAGCCCTCTTCGTTTCCGGTGCGCACGTGCGACGCGGCCATTCCGGCGGGCGCGAAGGCCGCCAGCATCGGCGGCCGCGCGCTGCCGCTGCCCAAGGCCAATCAGCAGCGCATCGTCGTGCTGGGCGATACCGGCTGCCGCATCAAGGTCAGCGACAATGCATTCCAGAATTGCGACGACCCGGCGCAATGGCCGTTTGAACGCGTGGCCAATGCAGCGGCCGCCACTGCGCCGGATCTGGTGATTCACGTCGGCGATTATCACTATCGCGAGAATGCATGCCCGGCAGGCGACTTCGGGTGTTTCGGCAGCCCATGGGGCTATGGCTGGGATGCCTGGCGGGCGGATCTCTTCCATCCCGCGCGCCATCTGCTCGCCGCGGCGCCGTGGATCGTCGTTCGCGGCAATCACGAATCCTGCGCGCGCGCAGGGCAGGGCTGGTGGCGCTTTCTTGATCCGCGGCCCGTGGCGCCGCAGCAAAATTGCAACACCGCGGCAGACGACAGCATCGGCGACTTCAGTGAGCCCTATGTCGTGCCACTGGACGCCACCGGCGCCACGGAAGTCATCGTGTTCGACTCGTCGCTGGTCGGCGTCACGCCGCTCCCGCCCACCGAACGCATGTACCGCAACTATCATGCGCAGCTGACCAGGGTGTTTGCGCGGACCGCGCGTACGCCGCAAACCTTCTTCATCAATCACCATCCGGTGCTGGGATTCGCGGCCAACCCCGGGAATCCGCAGTCGCCGTTTCCCGGCAATGCCGGATTGCAGTCGGTGCTGCAGAATTTGCAGCCGACGGTGCTGTTCCCGCCCAACGTCGAGGCGCTGCTGGCCGGTCACAACCATGTGTTCCAGGTGGTGAGCTTTTCGACGGGACAACCACCGCAATTCGTTTCCGGCAATGGCGGCGATTGGGTGGACCAACCCTTTCCGGTGCCATTTCCGCCGAACGCGCGGCCCGCGCCCGGCGCGGTGGTGGCCGCGCTGGTGGCCAGCAATCGCTTCGGTTTCATGACCATGGACCGCACAGGCCCTGGCTGGACCATAACCGCGTGGGACGTGCACGGTACGGCGCTTACCACCTGCTCGCTAGGTGAGCGCAAGGCGCAGTGCGCCGCCATCGACCAACCCTGGACGCGGCGCTGAAGTTCCCTGCTTGTTATGCCCAATGCCGCCCCCGCGCCGCCGGGCCGGGATCGAACTTGTATCAGCGGACGAACACCGGCAGCGGCAGGATCGATTTACCCGCCAGCGCCAGTGCGGCGATGGCCAGCTCATCCCACGCGTTGCCGCGCCCGATGCCCTTGGCCAGCGCGTCCACGCGCGCCAGCGCCTGCAGCAGCGGGGCGATCAGGTCGGCGGGCACGCGGTGCGCGGCGCGCTCCATTGCCTGCTGCCGCTTGCCCCAAACGCGCGCGCCCTTGACGGCTGACGCGATCGACATCCCGCCGCGCACCTGCGCGTGCACTGCGGCCAGCGCGTGGACGTCCTCCGACAGTTGCCAGACGGCCAGCGTCGGTGGCTCGCCTTCTGCCGCCAGCGCTTGCAGGATGCGCACCGCGCGCGCCGGATCGCCCATCAGCCACGCCTCGGACAACGCGAAGATGTCGTAGCGCGACACATCCGCGACGGCATCTTCGACCGCTTCGGAGTCGAGCATCCCGGGAGGCAGCAGCAGTGCAAGCTTCTCGATTTCCTGTCGCGCGGCCAGCAGGTTGCCCTCGCAGTGCTCGGCCAGGAATGCCAGCGTGTCGCGCGCCACCTTCTGATTCTGCCGCGCCAGCCGCTGCGCGATCCACGCCGGCAGCGCATCGCGCTCGACCGGATACACGGCGATCGTGGCACCGGCAGCGGCCAGTGCGGAGAACCAGGCGGTTGACTGTGTCGCGCGATCGAGCCGCGGCAGCGTGATCAGGGTGATGTTGTCGGGGTTCGGATTGGCGGCATAGGCTTCCAGCGCCTTGCCGCCTTCGACGCCCGGCTTGCCCGACGGGATCCGCACGTCGACCACCTTGCGATCACCGAAGAGGCTGGCATTGGCATTGGCGCCGAGCAGCGCGTCCCACTTGAAGCCGGGCTCGACCACCAGGACTTCGCGCTCGGTGGCCCCGGCGGCGCGGGCCGCGGCGCGAATCGCGTCGCCGGCCTCCAGCGCCAGCAGCGGCTCGTCGCCATGGATCACGTACAGCGATTGCATGCCGCGCTGAAGGTGGGAGAGGAGGTCGTCGGGCTTGATCTGCATGATGCGCATTGTCGCATCCGCGCCCATCGGTTCGGTCGCGTTCTTTCGGCCCCCAGCGTCCATCCGCTCCGTAGGCGAGGCTTCAGCCTCGCGGGAATGTCGCGCGCGTGAACCGGCGCGCCTTGCTGGGCTCAATGCCTGCGCCAGCGCGGAATCGGGCGCCGCCGGCGCGATGATGAAGGACCGTGCGTTCCTCAAGGGTCCGACGGCGCAAATTGCCACGGTATGATTGAATACCGCAACAATCGCTTTGCAAAAAGTGCCCCCGCGATGAATCGACGTCAATGGCTGCGCCGTCTCGGCGCGTTACCGATCCTGTCGTGGTTCACCGGCCTGCCCGCCGCGTTCGGAACCACCACGGCGGCGGCCAAGGCGATGCGCCGAAACCTGCCCGGCGATCCGGGATGGCCTTCGAACGGCGAATGGATGCAACTCCACGCGGCGGTGGGTGGGCGCCTCGCCAAGCTCGCATCGCCGTTCGACGCCTGTGCGGACGCACCCGCAAGTGCCGCCTGCACCGAACTGTTCAAGGAACTGAAAAACCCGTACTTCATTGGCGACAACCCGGCGCTGACGCAGACATGCGGATGGGCCGATGGCTGGACGTCGCGCGCCAGCGCATGGATGGTGGCGGCGCAATCGACGCAGGACGTCGTGCATGCCGTCAACTTCGCGCGGGACCACAACCTGCGGCTGGTGGTGAAGGGCGGTGGCCACAGCTACCAGGGCACGTCGAACGCCGCGGGTTCGCTGCTGGTGTGGACGCGTGCGATGCAGGGGATCACGTTGCACGACGCCTTCGTCGGTGCAGGTTGTTCCGGCAGTGCCGCGCCCCAGCAGGCCGTCGCGGTTGAGGCAGGCAACATTTGGATGCGTACGTATCACGCGGTGGTGGCCGATGCCGGACGATACGTGCAAGGCGGCGGCTGCGCCACGGTGGGCGTGGCCGGGCTGATCCAGAGTGGTGGCTTCGGCAGTTTCTCCAAGCGCTACGGCACCGCGGCGGCATCGCTGCTCGAGGCCGAAGTGGTCACCGCGGATGGCGAGGTGCGCATCGCCAATGCGTGCACGAATCCTGACCTGTTCTGGGCCCTGAAAGGCGGCGGCGGTGGCAGCCTTGGCATCATCACCAGGATGACCCTGCGCACGCATGAACTTCCGGAGTTCTTCGGAGGCGCGAGCTTCACCGTCAAGGCCGCTTCCGACGCGGCCTTCAAGCGCCTGATCGCGCGTTTCGTCGCGTTCTATCGCGAGCAGCTCTTCAACCCGCACTGGGGTGAACAGGCGGCGTTGGAAGCCGGCAACACGCTGACCATCGCCATGGTGTTCCAGGGCTTGAGCCAGGTCGAGGCCGAGGCCATATGGAAGCCGTTCCTCGATTGGGTGGCGGCGGCGCCTTCGGATTATTCGCTGGGCCAGCCCGTGCGCATTATCGCGCTGCCCGCGCGCCGACTATGGGATCCCGCGTTCCTACGCGCGAACCTGCCTTCCGTGATCCTTCCCGACGACCGGCCCGGTGCGCCCGAGGCCAACGTGTTCTGGACCGGCAACCTGGGCGAGGCCGGCCAGTTCCTGCACAATTACGTATCCTCGTGGCTGCCGGCCTCAATGCTGGAACCGGCGAAGCAGAAGCAGCTGGTCGACGCGCTCTACGCGTCGTCGCGCCACTGGCGGGTCGGGCTCCATTTCAACAAGGGCCTGGCCGGTGCGCCGCCCGAGGCGATCGCGGCGTCGCGCGATACGGCAATGAACCCGATCGTGCTCGATGCGGCCGCGCTGGTGATCATCGCCGGTGGCAGCCCGCCTGCATCGCCCGGCGTGGTGGGCCATGAGCCCGACTTGCCCAAGGCGCGCCGGGATGCGGCGAAAATAGACCTTGCGATGCGAACGTTGCGCGGAGGCGTGCCGGTGGCGGGATCCTATGTGTCGGAGGCCGGCTTCTTCGAGCGCACGTGGCGTAACGACTATTGGGGCATCCACTATCCGCGGCTGCGTGCGGTAAAGCGCAAGTACGATCCGCATGGGCTCTTTACCGTGCATCACGGCGTGGGCAGCGAAGATTGGAGCGCGGACGGCAACACGCGCATTGCCGCGCGCTGAACGCCGGCATTGTCGCAGCGCACGCGGGTTGCGCATCGCGCGCCCGCCGACCTCTACGCGGGCTTTCTTGCCCCCTGCAGCCGCCGCACGATCTGCTGCACGGCGTCGGTTTGCATTTCGCGCAGCAGCCGCTGTTCCTGCAGATCGCGGGCAAGCACCTGCGTCTCGTTGAACGTATACGCGCGGCGGATGACGATCTCGCCCGCCGGCATCCAGTCGATGCCGTCCTTGTCGCGCAGGCGAAACTGCACGCGCTTGATCAGCTGGTACTCACGCACCGAACCGCCGGAGGACAGCGACAGCACCTCCTTGTCGTCGATGGCGGACGGGATGTCGAGCACGACCTGCGCAGCGGCGGCGGTGTCCACCACCTTGGCCTGGCTGGCGGCGCCGATCGCGCGCACCAGCTCCGTTGCCAGCGGCGGCGACACCGGCGCGTTCACGTAGAGTGAATCGAAGGGATAGGTGGCCTCGCCGCGAGGACGGAATCCGCAGCTCGCGAGCGTCGCTGCGCCGATACTCGCACCGAGCGCAACGATGAAGGCGCGCCGGACACGCCGTGATCCGTCAGACGACGACATTGACGAGTCTTCCCGGTACCACGATCACTTTTTTCACCGTGGCACCGTTGGCGTGCTTCGCCACCTCGGCACTGGCGCGGGCGGCCGCCTCGATGGCGTCCGTGCCGGCCTGGGCGGGTACCACCAGCTTGCCGCGCAGCTTGCCGTTGACCTGCAGCACGAGTTCGATTTCGTCCTGCATGAGCGCCGCGTCGTCCACCGCCGGCCACGGCGCATCGATCAGGTCGCCCATTTCCGCATTCAGTCCCAGGTCATTCCACAGCACCCACGTCGTGTGCGGCACCACCGGATACAGCACCCGCAGCAGGATCGAGAGGCCTTCGCGCGTGAACGAGCCGGCGCCAGCCGCGGCCGGCGGCAGCGCTTCCAGCGTGTTCAGCATCTTCATCCCGGCCGACACGACCGTGTTGTAGTGGATGCGCTCGTAGTCGAAGTTGGCCTGTTTGAGCGCGAGGTGCAGTTCGCGGCGCGCAGCCTTCACGGATTCCGCCGCATTGCCTGTGTCCAGCGAACCGGTAGCCGCCCTGATCGCATCCGCATGCGTCTGCCCAAACGCCCACAGGCGTTTGAGGAAGCGGTAGCCGCCTTCCACCCCGGTATCGGACCAGATGGCCGAGTCTTCCGGCGAACCGGCAAACATCACATAGAGTCGCGCGGTGTCGGCGCCGAAGCGGTCGATCAGCGACTGCGGGTCGACGCCGTTGCGCTCGGACTTGCCCATCTTGCCCACGCCGCCATACTCCACCGGCTGGCCGTCGGTCCTGTGCACGGCGTTGACGATGCGGCCGTCGGCATCGTGGGTGAAGTCGACCTCTTCCGGCGGGATGTAGTCGATGCCACCGCCTGCGCTGCGCCGGAAGAAGATGTGGTTGAGCAGCATCCCCTGCGTCATCAGGCGCGAGAACGGCTCGTCGCACTTGACGAGCCCCATGTCGCGCATCACCTTCGTCCAGAAGCGCGCGTACAGCAGGTGCAGGATCGCGTGCTCGATGCCGCCGATGTACTGGTCCATCGGCATCCAGTAGTCGTTGCGCGCATCGACCATTGTCGGCGCGCCCGGGCATGTGTAACGCATGTAGTACCACGACGAGTCGACGAACGTGTCCATCGTGTCGGTCTCGCGCTTGGCCGCGTTGCCGCATTTCGGACACGCGACGTTCAGGAAATCTGCGCGCTTGTTCAGCGGATTGCTGCGGCCGTCGGGCACGCAGTCTTCTGGCAGGATGACGGGCAGGTCGGACTCCGGCACCGGAACGGCGCCGCACGCGGCGCAGTGGATGATCGGGATCGGCGTGCCCCAATAGCGCTGGCGCGAGATGCCCCAGTCGCGCAGCCGGTACGTGACGCGCTTCTCGCCCAGGCCGAGTGCGGCCAGGTCGGCGGCGACGGCGTCGACGGCTTCAGCGTACGCCAGCTCGTCGTACTTCTCCGAGAACACGCAGCGGCCGCGCTCCTTGTCGGCGTACCACGGCTGCCAGGCGTCGGTTGTGAACGCCTCGCCCTCGACGGCGACCACCTGCCTGATCGGCAGCCCGTACTTCTTCGCGAACGCGAAGTCGCGCTCGTCGTGCGCCGGCACGCCCATCACCGCGCCGTCGCCGTAGGCCATCAACACGTAGTTGCCTATCCAGACCTCGACCGACTCGTTGGTGATCGGATGCCGCACGTAAAGCCCGGTCCGCATCCCCTTCTTTTCCATGGTCGCCATGTCGGCTTCCATGACGCTGCCGCGCCGGCATTCGTCGATGAATGCGGCGAGCTTGGGGTCGCGCTTCGCGGCAACCGCTGCGACCGGGTGATCCGGCGCGACCGCACAGAAGGTGACGCCCATGATGGTGTCGGCACGCGTAGTGAACACGTACATGCGTCCGTCGCCGACCAGACCGCCGGCGGCGTCCTTGATGTCGTGTGTAAACGCGAAGCGCACGCCCACGCTCTTGCCGATCCAGTTGGCCTGCATCGCCTTCACGCGTTCGGGCCAGCCGGGCATCCTGTCGAGCGACGACAAAAGCTCCTCGGCGTAGTCGGTGATCCTGAGGTAATACATCGGGATGTCGCGCTTCTCGACCGGCGCGCCCGAACGCCAGCCCTTGCCGTCGACCACTTGCTCGTTGGCGAGCACGGTCTGGTCGACCGGATCCCAGTTGACAACACCGGTCTTCAAGTACGCGATGCCCTTCTCGAGCATCTTGAGGAACAGCCACTGGTTCCAGCGGTAGTACTCGGGGTCGCAGGTGGCGAACTCGCGCGACCAATCGATCGCAAGCCCGATCGCCCGCATCTGCCGCTTGATCGTCGCGATGTTCGCGCGCGTCCATTTCGCCGGCGCCTCGCCGGCCTTCATCGCGGCGTTCTCCGCCGGCAGGCCGAACGCATCCCAACCCATCGGCGTCAGCACGTTGTACCCGCGCATGCGCAATTGCCGGGTCATCATGTCGTTGATCGTGTAGTTGCGCACATGCCCCATGTGCAGCACGCCGGAAGGGTACGGCAGCATCGACACGCAGTAGAACTTGGGCTTGTTCGACTCGTCCGGCGCGCGATAGACGTCACCGGCCTTCCACGCGGCTTGCGCGGCGGCTTCGATGGCGGTGTGGTTGAACGGCTTCATGGGGGTCCGACGAGGCGGTAGAACCGACAATTATAACGGCGCGGCGCGGTTCAGCCCGGCGCGGAGGGCGCCAACAGCACCCACAGGCCGAGTCCGGCAAACAACGCGGCCGCGGCGATGCGCACGGCGCGGAACGGGATCTTTTCCGCGGCCGCGCGGCCGATGAACACCGTGGGACCGTTCACCACCAGCATGCCGAGCGTGGTTCCGACCACCACGGCGGCGAGCGACTCGAACTTTGCGGCCAGCATCACGGTGGCGATCTGCGTCTTGTCGCCCATCTCGGCTAAGAAGAACGCGACCACCGTCACGCCGAACACGCCCCATTGCGAAGCAGGCGGCGCATCGTCGTCGTCCAGTTTGTCGGGCTTCAACGCCCACGCGGCCACGGCGAAAAAGGACAGCGCCAGCAGCCACCGCAGCACGTCGGGCGGCACCGCGCCCCGTACCCAGTTGCCGACCCAGCCCGCAATGGCGTGATTGAACAGCGTCGCCACGAAGATCCCGGCGATGATCGGCCACGGCTTGGCGTAGCGTGCCGCCAGGACCAGCGCGAGCAGTTGGGTCTTGTCCCCCAGTTCGCCGACGGCAACGACGGCGGTGGAGACCAGCAGGGCTTCGAACATGGGGGATGAGGCGGGCCGGGTCGAAGCAAACCTGCCGCAATTATGCTATTGTCATAGACCGCTGTACGCCGGTGCGGCAACGATCCCGGAAAAGACGATAATTATAGGCTTGCCCGGGAACCTCTCCGGCATTCCACGCGCCCAAGGGGCGTAATTTGCCGTCCGCCGAACCTACCTAATCGACATGCCGCGCGCGCTTCAATTCTGGTTACTGCTGCTCCTCGCCGTCTGCGGCATCGGGCTGGCCGCCGCCGCGCCGGTCAGGACCCCGCACGTCGAGGCCGAACTTGTCCCCGAGCGCACCGCCTTCGTGCCGGGCCAGCCGACCACCGTCGCGCTGCGGCTCAAGATGGCGGACGGCTGGCACACCTACTGGCAGAACCCCGGCGATTCGGGATTGCCCACGACCATTGCGTGGAAGCTGCCGCCGGACATGGCGGTGGGACCCATCCAGTGGCCCGCGCCGCATGCGCTGCCCGCCGGGCCGCTCGTCAACTACGGTTACGAGGGTGAAGTACTGCTGCTGGTCGACCTGCAGGTGGCGGCCGACGCCAAGCCCGGAACCACACGCACGCTGAGCGCCAAGGTCGAGTGGCTCGTCTGCCGCGAAACCTGCATCCCGGAGGACGTGCAGCTCGAACTCGTGCTGCCGGTGTCGGAGCGGGCCGACGCCTATCCGCAATGGGGTAACCAGATCGCCGCCACGCGGGCCGCCTTGCCGCAGCCGGCCAAGGGCTGGCTCTTCGCCGCGCGCGGCGAGGGCAACAAGGTCGTGGTCACCGCCACCGCGCCCGCCGGTGCCGCGGCGCCGGGCGACGTGCACTTCTTCCCCTTCCAGGAAGGGCGCATCGAGCCCGCGGGCAAGCAGACCTTCGTCCGTGATCCCAACGGCACCTTTGTGCTCACGCTGCCGGTGTCCTACCAGCTGGCGCCGGATTTCAAGCGCGTGGCCGGCGTGCTCACCACCACCAAGGGACTCACCCTCGGGGATGGGCAGCTGGCTGCCACCACCACGATCGACGTGCCGCTGACCGGCGCCGTCGTCGCCGGACCCAAGCCGGTGCAGGCGCCCGCGCCGGCATCGACGTTCGCGGCGCCACCCACGCCGGCGGGCGAGAGCCTGTCGCTGGTCCTGGCGCTGCTGTTTGCGTTCGTCGGCGGCATCGTGCTGAACCTGATGCCCTGCGTCTTTCCGATTCTTTCCATCAAGGCGCTGGCACTGGCGGCACCGGGGCACGCCAATGCGCGCACGCTGCGCATCGAGGGCCTGGCCTATGGCGCGGGCGTCGTCGTGACCTTTGTAGCGCTGGCCGGCTTGCTTCTGGCCCTGCGGGCGGCCGGCGAGCAACTGGGCTGGGGCTTCCAGCTGCAATCGCCGGCGGTCGTGGCTTCACTGGCGATGCTGTTCTTCGTTTTGGCGCTCAATCTGTCCGGCGCGTTTGAATTCGCCACGCTGGTGCCGTCGTCCGCCGCCGGCTGGAGCGCGCGCAATCCGTATCTCAATGCGGCCTTGTCGGGGGTGCTGGCCGTCGTCATCGCGTCGCCGTGCACGGCGCCGTTCATGGGGGCGGCACTGGGTTTCGCCCTGGCGCAACCGGCCGCGCTGACGTTGCTGGTATTCGTCGCCCTCGGGCTCGGCATGGCGTTGCCGTTTGTATTGCTCACGTGGTTCCCGGGGTGGCGCCGCGTGCTGCCCAAGCCCGGCGCCTGGATGGAAAAGCTGAAGCAGTTCCTGGCCTTCCCCCTGTACGCCACCGTGGCCTGGCTGGTCTGGGTGCTGGGCGCGCAGGTCGACAACGACGCGGTGGTGCGCCTGCTGGTCACGCTGGTCGTGCTGGCCTTCGCGTTGTGGGCGTGGCGCGAGTCGCGGCGCGCCTTCAAGGGCCATGGTGGCCGGGTGTGGACTGCGCTTGGACTGGCCGGCTTCGTTGCCGCGGCCGTGGTGGTGGCCCCGCTGTTCGGGCCTGCTGCCGACAAGGACCTGCCCACGCCGCAGGCGCGCACCAACGTTGGCGCGATCGATCCGTGGCAGCCGTACTCCGTCGCCCGGCTCGACGAATTCGCCGCAGCCGGCAAGCCCGTGTTCGTCGATTTCACGGCCGCGTGGTGCGTCACCTGCCAGGTGAACAAGCGTTTGGTGCTGAACGATGCCGGCATCAAGGACGAGTTTTCGCGGCGCGGGGTGCAGCTGGTACGCGCCGACTGGACCCGTCGCGATCCGGTGATCACGCGCGCCTTGGCGGCGTTCGGGCGCCAAGGTGTGCCCGTTTATGTCCTGTACAGGCCCGGCAAGGAACCATTGCTGCTGCCCGAAGTCCTCCAGAAGCAGACGGTGTTGGACGCTCTGGCCACGATCTAGGCGCGGCGTGTCGCACGCTGTAGGCTGCTCATTTCCCCCATTTGCAGGAGGTTGTCATGACCCTGGTTTCCACCTTGCGGCTCTTGCCGCTGACCGCAGCATTCGTCGCCGGTATCGCATGGTCGGCCGTCGGTGCGCCGGCCCCCGATTTCACGCTGACCGATACCGCCGGCAAGTCCGTCAAGCTCGCGGATTACAAGGGCAAGTTCGTCGTCCTCGAGTGGACCAATCCGGAGTGCCCGTTCGTGCGCAAGCACTACGACAGCCAGAACATGCAGGGGCTGCAGAAGGAATTCGGCGCCAAGGATGTCGTCTGGCTCGCGATCAATTCCACCAACAAGTCGAGTGGCGAGTTCAAGACCGGGGCGCAGATGGATGCCTGGCTGAAGACGCAGGGCGCGGCACCCAGGGCGACGCTGATCGACGCCACCAGCGAGACCGGCCGCGCCTACGCCGCCAAGACCACGCCGCACATGTTCGTCGTCAATCCGTCCGGCAAGGTGGTCTATGACGGCGCGATCGACGACAAGCGCTCGTCCAACCCGGCCGATGCCAAGTCCGCCAACAACTACGTGCGCGCCGCGCTCAACGAGTCGCTGGCAGGCAAGCCGGTGACGGTGGCCAGCACGTCGCCCTACGGTTGCAGCGTCAAGTACTGAGTAGACCGTCGCGACGGATTGCTCCGTAGGCGGGGCTTCAGCCTCGCTGGTTTAACGCCACGATGTCGTCGCGAGGCTGAAGCCTCGCCTACGGATTCACCGAGATCATGACGCTCGAAACCTGGCTCGCATTCTTCGTCGCCTCCTGGCTCATCAGCGTCTCGCCGGGAGCCGGCGCGATATCGTGCATGGCGGCGGGGCTGCGCTTCGGCCTGCGTCGCGCGATGTGGAACATCGTCGGCCTGATCGTCGGGATCATCTTCGTGCTGGTCGTGGTGGCTGCCGGCCTGGGCGCGCTGCTGGCCACGTCCACGGTCGCGTTCGCCGTTGTGAAATGGCTGGGCGTCGCCTATCTCGTGTGGCTCGGCATCCAGCAGTGGCGGGCCCCGGCGATTCTGATCGATGCGGACGCCGCCGCCAGCGCGCTTGCGTCGTCACCGCAGCAATTGATGCTGCGCGGCTTCCTTGTCAATGCCACCAACCCGAAGGGCATCGTGTTCATGCTGGCGGTGTTGCCGCAGTTCATCGACCCCGCGCGGCCGCAGCTTCTGCAGTACGTGATCTGCGGCGCGACACTCGTCGTCACCGACCTCGTGGTGATGACCGGCTATACCGGGCTCGCCGCCAAGGTGCTGCGCCTGCTCAGTGGTCCGCGGCAGGTTCGACTGATGAACCGTACCTTCGGGGGCTTGCTGGTCGGGATGGCCGGGCTGCTGGCCACGTTCAAGCGCGCGGCCTAACACCTTCCCGCTACATCGGCGGCAGCAAGCCGAGTTCCCGGAATGCGCTGCGCGCGCCCTCCACGCCCAGTACCCGGCGTGCGACCAGTCCAAGCCGCGCCGCGGCGTCCACGTTGATCGCGTTGTCGTCGATGAAGAGCACGCGCGCCGCGGGCGCGCCGAGCGCGTCCAATACATGCTGGAAGTAGTCGGCGTCGGGTTTGAGCTTGCCGA
>JANNKR010000086.1:0-7874 GCA_031396395.1 Betaproteobacteria bacterium
GTGGTGCGCAACAGGTTGCCCTGCGTCGCATCGTAGACCTTGCGCTTGACCAGCTGCTCCACGAGTGGAGGCACATCCGCATGCCGTCCCGCGTTGATGGTGGCGCGCAATTCGAGCTTGAGCGCCGCCGTGTGCAGGCCGGCTTCGCGTTTCAGCTCGGCGAGCCTGGCCAGCGCATCCCCGGGTTGCCCCTGTTCGAGCGCCATTTCCGCTTCGAGCATCAGCCGCGGCACCGCGAGGCTGGCCGTGCCCGCGTCCGGTCGCGACAGCAGCGCGTAGGCTTCGTCGAATTGCCGCATATCCGCGGCGGCGCGTGCGCCGAGCAGCGCGGCCAGGCCCGACGAGCGGGGGATGGCCAGCGATTCCTCGGCATACTGCTTCGCCTTGCCGTAGCGGCCTTCGAGCAGCGCGACGGTGGCGGCATCCTGCTTGCTGCGCGCGCGTTCGACGTTGCGCTGGCGCCGGCTCGCGCGCACCTGCGCCGGCAGGCCGGCAATGCGCGTGGCCACCCGCAGCAACAGGTAGGCGGCGACAAAGGCCACGAGAGCGATCACGATGAACGCGTTGAGCGACACCTCCACGCGATACGGCGGCGCCACGAACATCGCGTAGCCGGTGTTGAGTTTGAACAACAGCGCCGCGACGACCGCGAGCACGGCCAGCAGCAGAAAGGCGAACAGCAGGCGCATGCGTCAGCGCGCCGGCGCCGCGACTCGCTCGCGCGTGGCCTTCAGCGAGCGCACCGCGGTGAGGCTGGCCGCGAGGTCCGGCAATTCGGCGGGCATCGGCGTGGCGGCAAGCTGCGTGAGCCCGGCCACCAGCGTCTGCACGGGCTTCGTACGCATGTCGAAATACTGTTTCAGCCAGGCCGAGGCAGCGGTGACGTCGGTCTTGAATCCGCTCTCGTCGTGCGACAGCAATGAAATGCGCGCGGTCAGGAGCCGCAGCCGCAGATTTTCGCGCAGGAAGTACTGCTGATTGGGCGGCACCAGGGGCGCAGCCGGCCGATCGGCAACCTCGATCCGGACCAGCGATTTGAGCTCGGTCCACGCCTCGCGCAGCGAACGCCTCCATGCGGATTCATCGGCCGGCGGGGTTGCCGGCGCAGGCGTGGGCAGCCGCTCGTCGCGGGCCAGCGGCAGCGAATCGATGGCGGCGATGGCCTGGTCGAGTTTCACCGCCATGCCCGCCACGTCCACATACGGCAGTGACTTCAGCTTGTCGATGTCGCGGACCAGCGAGCGGCGCAGCGCGACCCATTGGGGCCGATCGGTGCGGGAGAGCTTGGCGTCGGCCAGTTGCAGCGCGGCCAGTGCGGCCTGCACATTGCCGGCGATCGACAGCTGCTGGCTGGCCAGCAGCAGGACCTGCTCGACTTCGTTCAGCGCGAGCTCGTCGCGCGAGGGTGCCAATTCGCGATACAGCGCCTCGAGCGAGGCCTGCTGCGTTTGCGACTCGGACAGGCGCGTCTCGAGCAACGCGAGCTTGGCCTGGGCTTCGCGCAGTTCGTTGCCCAAATCCGATTCGCGCGCCTTGGCCTGCGCCAGCGCCCCGTCGGCAGCGGTGAGGCGCTGCGCAACCTCGAGGCGCATTGCGGATTGCGCCTGCCGACCGTCCCACCAGCCAACGGCGGCAACCGCGATGGCGACCAGCGCCAAGGCAATGACCAGCCCGCGGCTGGCGGGCCGCGCCAGCGGGGTGACGGGAGGTGGCGTGCCTCCGGTGCTCTGCGCGGGAGCGCCGGCGGACGCGGGCGCGGTGGGTTCCATGGCCTGCAGCGTGCGACGAGGTCGAAAGCTCATTCTAGCAGCCGCGCGTGCCGCGCCGCGGACGGTCGACTCGTCCGCGTGTGCCGGTGTCGCTTACAATCGCGGGTGCGGGTCGTCGCCAGGACGGCCTGCCCAAACCTCCCCGCCTGCCCCGCCCCATGAACGGCCTGACATTACTTCTCCTGATCGCCCTGGCGATCGGGCTTTTCATCGCCTATCGCACCGGTGTCATGCGGGGTCGCCGGGAGGTGCTGGCGGCAGCGCCGCTAAGACCCGCGGCTGGAGGATCGCCGACTCCCGTGCCGCTGGCAACGGAATCGCTGGCACCGATGGCGCCGGCGCCCGCGCCAATGGCCCTGACGCAGGACGATGGCCACGACGCCGAACGCGCGCGCCTCATCCGCAGCCTCGAGGGCGAGAACGCGGGGTTGCGCCGGCATGCCCGCGGCGCGGCAGCCGTGACCGGACAGCTGCGGGCCTTTGCCGAGGATCGCCGTCAATTGCTGGCAGACCTGGCGGCTGCGCGCGGCGAAACGGCACGCTACCGGGCCATCGTTATCGACCTCGAGAACAATGCGCCGCCGCGCCTGCTGGACGGCCCCACGATGCCCGACGATCTCAAGCTGATCGTAGGCATCGGGCCGGTGCTGGAGCGCATGCTGCATCAGATGGGGGTCTCCACGTACAAGCAGATTGCCCGCTGGAGCGAACGCGACATCGATGAATTCGACGGGCGGCTGCCCGAATTCTCCGGCCGCATCCGTCGCGACACCTGGGTCGTGCAGGCACGCGCGCTGCACCAGTCCAAATTCGGTGAAGTATTGCCGGTCCGCGACCGCGGATGAGCGCTGCGCCTTCCGCGCGCCATCCGCTGGCGCACGCGTTCCTGCCCATCGCGATCCTGACGCTGATCTGGGGCTGCAATTGGCCGATCCTGAAAATGGGGGTGATGGAGCTGGCGCCGCTCACGTTTCGTTCCATCACGCTGCCGTTTGCGGCCGCGGGCCTGCTCCTGGTCTCCCGCCTGAGCGGCGACTCGATCCGCATCCCGCGCGAGTGGTGGGGCCGCGTGACCATACTCGCGTTCTTCAACATCGCGGGCTGGAACGGTTTCGTGCTGTTCGGCGTGCAGCAACTGCCCGCCGGGCGCAGCGCAATCCTCGCGTACACGATGCCGGTATGGGCCACGCTGATCTCGATTGCGCTGCTGCACGAGCCACTCAACCGGCGCAAGATCGTCGGCCTGGTCCTGGGCATGCTGGGCATGGCGGTGCTGCTGGGCGACGATCTGCGCCACCTGCGCGACCTGTCGACGGGCGCGTTGATGATCCTGTGCGCGGCGATCCTCTGGGCATTCGGCACCGTGCTGCTGCGCAAATGGAAGCCGCCGATCCCGCAGAACACGCTGTCGGGATGGATGATGGTGTTGGGATGGCTGCCGCTGGTGGTCATGGCGCCATTCTTCGAGACGCATCCGATTTCCTACCTCGGCAACCTGTCGGGCCGCACGTGGTTCGCCATTCTCTACAACATCTTCCTGGCGGGAACGCTTGCGCACTGGGCGTGGTTCACGCTGGCGCGGACGCTGCCCGTGGCGGTGTCGTCGATGTCGTCGTTGCCGGTGCCGGTGGTCGGCGTGTTCGCGGGCATGCTGGTGCTGGGTGAGCGGCCGGGCGTGAGTGAATTTGTCGCACTTGCACTCGTGCTCGCATCGCTGGTCGCGGTGCTGATGCCCCCATCGGCGAAGAAGACCGCACCGCCACCAGCCACGGCATCCGAGCCGTCGCCCTGACGTTGCCCTGACGTAGCCTGGGCGTAAGGGTGACGTCACCGACTCAGGCGTCGAACTTTGTCTGACATCCAGACGATCCGGTAGGCGGGGCTTTACGCTCGAGCGTGTACCTAGGGTTTAGCGTCGCCGCGATGAGCGGTGTGCCTTGCATTGGGCGGGCTTCTTGTTTAGCGTCGCCGCGGTGAGCGGGGGGCCGGATGCGGGGCAAGGTCCACCGCGGTTACGCGTCCGTGCCCGTTGTCATTGCGCTGCGCGAGGCTATAGCCTCGCCTACGGGCGCATCGCGGTGACGTTCGGTGTGCCGTTGCCACGCATTACGCACGGGGCGGGGCGAGCCGCCTGGCGCGGGCGCCTTGGAGCCGCGTGCTTGCCGCGGGTGTGGTCAAAAACCGGGGGGTCGTGGGTTGACCCCCCCTGTTTTTGGCCGTCACCCGCCCGAGCACACGCCTTGCGGCGACGAAGCCCGCCCCGCGCGGCCCACCGCTCACCGCGGCGACGCTAAACCAGAAGTCCAACCCACGCACCGCCCACCCCCCCCCGCGACGACGCTGAACCAACGTGCTGCGAAACCCGCGTCTAAGCCCTTTCCTCACCCGCTCTGTCCAACGCCAGCACTCGAATCAGCATGGTTTCCGTGTTGCCCAGAATCCGGCGCCGCGCTTCCATGCTCGGCACCGCGCGTGCCAGCATCACCGCCCCGATGCAACTCGAGTAAACCGCCAGCACGGCCTCGCGCCGGGTCATGCCCGGCACCTCGGGAAAGCGCTGCGCAATCCGGTCGAGCAACGCGTTGGTCGTGGTGCCGAAGGCGTTGCGCGTATCGCGATCACTCCGGGCGACATCGGCGAGCAGCATCGTCAGCGGACACGCCTGCCCCAATGCGTCGCCCTCGGCCTGGGAGAGGTAGAGCCTGATCATCGCGCGCGCCCATGCCACGGGGTCCGCAATGCCCTCCAATCGAACGAACATCTGCTCGACGCTGCGCGCTAGTCCGTCGAACAGTGCTTCGCGTGCAAGCGCCTCCTTGGACGGGAAATGGGCATAGAAGCCGCCGACCGTGAGGCCCGCGTCGCGCATGACCTCCTCCACCGACGTGGCCGCTACGCCCTCGGCCTTGATCCGCCGATCCGCTGCCGCCAGGATTCGGGCGCGCGTCGTGCGTTTGTGCTCTTCGGAATATCTTGCCATGATACTCATAATATTATATAAGTACTTCTTTGGATAGCCCAAGTGAAAGATATTTCATCCATGTCGTCAATCGCAATGCCCCACCTGCCCGCTTTGGCCCGCTTGCGCGACGGGCGCCCGATCCTGTTCGGGCCGATCACGCCAGCCGCGCGCCCGCTGATCGAGCGGGCGATCGCCCATCTCTCGCCCGAGTCGAGCCGGCGCCGGTTCTTCACACCGCGGTTCCGCCTCTCCGATCGCGAGCTCGACGCGCTGACCCGGCTGGATGGAAACGACCGTTTTGCGCTTGGCGCAATGGTCGAAGGTGCGGATGGTGCGCCCGAAGGCGTCGGTGTCGCGCGGTTCGTCCGGGATGCCGATCACCGGGACTCGGCCGAGGTCGCCATCCTGGTGGTCGATGCGTTCCAGGGCCAGGGCGTGGGCCGCTCGCTGCTCGCGCGGCTTGCCCTGGATGCGATCGCGCGAGGCATCGCCCGCTTTCGCGGCATGGTGATGACCGAAAACGATCCGATGCTGCAGCTCCTGCAGCGTTACGCACCCGGCCGCACGATGGCACGCGTCGACGGTTACCTGATGTTCGAGGTGCCGCTCAGTGCACGCGAAGTCGCGGCGGCGGTCTAGGCGCCGGCGGCCAACGCGTGCGGAAAGAGGTGTCCACGCCGTCCGTCAGACGCAGCGGCCGCCGTCGACCTCCAGACACGCGCCAGTGATGAACGAAGCTTCATCGGACGCGAAGAACACCGCCGCCGTCGCAATGTCCGAAGGTTGCGACAGCCGGCCGAGCGGAATCGTGGCAATGAACTGCGCGCGCCGCTCTGGCGTGTCCTGCCCCATGAAATCGGCGAGCATGGCCGTTTCGCCCGCGACCGGGTTGATCACATTGACGCGGATGTTGTCCTTCGCCAGTTCCGCCGCCATCGACCGCGACGTGACGATGGCGGCACCCTTGCTGCCGTTGTACCAGGTCAGGCCGGGCCGCGGGCGCACGCCCGCCGTCGACGCAATGGTGATGAACACGCCATTGCGCCGCGAGCGCATGTGCGGCACCGCGTGGCGCGCGGTCAGGAACAGGCTCTTGACGTTGACGGCATAGATCCGGTCGAACTGCTCTTCGCTGACGTCGAGCATCGGCTGGTTCTTGTGCGTGGTACCCGCGTTGTTGACCACGATGTCGATCACGCCATAGGCAGCCAGCGCAAATTCCATCAGGCGCTTGACGTCGCCGTCACGGCCGACGTCGCCGGAGCAAAACCGTGCTTTCCCGCCGCGGCTGACGATGTCGGCCACCGTGTTCTCGCCGTTCTCGGCGTTCACATCGTTGACCACCACCTGCGCGCCCTCGGCGGCGAAGCGCTGCGCGATGCCGCGGCCGAAGCCTGATCCGGCACCGGTCACGACGGCCGTCTTGCCTGCGAGTCTCATTGAGTTCCCCGATCGATCGAAAGCCATTGCGCCGTGTCAGCGTGCCCTCGGCGCTTCGGGGCACGACAGCTCAATCATGACGCAGCACGACGGTCTTGAGCGCGGTGAATCCGTGCAGCGCCTCGAAGCCCTTTTCGCGCCCGTGGCCGGAATGCTTGACGCCGCCGAAGGGCAGTTCCACACCCCCGCCTGCCCCGTAGTTGTTGATGTAAACCTGGCCGCTGGCCAGCGCGCGCGCCATGCGCAGTTGCCGCGCGCCGTCGCGCGTCCACACGCCGGCGACCAATCCGAAATCGGTGCCATTGGCCAGGCGAATGGCGTCGGCCTCGTCGGTAAACGACATGGCCGAGAGGACCGGACCAAACACTTCCTCGCATGCAAGCCGATGATCGAATGGCACGTCGCGAAGGAGGACAGGCGCCATGTAGTAGCCGCCGGAGGGTGCATCGGCCACAATCTGGCCTTGCGCGACGATGGGAATCGCATCGCGCGCGGCATCCGCGAGGAACCCGCGCACCCGCTGCAGTTGCGAACCCCGGATCAGCGGGCCGCAATCGAGATCCGCCAGCGCAGGTCCGGTCGACAGCGCCGCAAACCGCTCGCCCAACCGCGCCAGCAAAGCCTCATAGCAGGAACTCTGCACCAGCAATCGGCTACCGGCCGAACACGTCTGACCGGCGTTCTGCACGATCGCGTTGACCACTGCGGGAATGACGGCATCGAAGTCCGCATCGGCAAACACGACCTGCGGCGACTTGCCGCCCAGCTCGAGCGTTACCGGGCAATGATGCTGTGCCGCGGCAGTGGTCACGAGCACGCCCGTGGCCGCCGAACCGGTGAATGAAAGATGCTGGATGCCTGGATGCTGCGCCAGCGCCGCGCCCGCTTCGGTGCCAAGGCCCGTGACGATGTTGAGTGCGCCACTGGGCAAGCCGATGTCGGCGGCCAGCATCGCGATACGCAGCAGCGACAGGCAGGCATCCTCGGCCGGCTTGACGACACACGCATTGCCCGCCGCCAGTGCCGCGCCCACCGACCGTCCGAAGATCTGCAGCGGATAGTTCCACGGAATGATGTGTCCCGTGACGCCGTGCGGCTCGCGCCATGTCAGGACAGTAAAGCCCTGCGGATAGGGAATGGTCTCGCCGTGCAGCTTGTCGCTGGCACCGCCGTAAAACTCGAAATAGCGAGCGCAGGCGGCCACGTCCGCGCGCGCCTGCTTCAGCGGCTTGCCGCAATCGCGCGCCTCAAGCAGCGCCAGTTCCTCCGCGTGATCAAGAATGGCCCGCGACAGCGCGTGCAGCAGGCGCCCCTTTTCGGCCGGTGCCAGCTTGCCCCAGGCACCGTCGCGTGCGCCCTGCGCCGCCCGCACTGCCGCATCGATGTCGGCGGCATTGCCCCGCGCGATGGCCGCAAACGGCAGGCCGTCGGACGGATCGATCATCGGCAGCTCGGCCCGGCTGGCCGGCGCAAACCAGCGGTTGCCGATGAAGTGCTGCGCCGGCGTCTTGACGGCCGGCCAGGCGAGAGGCGCGTTCACGCTACTTCTTCGGCGTGAACTTCCAGGCCAGCGTCTGCTCGTCGACGCGTGGCACATAGACGATGCCGTCGCGGGTGGCCCACAGGCTGATCTGGAAGTGGAGCGGGATGAGGCCGGTGTCGCCGATGGCCAGTTCGGTCGCACGCTGCAGATAGGCTTCACG
>JANNKR010000106.1:0-4004 GCA_031396395.1 Betaproteobacteria bacterium
GAACTTCTGCAGCGGCTCCGAGTAGATTTGCATCACGATCGGCTCGACTTCGCCGACGAAGCCGACCTTCTTCGCGAACTCGAGATAGCCGAGATTTGCGTAGCGGTGCCACTTGATCGCATCGGGCAGGTGAAACGCGAAAAACGCCTTGTTGTCCTTGTACGCCTGCCACTGCCCGGGGTTGGGCGCGCCCACCAGCGAGCGCTTGCCGTCGACCCCGCGCCAGCCGGCGAGAAAGCCGATGCCCGGCGCCCGCTCGTAGTTGACGATGAAATCCTGGTAGTCGGCGAACTTGCGACTGCCGTCACCGGACGTGAATGCGGGAAAGCGCATGCGCCCCGCGAGTTCGACCAGCACGTCCTGCCACGGCCGCACATCACGATCGGGCGTGATGATCGGGTGCCGGATCGCATCCGCCGCGGCATCGGGTTCCGAGATCGGCCGGTCCAGCAGCGAGATCGCGTCGAAGCGCTCGAGGTAGGTGGTGTCCGGCAACACCAGGTCGGCAAACGCAACGGTCTCGGACGCGAAGGCATCGGCGACGATGATGAAGGGAATCCTGTAACTGCCATCGTCGTGACGGGCGGTCAGCATCGCGCGCGTGCCGGTCGTGTTCATCGACGAGTTCCACGCCATGTTGGCCATGAACAGCATCAGCGTGTCGATCGGGTACGGATCACCGGCGGCGGCATTGGCGATCACCATATGCATCAGGCCATGCGAAGCCAGCGGCGCCTCCCACGTGTAGGCCTTGTCGATGCGCAGTGCCCGGCCGTCGGCGTCCAGCGCCAGGTCTTCCGGACTCATCGGGAAACCCAGCGGGGGCCTTGCCAGCGGCGTATTCGGCCGCGCGGCCGCATTGTGCGGGCGAATCTGCGGCGGTACCGGCTTCGGATACGGGGCCCGCGCGCGGAAATTGCCCGGACCGTCGAGCGCCCCCAACAGCATCTGGATGAGGTGCAGCGCGCGACAGGTCTGGAAGCCGTTGGAGTGCGCCGAGATGCCGCGCATCGCGTACATCGCCACCGGCCGGCCCACGACCTTGTCGTGCTTGCGACCCCACGCATCCGTCCAGGGGATGGGCAATTCGATGGTCTCGCGAAATGCCACCTGCGCCATCTCCCGCGCCAGCCGCCGGATGGTCGCCGCGGGCACGCCGCAGGCATCGGCCACCACTTCTGGCGCGTACGCCGCATCGAGGTAGCGCTCGGCGGCCAACGCCAGCACGCTGCGCGCCTGACGGCCGTCGGTGAGCGTGCATTGCGCGAACAGCGCGGGGCGTGACTGCGCAGTGATGCCGGCGGTGACCCGTCCCTGCGCTTCGTCCCAGACCAGGGGCGTGCCATCGGCGCCGCGCGCGAAGAGGCCATCGTCGGAGGTGCCCGGCGCCTGGATCACGAGCCAGGGGGCGTTGGTGTAGCGCGCAAGAAACTCGAAATCGATCGTGCCCTCGGTCAGCAACACGTGGACGATCGCAAGCGCAAGCAGGCCATCGGTGCCGGGGCGGATCGGGATCCAGTCGTCCGCGATCGCGGAGTAGCCGGTGCGGATCGGATTGATCGACACGAACTTGGCACCGCGGCGCTTCAACTTGTCGAGGCCGATCTTGATCGGATTGGACGAGTGATCCTCGGCCACGCCCCACATCACGAAGTACTTGGCGCGATCCCAATCCGGCGCGCCGAACTCCCAGAACGAGTAGCCGATCGAGTACAGCCCCGCTGCCGCCATGTTGACGGAACAGAAGCCGCCATGCGCTGCCCAGTTGGGCGTGCCGAACTGCTGCGCCCACAACCCGGTGAGCGCCTGCATCTGGTCGCGGCCGGTGAAGAACGCGAGACGCCTGGGATCCGTGGCGCGAATATGCGACAGCCGTGCCTCGACGATGGCCAGCGCCTCATCCCATTCGATCTCGTCGAATTCGTTGGCGCCGCGCTCGCTGCCTTCACGGCGCTTGAGCGGCTTGCGCAGCTTGGCCGGCGACAGCTGCTTCATGATGCCCGCCGAGCCCTTGGCGCACAGCACGCCCTGGTTCACAGGATGTTCGCGCGTGCCCTGGATGAAGCGCAGCGCGCCATCCTGCGTCGTGACCTTGATCCCGCAGCGGCAGGCGCACATGTAACAGGTGCTGTAGTGCGTTTGCTGGCCGGCCAAGTCTTCGCGCGGCAACGGACGGTCGATGGGTTCGGGCTTCATTGGAAGGTATGACACGGGACCATTGAGGCGAGGCAATCGGGCACTGACGTCACGTCGATCGCGCACTGCGATTATCCCACGCGCACGCGCTCGACCGCAGCGATGATGGTGGACACCTCATGTCGGGAGATCGAGCAGGAGGCGACGTTGCACCTTGCCGGAGGGCCCCTTGGGCAATTCGGCCACGAAACGCAATTCCTTCGGCGACTTGTACTTGCCCAGGGCGCGAAGGCAGTGGGCGCGCAGGTCGGCTTCGGAACAGGCGATGCCGGGCTTCAGCACCACGCAGGCCAGGATCTCCTGCCCATACTCGGGGTCCGGAATCCCGACCGCCGCGGCTTCCAGGATCGCCGGGTGGGCCAGCAGCGCCTCGTCGATCTCGCGTGGCGCAATGTTCTCGCCGCCCTTGATGATCAGCTCCTTGAGCCGCCCGGTGATGAAGTAGTAGCCGTCCGCATCGCGATACCCGAGGTCGCCGGTGGCGAACCAGCCCCCGGCATCGAGCGCCTGCGCAGTCAGCTCCGGCGCGCGGAAGTAACCCTGCATGACGGGTTCGCCGCGCAGGCCGATCTCGCCGGCGGCCCCGGCCGCCAGCACGCGCCCATCCGGTGCGACCACGCGCGCCTCCACGGCCAGCGGCAAGCCGGGCGAGCCGATCCTGCGCCTTGCAGGATCGAGCGGATTGGTGAACGCGACGCTGGCCGTCTCGGTGAGGCCCATCGCCTCGATGATCGAGACGCCAAACCGCTGCTCGAAGGCCCGGTGCTGTTCTGGCGGCAGCGGCGCCGACGCCGACCGTGCAAACCGCAGGTTGCGGCACGCATCGCGCTGCGCTGGCGTGAGCTCCGGTCCGTTGCAAAGGAAGGCGATCATCGTGGGCACCAGGTTGAGCCACGTCGGTCGATAGCGCTCGACCAGCGGCCACCAGCCGGAGACGGAAAAGCGCCGCGGCACCACGATGCTGCCGCCGGACACGAGGGGCGCGATCGTCGCGATGCATTGGCCATTGATGTGATAGAGCGGCAGCGCCGACAGTACGCGGTCCGTTGCATCGAGGCCTTGCGCCGCGGCCACCGCGCGCCCGGACGCGAGCAGGTTGCGATGCGAGAGGAGCACACCCTTGGGCAACCCGGTGGTGCCCGAGGTGTACATCAGCAGTGCAGGATCGTCGGCCGCCACCTTGGCGGCGGGCGCCTGCATCACCGACTGCGGTGCCAGCGCGTCGGGTTGTGTCTCGCGGACCTGCAGGTCCGGCGCGACGCGTGCGGCGATGGCGCTCAACCGTGCAACGTGCTCGGGGGCCGCAAACACGATGCGCGTGCCCGAGTGCGCGAGGACGTGCTCAAGCTGCGCATCCTGCGCCAGCAGGTTGATCGGCGACACGACGTAGCCGCCGTGCATGGCGCCAAGGAATACGTCGATGGCGGCGCTGCAACGAACTCGGTGGCGAGCGCGTCGATATTATTCATTTCTCACCCGACCCGGCGCAGTTCGTGATCAACGCCCTGGCACCGGCCGAAGTGAAGTCCATCGTCGTGGACGAAGAGACGCACAGCATGGACGTGATCGTGGACGAGGCGCAGTTGGCGCAGGCCATTGGCCGCGGCGGTCAGAACGTGCGCTTGGCGTCCGAGCTCACCGCCTGGGAAATCAACATCATGACCGAGCAGGCGGCCGACGAGAAAGGCGCGAACGAAGCTGTGGCCACCCGCCAGATGTTCATGGAACAACTGGGAGTGGACGAATCGGTGGCCGAAGTGTTGGTGCGCGAGGGTTTCACCAATCTCGATGAGATTGCGTATGTGCCG
>JANNKR010000196.1:0-11352 GCA_031396395.1 Betaproteobacteria bacterium
GCAAACGGCGAGATGAAGTCGAAATACCAGTCGACGCTAGGCATCGGTGTCCTTGCCTTGTGCATCGTTGCCGTTGGCTTGCGCATCGTTGCCGTTGTCCTGCGCGCCGCTGGCGGTTGCAGCGCGCCGTTGGGGCAAAGCTGCCCACACGGCGCGCTTCTCGTCATCGTCGAGCACGCTCCAGGCGGCGATCTCGTCCAGCGTGCGCAGGCAGCCCGCACACAGGCCGGTGACCTGGTCGATCGCACAGATGCTGATGCACGGCGACGGTACGGCATGGAGAGGAAGAGAGCGGGTCATGGTTCTTCGATGCGCCTGCGGTCAGGCCACGAGCGGATTACGCGCGTTCAGCGCGCGCGCCACGCGCGAAATGGGTGGGCGCTGGAGGAAGTCGGAAATATACTGCCCGGCGCGACGCAACCGCGACATGTCAACGCCGGTGTCGATGCCGAGCCCGTCCAGCAGGTAGACGACGTCCTCGCTCGCGACGTTGCCCGTTGCACCTTTCGCGTACGGACACCCCCCCAGTCCGGCGACCGAACAGTCGAAGGTGGCCACGCCAAGCTCCATCGCGGCGTAGAGGTTGGTGAGTGCCTGGCCATAGGTGTCGTGGAAATGTCCGGCCAGCGCCTGCAGCGGCACGTATTGCGCGCACGCGTCGACCAGCGTCTGCGTGGCGCCCGCCGTTCCTGTCCCGATGGTATCGCCCAGCGAAATTTCGTACGCGCCGAGCTTCCACAGCGCCGCCGCAACTTCGGCGACACGTGCCGCGGACACCTGGCCCTCGAATGGACATCCCAGCACGCATGAAATGTAGCCCCGGACGCGGATACCCTGCGCTGCCGCCGCAACGAAGATGGGCTCGGCGCGCACCAGGCTCTCCGCGACGGTGCAGTTGATGTTCTTCTGCGAGAACGTTTCGGAAGCCGCGACGAACACGGCAACTTCGTCGGCGCCGGCCGCCAGGGCCGCCTCGAAACCGCGCAGATTCGGCGTGAGCACCGGGTAACGCACCTCGGCCTTGCGCCGGATGCGCGCCATCACCTCCGCTGCATCCGCCATCTGCGGCACCCACTTCGGCGACACGAAGGACGTCGCTTCGATTGCCGGAAACCCGGCGTCGGTCAGGAGATCGATGAGCCTGACCTTGACCTCGGTGGGCACCTCCGCCTGTTCGTTCTGCAGGCCGTCGCGCGGACCCACTTCGACCAATCGAACCCGGGATGGCAACGGCATCAGTAGCCCCTCGACCAATCGACCACGCCGGTCACAGCCTCGCCGCGCTCCAGCCGCTCGATCTTCGCCGCGATCTGCGCAACGGCGTCATGGGGCACGGTCAGGCCCGAAACATGCGGCGTGACGGTAACCCGAGGGTGGGTCCAGAACGCATGGGCGGGCACCAGCGGTTCGGGCGCAAACACGTCGAGCGTTGCGCCGGACAGCTCGCCGCTGTCGAGCAGCGCGAGCAGATCCGCCTCCACCATGGTGGCGCCACGGCCGATGTTCACCACATGCGCGCCGTCGGCGAGAAGGGCCAGCGCCGACGCATCCAGCAACCCGGTCGTGGCCGGCGTGAGCGGCAGCACATCCACCAGAAAATCGACGCCGTCCAGGCACGCGGCGAGTTGATCGGGACCGGCGAAACACTCCACGCCGTCGATGTGCTTCCCGGTGGTTGCGTACCCGCGCACCGCGAATCCGTGCGCGGCGAGCGTGCGTGCGATCGTGCCGCCGATCACGCCAAGGCCCAGCACGCCGACACGAACCGACGCCGGCGCGCGTGGTTCATGCTGTTCCCAGGTGCCGTTGCGCTGCTGCTGCGCGTAGGTGTCCAGCCGCAGCAGGAACCGCAGCGCGGCGGCAAGCACGTAGCGCGCCATCGGCTGTGCCATGCCCGCGTCCTCGAGGCGCGTGACCGGCACATCGCGTGGCAGATTGGGCAGGCGCAGCAGGTGACCCACGCCTGCGCTCGCCGTGAACACGGCCTTGGGTGATGGCTGCGCGTCGAAGACGGTGCGGCAGGGTTCGGCCAGCACGACATAATCCGCGCGCACCTCGGCTGCCTGCGCCGGCTGGCCGGGTTCGCGGCGCTCGACCTCCGCATCGGGCAGCGCCTGGCGAAAGAGGTCCATCCATGGCTGCGCTTCGGCGGCGGACAAGGTGACGACCACGCGCAGCGGCGTTCGAGGGGCCGCGATCATGCGTCCTCGAGGTCGACCAGATCCGCACCCTCGGCCACGCGGTCGCCGACCCTGAAATGCACTGCGGCGACGATGCCGTCGGCGGGTGCGACGATCGTGTGCTCCATCTTCATCGCCTCGAGCACGATCAGGGCCGCGCCCTTGGTCACCTTGGCGCCAACTTCGACCATCACCGCGACCACGGCGCCCGACATCGGCGCGGTCAGGTGCCCGCCGTGCTCATCGTCCTCTGCGGCGTGGGCAAGCGGGTCCTCGAAGCGCAGGTAGCAACGCGCGCCGGGCGCAAAGACGTATCGTTCGTCGCCAATCGCGATCACGGTCGCCGCGAAGGCCGCGCCGTCCGCGACAATTTGCAGGCGATCGCCGTCATGGGCGTAGCTGACCGCGCTGGTTCGTGCCGGCAATGCGATATCAAGCGCACGTTCGCCGCGCGGCCTGACTTCGACCGTCGTTCGGATATCGCCGTCCACGAAAGTCATCGTGATGGCGTGCGTGGCCATGCCGAGCCACCAGGCATCGGGCACATGCCATGGCGAGTGGGGATCGCCGGAGTTGCGTGCCGTCGCGGCCGCATCGAGCGCCAGGCCTTCATACTCAGCGACGGTGGCAGCAAGCAGCGCAACGTCCGGTGTTGCCAACGGCGGTGGAAACAGCGCCGCGCGATTTTTTTCGATGAGCCCGGTATCGATATCGGCAGATGCAAATGCCTCGTGCGCAACCACGCGCTCGAGAAAGGCGATATTGGTCGACACCCCCACGACCTCGCACTGCGCGAGTGCGCGCAGCATCTCTGCGCAGGCGGCAGCGCGATCCTCGCCCCATACGATGAGCTTGGCCAGCATCGGGTCGTAGTACGGCGACACGTCGTCACCCGCGCCCACGCCGGTATCGACGCGCACGCGTTCGGAGGCGGCCGGCATGCGCCAGTGCGACAGCGTCCCGATCGAAGGCAGGAAGCCGCGCTCCGGATCCTCGGCATACAGTCGCGCCTCCAGCGCGTGGCCGTGGATGGTCAGCTGGTCCTGCCGCAGCGGCAACGGCTCGCCCGCCGCCACCCGCAGTTGCCACTCGACGAGATCCTGCCCGGTGATCATTTCGGTGACCGGATGCTCGACCTGCAGCCGCGTGTTCATCTCCATGAAATAGAAGCGGCCATCCTGCTCGGCAATGAACTCGACGGTGCCCGCGCCGACATAGCCGATGGCCTTGGCGGCCGCCACCGCGGCATCGCCCATCGCGCTTCGACGCTGCGCGGTCATGCCGGGCGCGGGCGCCTCCTCCAGCACCTTCTGGTGCCGCCGCTGCACCGAACAGTCCCGCTCGAAGAGATAGACCGCGTTGCCATGGGTATCGGCGAACACCTGGATCTCGATGTGGCGCGGCGACGTCAGGTAGCGCTCGATCAGCACGCGGTCGTCGCCGAAGGAGGCCTTCGCTTCACGGCGCGCCGAGGCGAGCGCCGCGGCGAATTCACCGGCCGCGGTGACGACTTTCATGCCCTTGCCGCCGCCGCCGGCGGTCGCCTTGATCAGGACCGGGAAGCCGATCGCTTCGGCTTCACGGGCGAGGAGTGCCGCATCCTGCGCGTCGCCGTGATAACCCGGCACCAGCGGCACCCTGGCGGCCCCCATGATGTTCTTGGCGGCGGATTTCGATCCCATCGCCGCGATGGCGGCCGGCGGCGGCCCGATGAACACCAGCCCCGCCGCGGCGCACGCCGTGGCAAAGGCCTCGCTCTCCGACAGGAATCCGTAACCGGGATGGATCGCCTGCGCACCGCTGCGCAACGCGATTTCGATGATGGCGGCGCCGTTCAGGTAGCTCTCGCGGGGCGCGGCGGGCCCCAGCCGGACGGCCTCGTCGCACGTGGCCACATGCAGCGCGTCGATATCGGCATCCGAATACACGGCGACCGTGCGAATGCCCATCCGGCGCGCGGTGCGCGCGACGCGGCAGGCGATTTCCCCCCGGTTGGCAATCAGGATCTTGGTGAACATGCGAATGGAATTGTGGCGGTCACGGCGTCGGGCGATGGGAGGACCCGTCGAACCAGCCGGTGACCCGGAGAACGACGCGGCGAATCATCCGCCACACCTTCGGGATGAGCCATAGCATCAGCAGTACCAGTAGTCCCAACACGACCAGGGCCGCCACGGGGTAGGCGAACGCCAGCCATAGGACGGTGCCCACGGCGACCTCCTCGCCGAAGGACGCGGCCCAGTTCGAAAAGGGTTCGGGCGATGTGTTGATCAACGCGCGGCTGCCGGTCTTGGCAAGATGGCTGCCGGCGGCCAACGTGCCGCCCAGGATCGCCGCCGCCAGCATCGTGGCCGACGATGCATCACCGAACACGCTTGCCGCCAGCGCGGCACCCGCCGGGATGCGGATGAAGGTCTGCACCACGTCCCATGCCGAATCCACGCCCGGAATCTTGTCGGCGAAGAACTCGACGAAGCACATGAAGCCCGACGCGGCGAGCACGAAAGGATGCGCGAGCGTGCCCAGCCCGGCAGGCAGGTCGACCACGCCAAGGAAGCCCAGGCCGCCAAGGATGAACAGCACCGCGTACAGACGCAATCCGCTCGCCCAGCCGACCGCCGCGGCCAGCGCCACCAGCTGCAGCGTGTCGAAGTGGGCAAGTACAGGCGTCATGGCTTCGTTGCGAGCGCGGCCGGAATCCAGGACGCCGCGCGCTTTTCCAGAAACGCCGCGACGCCTTCCTTCCCTTCGGGTGATGCGCGTACGGCGGCAATATGCTCGGCGGTGCCACTGATGACCTCGGCATCGATCGGGCGATGGGCGACGCCGCGGATCAGCGCCTTGCATTCCATTTGCGCCCGCGGCCCGGCCAGCATCAGCGCGCCCAGCACGCCATTGATGCGCTCATCCAGTTCCGCGATCGGAACGATGTCGTGCACGAGGCCGATGCGGTAGGCCTCGGCAGCGTCGAAGCGTTCACCGGTCAGGAAGTAGCGACGCGCCTGCCGCGCGCCGATTGCCTCGATGACGTAAGGAGAAATGGTCGCCGGGATCAGCCCCAGCTTGGCCTCGGACAATGCAAACGACGCCTCGATCGCCGCGATGGCGATGTCGCAGCAGGCGGTGAGTCCCACGCCGCCGCCATAGGCGGCGCCCTGTACCCGCGCCACCGTGGGCTTCGACAAGCCGTTGAGCGTGCGCAGCATCAGCGCCAGCGCCTGCGCGTCGACCAGGTTCTCGGCCGGGCCATAGCCCGCCATCTTCTTCATCCAGTTCAAGTCAGCGCCGGCGCAGAAGCTCTTGCCATTGCCGGCGAGGACGACCGCCCGCACCGCGTCGTCGGCATCGAGGACATTCAGCACCTCGGTCAACTCGGCGATCAGCGTTTCGTTGAACGCGTTGTGCAGTTCCGGTCGATTGAGCGCGACCACGGCCACTCCCTGCTGCAGGGAGACGGCGAGTGTTTCGTAGCCCGAAGGCGATGGTTTTTTGCGAGCCATGGTGGGTATCCGTGTGGGCGCGGGTCACATCCGCTTGGCAGCTTCCTCGAACATCACTTCCGTGGCGCCGCCGCCGATGACCAGCACTCGGGCGTCGCGCCACAGCCTCTCGATGGCTGTTGCACGAATATAGCCCATCCCGCCGTGAAACTGCTGGAGGGCATGGACGACCTCGTTGGCCAGTTCGCCGGCGTCGCGCAGCAACGTGTGCTCGGGTCTCTCGTGGATCATGGCGAAACTACATCCGGAACACGCCGAACTTCGTGGGCTCGATTGCCCGATTGAGCGATGCGGAGATGGCGAGCCCCAGCACGCGGCGGGTGTCGGCAGGATCGATGACCCCGTCGTCCCACAGCCGCGCCGACGCGAAGTACGGATGCGCCTCCGCGGTCAGCTTGTCCCGCACCGGCGCCTTGAAGGCCTCCTCGTCCGCCGCGCTCCAATCCTTGCCCGCCTTTTCGATGGCATCGCGCTTCACGGTGGCGAGCACGCTCGCGGCCTGCTCGGGGCCCATCACGCAGATTCGCGCGTTGGGCCACATCCACAGGAAGCGCGGATTGAAGGCACGACCGCACATGCCGTAGTTGCCCGCGCCGTAGCTGCCACCGATGATCACGGTGAACTTCGGCACCTGCGCGCAGGAAACGGCCGTCACCATCTTGGCGCCGTCCTTGGCAATGCCCCCGGATTCGTATTTCTGCCCGACCATGAAGCCGGTGATGTTCTGCAGGAAGATCAGCGGAATGCCCCGCTGTGCGCACAATTCGATGAAGTGCGCGCCTTTCAGCGCCGACTCCGAATACAGGACGCCGTTGTTCGCCACGATGCCGACCGGGTAACCCCAGAGGCGCGCGAATCCGGTGACGAGTGTGGTGCCATAGCGCGCCTTGAATTCGTCGAACTCGCTGCCGTCGACGATCCGCGCGATCACCTCGCGCACGTCATACGGTTTCTTGATGTCGGCCTGGATGACGCCGTAGAGCTCCTCGGGGTCGTACAGCGGCTCGACCGGGGCCTGCACGGCCAGCTCCACCTTCTTCACGCGGTTCAGGTTGCCGACGATGTTGCGCGCGATGGCCAGCGCATGATGGTCGTTCAAGGCAAAATGGTCAGCCACGCCGGAAACGCGGGTATGCACATCCGCGCCCCCCAGTTCCTCCGCACTGACGACCTCGCCAGTGGCCGCCTTCACCAATGGCGGCCCCGCGAGGAAAATCGTCGCCTGGTTCCGGACGATGATCGACTCGTCCGACATCGCCGGCACATAGGCGCCGCCCGCCGTGCACGAGCCCATCACCACCGCGATCTGCGGAATGCCCTGCGCCGACATCGTGGCCTGGTTGTAGAAAATCCGGCCAAAGTGATCGCGGTCGGGGCACACATCGAACTGGTTGGGCAGGTTCGCGCCTCCGGAGTCGACCAGGTAGATGCACGGCAGGCCATTGTCGCGGGCGATGTCCTGCGCGCGCAGGTGCTTCTTGACGGTCAGCGGGTAATAGGTGCCGCCCTTGACCGTGGCGTCGTTGCAGACGATCACGCACTCCAGGCCGGCTACGCGGCCGATGCCCGTGATGATGCCGGCCGCGGCGATGTTGTCGTCGTACATGTCGTACGCGGCCAGCGCCGAGAACTCGAGAAACGGACTGCCCGGATCAAGCAGAGCGCGCACGCGCTCGCGCGGCAGCAACTTGCCACGCGCCGTATGCCGGTCGCGCGAAACCTTGCCGCCGCCCTCCTCGATCGTGGCGAGTTTCGCCTTCAGGTCGGCCACCAGCGCGGCCATCGCGTCGTGATTCTGCGCGAAGGCCGCATCGCGGACGTTGAGTTTCGATTCGATCACGGGCATGGTCGTGGCCTCACGCTGCGACCGGACGAGGGTGTCCGGGCATCAGCGCATAAGGGTGCTTCCAACGGGGCGAGGCGGCGATGCGCGCCAGCCAATCGCGCAATGCGGGATAGGTCGACCAATCCTCGCCGAACTCGTCGGAAAAATACAGGTAGCCGCACATCGACAGGTCCGCAATCGTCAGGCGCTCGCCGACGATGAACGTGCGCGCGGCCAGATGCGTATCGACGATCCGCCACGCTGTTTCCGAGCGCTTGCGGAATTCGGCCAGCACGGCAGGTTCGGGCGCGCTCACGAACGCGCGCATGAAGCGATAGGTCGCGGTGTAACTCGTCAACTTGTGATTATCGAACAGGATCCAGCGCAGGATTTCGCGGCGTTCGGCGGCGTCCCTCGGTCCGAACAGGCCCAGCGTCTCGGCAAGGTACTCCAGGATGATCCCGGACTGCGACAGCATGAGCCCGTGATGTTCCAGCAGCGGCACTTCGCCCATGACGTTGCGCTCGCGATACGCTGGCGTGCGCGTTTCGCCTCCGAAATAGTCGACGAAGCGGGGATTCCAGTCCGCGCCCGCGAGCTCGAGCATCAGCGCCGCCTTGTAGGCGTTGCCGGACTGGGCGAAGCAATGCAGCGTGTATTCGGCCATGGAGACTTTCGTCCGCTTCAGAAGCCGCCTTTGGTGAGCCAGCAATCGATCTGGTCAAAACGATCGAGGCCCCAGAACGGCTCGCCATCGACCACGATGAACGGCGAACCGAACACGCCCGCCGCAAGCGCCGCCTCGACTTCGCCTTTCAGCCCGTCCTTCATCGCCGGATCGTCCACAGCGGCACGCGCGGCCACGGTGTCGAAGCCGGCCTCGCCGGCCACGGTGGCGGCCACGTCCGCCTGCGAAATGTCACGGCCATCGACGAAGTACGCGTGATAGAGCGCCTTGGCCACGCGCGCGCCATCCGCCGGATTGCGCACCTTCGCCCACAGCACGATCCGCGCAGGCGCCTGCGAGGCAATCGGAAACACCGCGGGCATGCGGAACTCGGGGAGGCCGTGAAAGCGTGCGCTGCGGGCGAAGTCCCGTTGCGAATACGGGCCCTTGAGTGGCACCTGCGTCAGCGGCGCGCCGCCCGTGGCGCGAAAGATCGCACCGAGCAGGATCGGTCGCCAGTCGACCGTGCGGCCGTGCTTTGCGGCCAGCGCGTCGATTTTCTGCGCCGCGAAATATCCGTAGGGCGACGAGAAGTCGAAATAGAAATCGATGGGTGCGGGGTTCATGGAGTAGCTCCGGAATGTCGAATCAGGCGACGAGCGCCCGCGCAATCACCATCCGCTGGATGTCGCTGGTGCCCTCGTAGATCTGGCATACGCGCACATCGCGGTAGATGCGTTCAACGGGAAAATCGGCCACGTAGCCATAGCCCCCATGGATCTGTATCGCAGCCGAACAAACGCGTTCGGCCATTTCGGAGGCGAAGAGCTTGGCCATCGAGGCCTCCTTGAGGCAGGGCAGCCCGGCGTCGCGCAATGATGCGGCGTGCCAGATCAGGTGCCGAGCCGCCTCGATCTCCAGCGCCATGTCGGCCAGCCTGAAGCCCACCGCCTGGTGGTCGGCGATGGCCTTGCCGAAACTCCTGCGCTCCCGCGCATAAAACAGCGCGGCATCGAAGGCGGCGCGCGCCATGCCCAACGCCTGCGCGGCGATGCCGATGCGTCCCGCTTCGAGATTGGCCAGCGCAATGCGATAGCCGGCACCCTCGGCCCCGAGCAGGTTCGCGGCGGGGACTTCGCAGTTCTCGAAGACGATCTGCGCCGTATCCGACGCGTGCTGGCCGAGCTTCTGCTCGACCGAAGCCACGCGATAGCCGGGCGTTTGCGTGTCGACGATGAAACCGGAAATGCCCTTCTTGCCGGCCGCCTTGTCGGTGACGGCAAAGACGATGGCCACGTCAGCGTTCTTGCCCGTCGTGATGAACTGCTTGACGCCATTCAGGACGTAGCGATCGCCGCGCCTGTCGGCGCGCGTCGCCAGCGCCGCGGCGTCCGATCCCGCCTGCGGCTCCGTCAGGCAAAAGCAGCCCAGCCACTCGCCGCGTGCCAGCGGTTTCAGGTAGTGCTCCTTCTGTGCGTCAGTGCCGAACGCATTGAGCGGCCCGCACACGACCGAATTCTGCACGCTGACAATGGTCGACGTCGCGCCATCGCCGGCGGCGATTTCCTCCAGCGCGACCGCCAGCGATACGTAATCCATCGCCGCGCCGCCCCATGCTTCGGGCACCACCATGCCCATCGCGCCCAGTTCGCCCAGCGCCTGCAATTCCGCGCGCGGAAAGTGCGCTTCGCGGTCCCAGCGCGCGGCATTGGGCGCCAGTTGCTCCTGCGCGAACGCACGCATCGTGTCGCGGACCAGTTGTTGCTCTTCGCTCAGCAGCATTCATTCACCCGGCGGCAGCTTCGGCAGGCGATGGCACCGCTTGCCTGTTGATGATGTACACACCCAGGATCACCAGCACCCCGCCCGCCAGCATCGACAACTCGAGCCGCTCGCCCAGGAGCAGCACGCCGAGCGTGACCGCAGCCACCGGCACCAGGTTGATGAATACGGCGGCCCGCGCCGGTCCGATCGCCTTCACGCCTTCGTAGAACCACACGAATGCCACTGCGGTGCCGAACACCCCGAGATAACCGAGCGCAAGCCAACCCTGCGACGACGCCGCCGGCACGATCAGATCGCCCGTCGCCGCAGCGGCGACAACAAGAATCGCGGTACCCGCCAGGGCCGCATACGTCGTGGCCGCGAGCGGCGAAAGCCCCTGCAGGATGCGCTTGCCCAGCAGCGTATAGGTGACCCAGGAAACCACGCAACCGAAGAGCGCGGCCTCGCCGACGCCGGCGCCCCCCGCGAACAGTGTCAGCGGGTTGCCATGTCCGAGGACCACGGACACGCCTGCCAGCGCCACCAGGATCCCCACGACCCGATGACGCGTCAACGGTTCGTGCAGGAACAGCGCGGCACCCAGCGCCGTCCCGACCGGATTGAGCGCCATGATCAATGACCCGCGTGACGCCGGCACGCGCTCGAGGCCGAACATGAAGAAGAGATTGTAGGCAGCCACGCCGGTCGCGCCCAGCAGCGTCACGCCGATCCACTGTTGGCGCGACAGTGCCGGCAATCCACCTTCGAGCCGCCACGACAGCGCAACCAGCGCGACGCAGGCGACGATGTATCGCCACAGCGCGGCTGTGGGCGCGGGCATCTCGGCGGCGGCTATCCGCCCGGCGACGAAGGTGCCGCCCCAGATGATCGCCACGAGAACCAGCTTGCCGTAAACCGGCATCGTCAGACGAGTTCGATCGCCATCGCGGTGGCTTCGCCGCCACCAATGCACAAGGCCGCCACGCCGCGCTTCTTGCCGTGCTTGCGCAGCGCGCCGATCAGTGTCACCAGGATGCGCGCGCCCGACGCGCCGATCGGATGGCCGAGCGCCGTGGCGCCACCATGGACGTTGACCCGGTCGTGCGGCAAACCGTGGTCCTTCATTGCCGCCATCGTGACCACCGCGAAGGCTTCATTGATCTCGAACAGATCAATGTCATCAATGGTAAGCCCGGCCTTCGCCAGCACCCTGCGGGTCGCGGGCACCGGCGCGTTCAACATCAAGGTGGGGGAATCACCCATGTTGGCCATTGCCAAGACCCGGGCGCGCGGTTTCAGGCCGTGCTTCCTGGCATAGTCGGGCGAGGCCAGCAGCAGGGCGGCCGCGCCGTCGACGACACCGGACGAATTGCCGGCGTGGTGCATGAATTGAATATCGAGGTCAGGATGCTTCGC
>JANNKR010000225.1:0-16930 GCA_031396395.1 Betaproteobacteria bacterium
CTCGCCCGACGACAATCTGTTCGAACTCGGCACGGGTTCGCTGACGCTCGCGCAGATCTACGAGAAGGTCGAGGCAATGTACCCGGGACTCCTCGAGGTAACGGATTTCTTCGAGTACCCGACGGTCAGGACGATGGCGGCGTTCCTCGCGCAACGGCGTGCCGCGGCCGGCTGACAACTACGACGCGTAGAGCGGCTTCGCGTACTTCCACTTGCGATTGATCCACAGCCAGTCGGCCGGGCTGCGACGGATTTCTTCCTCCAGGATGCGCGCATAGCGCTCGACGATTTCAGGGCCGGAGTCGCGATCATACGGCGGCTCGGCCAGCACCTTCAGCTCCACGATGTAGCCGCCGCCGTCGCGGCGCATCGCAACATAGATCACCGGCGCCTTGAGAATCCGCGCGATCTTGTCGGCGCCGACGAAAAAAGCAGTGTCCTGATTCAGGAAGCGCGTCCAGTACTTCTCTTCGTTGTGCCGAGGGGTGTGATCGGCGACCAGCGCATAGGCACGCACGTCGGCCCGTCGCTTCATCACCTCGAACATGAAGCTCTGGTGCGGAATCGGATTGCCCCCGAAGCGGCTGCGGACCTTGCGCAGAAACGCTTCGACGCTGGGCACCCGCTGCGGCTTGTAGACCGCGTCGATCGGGATCTCCAGCACCCCGCCTGCGGTGAGCAGCAGCCACTCCCAATTGCAGAAGTGCGCCGCGAGCAGCACCACCGACTGGCCCCGCCCCGTGTATTGCGCGATCAACTCGGGATTGACAAAGCGAACCCGGCCCGCAAGGTCGCCGCTGCTCGCGGCAAATCCCCACAGTGCCTCGCCCAGCGTGCGGCCGAGATTGCGGTACGATTGGCGCAGGATGTCATCCCGCTCGGCCGCGCTCTTTTCCGGGAATGCGTTGGCAAGATTCGTGGCGGCGAGACGCCGGCGCCAGCGCAATACGCGATAGACGACGAAATACGCAATGAAGCCAAATGCCTCGAGCAGCCGCGGCGGCCAGCGCGACATGAGTCCCATGATCGAACCCAGTACGTCGAACCAGGGTACACGAGGCTCTAGCTGCACGATGCGTGACCTGAAGCCATCCCGATGATCCTAGATTCGCGCACCGCAGTCGGCATGCCCGCGGCGCCGCAACCAGCGGAGCCGCAACGACTGCCCGTGCTCGCGTCCGGCATCGAGCTGTGGGCATGCGGGCTTGCGCCGACAGCGGAGGCGCTCGCCATGTCGGCACACCTCCTGGCCCCCGCCGAGCAAGCGCGCGCGGCTCGCTTCGGCACGCCGATGCTCCGGGACCGCTACATCGCGGGCCGCGCCGCATTGCGCCAGTTGCTGGGTGCCCGGCTTGCGATGCCACCCGGTGCTGTCGACATTCGCCGCGGACTCCGCGGTCGCCCCTATGCAGAAGGCGCGTCCGGACTCGACTTCAACATCTCGCATACCGGCGCCTTCGCAGTGATCGGCATGACAACGAGCGGCCGCATCGGTGTCGACGTCGAGCATGAAGGGCGCCACCTCAACGTCGTGGGCGTGGCGAGAAAATTCATGACCACCAACGAGCAGATCAGGCTGCAGGCACTCGAACCGGAGGAACGCCGACGTACGCTGCTGCAGCTCTGGACCTGCAAGGAAGCCATGAGCAAGGCCACCGGTGATGCACTGTCTGCGCCGTTTCGCCAAATGGATGTGATGCTCGACGTGAGCGGTGCACGACTCATGGCGGGGCCGGGCCAGTACGAGCCGGGACCATGGGCGCTGCATGTGATGCAGGCACCCGGCGGTCACCTCGCCACCATTGCACTCTGGAAGGGAGAGTGAGGTCACGCCTTCACCGCGCGGGAAACGCCTGCGAAATGGTGTCGTCGCCCGGAGCAGGCTTCGAGTACTTCCACTTTTTCTGCAGCCAAAGCCAATCCGCCGGACTCTCGATGATCGAGCGTTCAAGGGCGCGGGCGTAACGCTCGACGACGATCGCGTCGTCGACGCCCTCGAAGGGCGGCTCGGCCAGCACATCCAGCCGGACGGCGTAGTGACCGCGGCCGGTCCGTCGCATCGATACGAAGTACACCGGCGCGTCGAGGTATTTCGCGATTTTGCCCGCACCGATGTAAAACGCCGTGTCCTGCCGCAGGAAGCGGGTCCAGTACTTGGGGTCCTGCCGCCGCGGTGTCTGGTCCGCGATGAGCGCGTAGGCGCGCGGCTGGTCGGCATGGTGCGAGAGCAGCGCGTAGACGAACTCCTTGCGCGGAATGAGCTTGCCGCCGAACCGGCCGCGCACGTCGCGCAGGAAGGCGTCGAGGGGAGCGAAGCGCTGGGGTTGGTAGACCACATCGATCGGAATCGCGAAGTGCGCGCCTGCTGCAAGCAGCAGCCATTCCCAGTTGCCGTGATGTGCCGCCAGCAACAGCAGCGTCTGCTTGCGGTCGATGGCGCGCTGGATCAGTTCGGGATCCTCGATCGTCACCCGCGCCTTGATGGCCTCCGGACTGGCCCCAAAGCCCCAGAAGGACTCGACGACGGCATCGGCGAGATTGCGATACGACTTCTTGAGGATCGCAGCGCGCTCCCTCGGAGACATTTCGGGGAAGGCATTGGCGATGTCGTCCTTGGCCCGGTCGCGGCGCCAGCGCATCAGGTAGAAGACAACGAAAAACATGACGTAACCAACCGCGTACATCACTGGTAACGGCACATGCGTGAGCGCTTTCAGAATTGCCCGCATGGTCAGCCCGCTGCCGCGATCACGTCGGTCGGCGCCTGCACCAGTTCGATCAGCACGCCTTCGCCGCCGATCGGATGGTCGTCATTCCCCCGCGGGTGAATGAAGGTCACGTCGTGGCCGGCGGCACCGCGACGAATGCCGCCAGGCGCGAACCGCACGCCCTCTGCTGCCAGCCAGGTGACGGCGGCGGCGAGATCGTCGACCCACAGTCCGATGTGATTGAGCGGTGGCACGTGCACCGCCGGTTTCGCGGACGGGTCAAGCGGCTGCATGAGGTCGATCTCGCAGCGTGCAAGGCCGGTGCCGACACTCGCGATGTCCTCGTCCACGTTCTCCTTTGCGCACGTGTACTGACCGGTCACGGTCACACCCAGGCAATCGACCCAAAGGCGACGCAAGCGCGTCTTGTCCTCGCTGCCGACAGCGATCTGCTGGATGCCGAGAATGCGAAAGGGGCGCGCGCTCATTGGAAGCGCAGCACCGGTTGATCGACCGCGAGACTCTCGCCGGGCGCCGCCAGCAGTTCGGCCACGACGCCGTCACGCTCGGCCAGCAGAACGTTCTGCATTTTCATTGCCTCAATGACGACGAGCCGCTCGCCGGCCTTCACCGCCTGCCCGACCTGCACGGCCACCTCGGCCAGCAATCCCGGCATCGGCGAAAGGACTTCGCGACTGCGATCCGGTGGCAACTTCTGCGGCATCATGGCCAGCAATTCCGCGGCCCGTGCCGGCAGCACGGTCAGCTCACGCAACGCGCCAAGGTGCGCCATCCGGTACTTGAGTCCGGGTCGCTCCACCTGCACCGCGAACGGCGTACCGTTGCAGGTGCCGTGCAGAAGGATCTCGCCGAAGCGCCAGCGATGGCGTATCGCAAGAGTCCTTCCATCGATCCGCACATCGCAGCCGCCCTCGGCGCGGTGTGCATTGACCTGAACGGGCTCGTCGAGTCCCAGTACGACATAGGCCTCCCCGACCTCAAGTTCGTGCCCCGCCAACTGGCCCTCGATGCCGGCAGCCCGGTCCCGATAGGCGCGGTGCACCGCCGCTGCCGCCGCCGCCAGCAACACGGGGTCCGCCGGCGACAGGTCCGCCGCACGGAAGCCATGCGGGAATTCCTCGGGAATGAATGCCGTGGTCAGGTGCCCCTCGGCAAATCGCGGGTGCCGCAGCAACGCCGACTGGAACATGAGATTGGAGGCCACGCCCCGGATCACGAAGGCGTTGAGCGCATTCTGCATCCGCAAGATGGCCTCGTCGCGCGTGGGCGCGTGGGTGATGAGCTTGGCGATCATCGAATCGTAGTACATCGAGATCTCGCCGCCCTCGTACACACCGGTGTCGACGCGCACGGCGCCGGCCACTTCGCGCGGCGGCTGGTAGCGCACGAGCCTGCCGACGGAGGGTAGAAAGCCGCGCAGCGGATCCTCGGCGTTGATCCGGCATTCAATGGCCCAGCCATTCCGCCGAATGTCCTTCTGGGCAAACGCGAGACGCTCGCCGGCGGCGACTCGGATCATCCATTCGACCAGATCGAGGCCGGTGATCATCTCGGTCACCGGATGCTCGACCTGCAGCCGGGTATTCATCTCCAGAAAGTAGAAGCTGCGGTCCCGGCCGACCACGAACTCGACGGTACCCGCCGATTGATAGTTGACCGCCCGCGCCAGCGCCACCGCCTGCGTGCCCATCGCGTGCCGCGTGGCGTCGTCCAGGAACGGCGAAGGCGCCTCCTCGATCACCTTCTGGTGGCGGCGCTGGATCGAGCATTCGCGCTCCCACAGGTACACGAGGTTGCCGTGGGCGTCGCCCAGCACCTGGATCTCGATGTGCCGCGGCTCTTCGATGTACTTCTCGATGAAGATCCGGTCGTCGCCAAAACTGGCCTTGGCTTCCACACGACACGCCTCGAAGCCCTCGCGCGCTTCCTTGTCGTTGGCCGCCACGCGCAGGCCCTTGCCGCCGCCGCCGGCCGAAGCCTTGATCATCACCGGGTAGCCGACTTCTCTGGCGATCCGCACGGCCTCCGTAGCATTGGCGATCACGTCCGTGTAGCCGGGTATCGTGTTGACCTTCGCTGCGGCGGCCAGCTTCTTCGACGCGATTTTGTCGCCCATCGACGCAATCGAAGGCGCCTTGGGACCGATAAACACGATGCCTGCCGCCTCGGCATCACGGGCAAAGCCTTCGTTTTCCGAAAGAAATCCGTAGCCAGGATGTACCGCCTGCGCGCCCGTAGCGCGGCACGCCTCGATGATGAGGTCGCCACGCAGGTAGGATTCGCGCGACGGCGCGGGTCCGAGATAAACGGCCTCGTCGGCAAGCCCGACATGGCGCGCATCGCGGTCCGCGTCGGAGTACACGGCAACGGTGGCAATGCCCATCTTCCGGGCGGTACTGATGACACGGCAGGCAATTTCGCCGCGATTGGCAATCAGGATTTTATTGAACATGGCGGGTGCCGTCACTTCACAACGGAATGTTGCCGTGCTTGCGCCACGGATTTTCGATGTCCTTGCCGCGCAGCATTGCGAGACTGCGGCAGATGCGCTTGCGCGTTTCGTGCGGCATGATCACGTCGTCGATGAAGCCGCGGCGGCCTGCGATGAACGGATTGGCGAACTTCTCGCGATACTCGCGTTCGCGCTCAGCCAGCTTGGCCGGGTCGCCTTTCTCCTCCCGGAAGATGATCTCGACGGCACCCTTGGGGCCCATCACCGCAATTTCCGCCGACGGCCACGCGAAATTGACGTCGCCCCGCAGGTGCTTGGAACTCATCACGTCGTACGCGCCACCGTAGGCCTTGCGCGTGATCACCGTCACCTTGGGCACCGTGCACTCGGCATAGGCATAGAGCAGCTTGGCGCCATGCTTGATGATCCCGCCATACTCCTGGGCGGTGCCAGGCATGAATCCGGGAACATCGACCAGCGTCAGCACCGGGATGCCGAAGGCGTCACAGAAGCGGACGAAGCGCGCGGCCTTGACTGCGCTGCGGATATCAAGGCAACCCGCCAGCACCAGCGGCTGGTTGGCGACGATGCCCACCGGCGCGCTTTCCATGCGGCCGAAGCCGATCACGATGTTCTTCGCATAGTCGGGCTGCAACTCGAAGAACTCGCCGTCGTCGACGATCTTGGTGATCAGTTCCTTCATGTCGTACGGCTTGTTGGGGTTGCCGGGCACCAGCGTATCGAGCGACATCTCCAAGCGGTCTGCCGAGTCAACCGTAGCCCGCAGCGGCGGGGTGTCGCGATTGTTGAGCGGCAGGTAGTTGAAGAAGCGGCGCACCATCAGCAGCGCCTCGACATCAGTATCGAAGGCAAGATCGGCCACCCCCGAGCGCGTCGAGTGCGTGATGGCGCCGCCCAGCTCCTCCGCCGTCACCTCCTCGTGCGTGACCGTTCTGACCACCTCGTGTCCGGTGACGAACATGTATGACGAGTCCTTCACCATGAAGATGAAGTCCGTCATCGCCGGCGAATAGACAGCGCCGCCCGCGCACGGCCCCATGATCAGCGAGATCTGCGGCACGACGCCGGACGCGAGGACATTGCGCTGGAAGACCTCGGCATAGCCGCCGAGCGATGCGACGCCGTCCTGGATGCGCGCGCCACCCGAATCGTTGAGGCCGATCACCGGCGCGCCGACCTTCATCGCCTGGTCCATCACCTTGCAGATCTTCTCCGCGTGGGCTTCGGAGAGCGAGCCGCCGAATACCGTGAAGTCCTGCGAGAAGACGAACACCAGGCGGCCGTTGATCATCCCGTAGCCGGTCACCACGCCATCGCCCGGGATTTTCTCCTTCTCCATGCCGAAATCGTGCGAACGGTGCTCGACGAACATGTCCCACTCTTCAAAGGAGCCGACGTCGAGCAGCAACTCGAGTCGCTCGCGCGCGGTGAGTTTGCCCTTTGCGTGCTGCGAGGCAATGCGTTTCTCGCCACCGCCCGCTTGCGCCTCCGCACGTTTCTGGTCGAGTTGCCGGATGATGTCGTGCACGATGCGTCCTCTCTTCAAATGCCGTCGAGCAATCGCTGCGCAGCGGCCACCGGCGTGAGCGACCCCGCGGCAACGTCCGCCAGCACGCCGGGCAATGCCGCCTGCACCCGCGGATTGTCGCGAAAACGCGCCCGCAACCCTTCGTCCAGAAGATGCCAAGTCCAGGTCAACGCCTGGCGCCGGCGCTTGGCGGGCAGTTCACCCGCCGCGCTCAGGGTGTCGCGACAGCGCACGACAGACTTCCAGAATTCGTCGATTCCTTCGCCGTGCAATGCGCTCACGCCAAGGACCGGTGGTCGCCAGTGCGCGGATGCCGGTCGCAGCAGCGGCAGCGCGCTGGCCATCTGCCCCATCGCGCGCTCGGCCGCCGGCGGATCGAGATCGCGCTTGTTGTACACGATGATGTCGGCGAGCTCGACGATGCCCTTCTTGATCGCCTGCAGGTCGTCGCCCGCATTGGGCAGTTGCATCAGCACGAACACGTCCGTGAGGTTGGCAACGTCAGTCTCGCTCTGACCCACGCCCACGGTTTCCACGATCACGACATCGAAGCCCGCGGCCTCCACCAGCAGCATTGCTTCCCGCGTATGGGCGGCCACGCCACCCAGCGCGCCGCTGGACGGTGACGGCCGGATAAAGGCATGCGCCTCGCGTGACAGCAATTCCATGCGCGTCTTGTCGCCAAGAATCGAACCCCCGCTGACTGCACTGGAGGGGTCCACCGCAAGCACGGCAACACTGTGGCCGGCCTTGATGAGATGCAGCCCAAGGGCTTCGATGAACGTCGACTTGCCCACGCCCGGAGCACCGGTGATGCCGACGCGCAACGCATTGCCGGTGGCCGGAAGCACACTGGCGATCACGGACTGCGCCGCCGCCTGATGCTCCACCCGCGTGGATTCGGCGAGCGTAATGGCCTTGGCCAGCAGCCGGCGGTCACCGGCGCGGACGCCAGCCGCGAGCCTGGCCGCCTCGTCCGCCTGGGCGGCGCCGGGCACCATGGCAGCACGCGGCGCGGCGGCAGCCAATCAGACCGCCGCGCGCGCTGCGCGAATTTTCGCCAGCACGTCGGCCGCGCACGCCGGAATCGCGGTGCCCGGGCCATAGATGCCCGCCACGCCGGCGGCGTGCAGCATGTCGTAGTCCTGGGCCGGGATCACGCCGCCCACGAACACCACGACGTCGCCTGCACCCTGTGCGCGCAATGCGGCGATGATCGCCGGCACCAGCGTCTTGTGGCCCGCGGCGAGGGTCGAGACGCCCACGGCGTGGACATCGTTTTCAATGGCCTGCCGCGCCGCTTCATCAGGCGTCTGGAACAGCGGGCCGATATCGACGTCGAAGCCCAGATCCGCGAACGCCGTCGCCACCACCTTGGCGCCGCGATCATGGCCGTCCTGCCCGAGCTTCGCGACCATGATCCGCGGTCGCCGGCCTTCCGCGGCCGCGAAGGCGGCGATGTCAGTCTTGATGTCTCCCCACATGCGGTCCTCCGCGAAGTTGGCGCCATACACGCCCGCAACGCTCTGCGTCGTGGCGCGGTGGCGTCCCCACACGGTCTCAAGCGCGTCGGAAATTTCGCCGCCAGTGGCCCGCGCGCGCGTGGCCGCAATCGCGAATTCGAGCAGATTGCCTTCCCCGGTACGCGCGCATGTGACCAGCGCGTCCAGCGCAGCCATCATCTGCTTGTCCTCGCGGTTGGCCTTGAGGCTGGCGAGGCGCTTCAACTGCGCTTCGCGCACCGCGGTGTTGTCGATCTCCCGGACGTCCATCGGATCTTCATGATCGAGCCGGAAGCGGTTCACGCCCACGATCACGTCCTGGCCGCTGTCGATGCGTGCCTGCTTTTCCGCCGCGGCCGTCTCGATCCGCAGCTTGGCCCAGCCGCTGTCGACAGCGCGCGTCATGCCGCCCATCGCCTCGACTTCTTCCAGGATGACCCACGCGCGGTCGACCATGTCCTGCGTGAGCTTCTCCATCATGTAAGAGCCGGCCCACGGATCGATCACGCTGCCGATGTGCGTTTCTTCCTGCAGGATCACCTGCGTGTTGCGCGCGACCCGCGCCGAAAAATCGGTGGGCAGCGCCACGGCCTCGTCGAAGGCGTTGGTATGCAGCGACTGGGTGCCGCCGAAGACCGCGGCCATCGCTTCCACCGTGGTGCGCACGATGTTGTTGTAGGGGTCCTGCTCGGTGAGCGACCAGCCCGACGTCTGGCAATGCGTGCGCAGCAGCAGCGATTTCTGCGACTTGGGTTCGAATGCGGACATGATCCGCCACCACAAGAGGCGCGCTGCGCGCAGCTTGGCGATCTCGAGATAGAAATTCATGCCAATGCCGAAGAAGAACGAGAGCCGTGGCGCAAACGCATCGACATCCATGCCGCGCGAAAGCGCCACGCGCACGTATTCGCGTCCGTCGGCCAGCGTGAAGGCCAGTTCCAGCGCCTGGTTGGCCCCCGCCTCCTGCATGTGATAGCCGGAGATCGAGATCGAATTGAACTTCGGCATATGCTGCGCGGTATAACTGATGATGTCCGCCACGATCCGCATCGATGGTTCCGGCGGATAGATGTACGTGTTGCGGACCATGAACTCCTTCAGGATATCGTTCTGCACCGTGCCGGACAGCTGTGCCTTCGAGACACCCTGCTCCTCGGCCGCCACGATGTAGCCCGCCAGCACCGGCAGCACGGCGCCGTTCATCGTCATCGATACCGACACCTTGTCGAGCGGGATGCCGTCGAACAGGATCTTCATGTCCTCGACGGAGTCGATGGCGACGCCCGCCTTGCCGACGTCGCCCACCACCCGCTCGTGATCGGAGTCGTAGCCACGGTGCGTGGCCAGGTCGAAGGCCACCGACACGCCCTGACCGCCCGCCGCAAGACTGCGCCGGTAGAACGCGTTGGACTCCTCCGCGGTGGAAAAGCCGGCGTACTGGCGTATGGTCCAGGGCCGTACGGCATACATCGTCGGCTGCGGGCCGCGCACGTAGGGCGGGAAGCCTGGCAACGTGTCCGCGTAAGGCAAGCCCGCAACATCGGCCGCCGTATACAACGGCTTGACGGCAATCCCGTCCGGCGTGTGCCAGACGAGGCTGTCGACATTGCCGCCCGGCGCACTCCTGGCCGCCGCGCGCTGCCAGTCGGCGAGCGAGGCTGCCGGTTGCTTGGGTTTGGTTTCAGCCACCACGACCACTCCCTGCGGGCGCAGGTTGCGCCCGTCCAGCCCGTATTCTAGCTTTTGGCGGGTCTGCGTCCCACGATCCCCGGGGAGAATCCCGTTGATCGGGCGCAACGATGTGCCCCGGACCTGCGGCTATTGTCGTCCGCGCGTCAATCGCCTCGATAAAGGGTGACGACGCAGGCGCCGCCGAGGCCAAGATTGTGCTGCAGCCCGATCCGCGCGCCTTGAACCTGTCGGGCCCCGGCCGTGCCCCGCAATTGCTGCGTCAGCTCGAAGCACTGGGCAAGGCCGGTGGCGCCCAGCGGATGGCCCTTGGAAAGGAGCCCGCCCGAGGGATTGGTCACGACGCGGCCCCCGTAGGTGTTGTCCCCGGCGCGCACGAAGGCCTCGCCCCCGCCCACCGCGCAAAGCGCAAGCGCCTCGTAGCTCAGCAACTCGTTGTGCGCAAAACAATCGTGCAACTCGACGACATCGACGTCCTCCGGGCCGATCCCGGCGGCGGCGTAGACGGCGGTTGCCGCCGCCCTCGCCATGTCCACCCCGACCACCTGCATCATGTCCCCGCCAGCGAAGGTGGACGCGGTATCCGTGGTCATGGCCTGGGCTTCGATGCGAACCTTGGTCGACAGCCCGTGCCGCCGCGCAAACTCCGGCGAGACCAGGATGGCGGCGGCGGCGCCGCAGGTGGGCGCGCAGGCCATGAGACGCGTCATCACCCCGGGAATCAGCACCGGCGTGGCCAGCACGTCGTCGGCCGTGACGACGTTGCGGAACAGCGCCAAGGGATTGTTGGCCGCATGCCGGCTCGCTTTGGCGCGGATTTCGGCAAACGTGCGGAGCGACGTGCCGTAGCGATCCATGTGCGCCTTGCCGGCGCCGCCGAAGTAGCGCAGCGCAAGCGGCACGCCAGGCCAGTCGACCAACGCATCCGTGGCGGCGTCGAAGCGCTCGAACGGGGTGGGCCGGTCGTTGAACATCGTGCCGAGCGCCCCCGGCGCCATCTGCTCGAATCCAAGCGCCAGCGCACAATCGACGGCGCCACTGGCCACGGCCTGGCGGGCAAGGAAGAGCGCGGTTGAGCCGGTGGCACAGTTGTTGTTGACGTTGATGATCGGAATGCCGGTCATGCCGACGTCGTAGAGCGCCCTCTGGCCGCTGGTCGAGTCGCCGTAGACATAGCCGGCATAGGCCTGCTGCACGTCGGCGTAGTCGACCATGGCATCGCCCAGCGCCAGCCGCACCGCCTGCGCAGCCAGGACGTTGTACGCCGGGCCCGCGCCAGGCTTGGCAAAGGGGACCATGCCGACGCCCGCCACCACGACGTGGCTGCCGGATGCGACGCTTGGCGGTTTGGTCATCGCGGGCTCGTCGCCTGTCAGCGAACCGCAAGCGTCGCGCGTGGCGCGACCTGTGCATCGTGCTGTCCACTCGCCGCGAGCCCCGCAGCGACGAATCCGGAAGTCTTGGCATCCTCGACCAGAGTCCGCAGGAACAACAAGGCGGCAGCCGCGCCTTCCGGGCTGCCTCGCCCCTTCGGCATCCCCACTGCCTGCTCGATCACCATGAAGCGACCCTCCATCACGCGCAGGTCGGCGCGATCCTGCGCGAATGACTGCAGCGGCGACTTGACGCCCGCCGCGGCGTCAAGTCCCTCCCGCAGGAACTGGGCGATGGCCTGGTCGCCCGTGGGTGCGCGCACCAGCTGCGCGTGCTGCAGCGTGCGCGAAAGAAATAGCTCGTACGCGCTGCCATTGCCCACCGCCACCCGAACGCCCGGGCGATCCACGTCGGCAATGGTCCGCAGCGGCGATGATTGCGGCACCATGTAGGAGCCCTCGATGATCACGTAGGGTGCCGTGAACTCGATCTCGGTCGCGCGTTTGGGGTCGATGGCCAGGAAGGCCACGTCCCACGCCGCGGATTGCAGCGCTTCGAATACCTTGCCCGCGGCGTCGTAGGGGACGAACTGCACCGCGACGCCGAGCCGACGAGCGATCTCGCGCGCCAGATCCACCGAGACACCGCGCGGGTCCCCACCCACCGGATCGCGCTGCGCCAGCACCGGATTGCCGAAATTGATCGCCGCGCGAAGGGTACCCGATGGGGCGAGCTGCTGCACGACAATGGCGTCAGCAGCGGTGCTAATGGCGTGGCTCCCGGTGTTCAACAATTTGACCAACAGCGTCGATTCGCATGTCTCGTTGCGTTATCTGCAGACCCGGACGAAAGCACGAGGTTATCACCCCGGAGGTTGCGCGAAACGGCTGGGCATGCCCGGCGAGCACCGCCCGACATATGGCGCGCTTCTTGCAAGAACCCGGAGCCCGTGCCCGCACCTTCCCCTTTTGAAACGCCCCGAAATGCATCACTCGACACTGCCTCTGCAACAGTACCTGGTCGCGCTGCACGAGAGGTTTCGCTCACTGCACGACGGCCAGGTCGCCACCTACATCCCGGAGCTGGCCAGAGCCAATCCCGACGACTTCGGCATCTGCATCGTCACCGCGGATGGCTACGTCTACGCCGTCGGCGACAGCGATCGCCCGATTACGATTCAGTCGATCTCCAAACCCATTGTCTACGCCGCGGCGCTGGCCGACCGCGGACGCGAGCAGGTGCTCGCGAAAGTCGGGGTGGAACCAAGCGGCGAAGCCTTCAACTCGATCAGTCTCGATCCCCAAACCGGTGCACCGCTCAATCCGATGATCAATGCTGGTGCAATCGCCTCGACCGGCCTGCTGAACGGCGACACGGCCGAGGCGCAATGGGCACGCGTCGCCGGCGTAATGGCGGATTTCATCGGGCACGAGGTCACCATCGACGACGCCGTGTACCACTCGGAAAGCGAAACCGGGTTCCGCAATCGTGCGATCGCCTGGATGCTCAAGAATTTCGGGATCATCGAAGGCGATCCGATGCCGGTTCTCGAGAACTACTTCCGGCAGTGCTCGATCAACGTCACGTGCCGCGATCTCGCCTTTATGGCGGCGACCCTGGCCAACGCCGGGGTGCATCCGGTCACCGGAAGGCATGCGGTCCCCGCCGAAGACGTGCAATCGGTGCTGAGCATCATGGCCACCTGCGGGATGTACGACTACGCGGGAGGCTGGCTCTATGAGGTCGGCCTGCCCGCCAAGAGCGGGGTCAGCGGCGGCATCATCGCAGTGATGCCGGGCCGCTTCGGCATCGCCATCTACTCGCCGCGCCTCGACGAGAACGGCAACAGCGCGCGCGGGATCGCAGTCTGCCGGCAGATCTCGCGCGACTTCGGCTTGCATGTGTTCGGGGCGGCTAACGCTCCGTCGCTCGTGTTGAGCCGTACGTACACCGGCGACGAAGCACCGTCGCGGCGTACGCGCGCGCCGGACGTCGCCGCCCGGCTCCAGCAGCTGTCGTCGCGGATCAAGCTGCTCGGCCTTCAGGGCGAAGTAGCGTTCGACGGCGCCGAGTACATCGTTCGCTTCCTGCTGCGCTCCGCGGCCGACGCCGACAGCATCGTCCTCGACATGAATCGCGTCAGCATCGTCAGCGACAGCGCCGCGCGGCAGCTGCACGACGTGCGCCGGCTGCTGGTCGCGGAAGGTCGCGCACTGGTGTTCTCGCGGATCCGCGGCAGGGCGGCCATCCAGGGCGCACTGCGGCGCACGCTGCCCGAGGACGATCACGGCTACCTGAGCTTCGAAGACAACGACGTGGCAATCGAGTGGTGCGAGAACCGGCTGCTCGCGTCTGAAGGCATGACGCCGCCGGTCGCGACGAAGCTCGCCGAATTTGCAATCTTCACTGGCACGACGGAAGCCGACCGCGCGGCGCTGGAAAGCCGCATGCATTCGGTCGATTATGCGGCCGGAGCGGTGATCGTGGCCGCGGGACAAATGGACGACGACCGCGTCTTCTTCATTCGCGATGGCGAGGTCAGCGTGGTCCTGGAGCTGTCCGACGGTTCACACCAGCGGGTTGCCACGCTGACCAGCGGCATGAGCTTCGGCGAGTTGTCGATGCTCGGACCCGCCGGCCGTAGCGCGACCATCTTTGCCGACACCGCCGTTTCCTGCTGGACGCTACGCGCGGACGCGCTGGATCAACTGTCCGTGCTGCGTCCGGAAATCAAGATCGCGGTACTGATCAACGTCGCACTGGACCTCGCACAGAAGCTGCGCCAGGCCAACAAGCTCATCCGCGTGCTGGCGACCTGAGCGAGCGTGTGCCATCGCGGGCTCCTGCACGGGATTACGCCGTGGTCGCGTGAACTGATCTATGCTACGTCCCGGATTTGAAGTATGCGCGACGACTGCGGACGCGCGCCGGTGACGCGGCTCTTAACGCCTGGAGCGGAACGGGCGGCGATCGATGACGCATTTTCCTGGATTCGGGTTAGCCATGGTCTGCAATGGAGTATTGAATCTGGTTCTGTTGCGCGCCATGCTTGCCATGGTCGTCATGATGTTCGTACCGGACGTGAACGGGCACGCAGGGCACGCCCACGTTGCGCTACCGCCCGACGGACTTGGCGCGTCGGCGGCGTTCGACGCCCGGGGCGTGCTGTGGACGGTCGCGAAAGGGGGCAACCATGTGGTGCTTCGGACATCGCCTGACCTCGGCAAGACCTGGTCGTGGGGCCAAGCAGTAAACCTTACGCCGGAGCCGATTGATGCCGAGGGCAATGCCCGCCCGAACATCGCGGTTGGTGCCAAGGGCGAGGTCTATGTGAGTTGGACCAGCCCGGCCGCGGACGCCAAGTCGGCACAAATACGCTTTGCGCGATCGATGGACCGGGGACGGTCTTTCAGCGCGCCAATTACGGTACACGCGGACCGCCAGGCCGCAAGCCGGCGCTTCGACACCATTGCATTGGGCCGCGACGGTACAGTGTTCGTTGCCTGGGCCACAAAACCCCACGCCCGGGCCGCGCGCGCGGCGAACAACGAAGCGTCGGTGCACTTTGCGGTATCGCGTGATGGCGGCGCCTCCTTCAGTGGGGACTCCAAGCTCTCCGAGCGAAGCTGCGAGTGCTGCAGCATCACCATGCTGGCGCGCGAGGACGGAGTAACGGCGCTCTGGCGACATGTGTTTGCGACTAATGTGCGCGACCACGCGATAGCGGCCCTCCGAGCCGACGGTCGTGTCGACGGCCTCCGCCGCGCCTCGATCGACACCTGGCCGGTCAATACGTGTCCACAGGTCCGGTCGTCAATGGCGGAGGACGCGACCGGGCGACTGCACGCCGTCTGGTTCACCGAAGGCCCCAAGCGCAAGGGAGTGCATTACGGCCAGTTGGGCGAATCCGGCGCGAACCTGGTTCGGAGCCTGGGCAGCAAGACGGCCACGCATCCAGATGTTGCAGTTCTTGGCAACCGCATCGCGGTGGCATGGCAGGAATTCGACGGCCTGCGCTCGCGCCTTTCTGTCGCGCTGTCCACCGACAGCGGATCGACCTGGCGCGAGGTTGAAATTGCCGTCGTCGAAGGTAGTTCGGACCAGCCACGCCTCCTGACCTACCAAGGGCGCTTCCACATATTCTGGAATACACGGGCAGTGCCTCTCTCGGTCCATGCACTCCCCTGAAGGGGTGCGGCAATCCCTCCTGGGTATCCGCAATCGACCGGCGAGGAGCGCTGGCCCGACAACACGTAGGCGGGGGCGCAAACGCAAAGAGCCCGCATCGCTGCGGGCCCTCAAACATTGGTTGCGGGGACAGGATTTGAACCTGTGACCTTCGGGTTATGAGCCCGACGAGCTGCCAGACTGCTCCACCCCGCGGGCGGATTATAGCGCAAGACGGTACCTCTGGCAATTCGCTGTATCGGGCCAGTACATATTGCACTGTTGGCTTTGGTGGAGAAATTGTACTGGGGATAGCAGGCGCGGGGTTTGGCGTCCGGGTACTGGGGTGGGCAGGCTGAAGTGCGGGCGCTCGAGGTTGTACCAGGCGAGGTAGCGCAAGAGCTCGAGGTTGAAGTCGGTGATGTCGTCGAGAAACAGCAGATCGTAGTGGTAATCGATGCATTCTTCCTGCACGGTGCGATTGAAGCGTTCGCAGTGCGCATTCATCTTGGGGGTCTTGGGATAGGTGTGCCAATGGGTAAACAGGTGGTCAGCGAGCGCAGTCGCGAAGTGGCGCTGGAACTCGCTGCCGTTGTCGGTCAGCACGGCTTCGATGGCAAACGGGAATACGGCCTGAATGAGGCGAAAGAACTGTGCGGCGGCGGCGCTGGCATGGCTGCGGGTGGCCCAAGCCCAGGCGAAGTGGGAATGCAGGTCGGTACAGGTGATGATGTAGCGACGATCGTTCTGAGCGCGTACTTCGATGCTGTCCAGGGCCACGCAGTGGCCGGGGTGTTGGGCCCGGAAATGCTTGGGCTTGCGCAGGCGGGGCTGGCGCACGGGTTTGGGTTTGCCGGGGCCGCCAAAGGCCTGCGGGCGCGAGCGCATCTTGTCCGGTGCATCAGCGATCAGGCGGCCGATGGTGCGCGCGCTGGGGCACGGCAAGTGCTGCTCCGCAGTCCAGGGCAACAGCAATTCAAACACTTTCTCTTTGGCCAGATTCGGATGCGCGGTACGCAGGCGGCGGATCTCGGCCACGAGCGGCGCCGGCCAGACACGGCAGCGGCGCTGCTTGGGCGCGGTCGATCCGGGCACCAGGGCCGCCGCGTTGCCGCCTTCGGCCTTGAGCTTGGCCCGCCACAGATACAGGGTGCGCTCGCTCAGATGGAACGCATCGCAGGTAGCGGCCAATCCATGTCGCCGCCAAAAGCCGAGAATCTCCAGTCGGCGCTGGGCATCGGGGGCAATCATTCCCCAGCGTAGAGCGTAATCCGCGAGCCGGTAAAACCCTCTGAGCTTATGTCCGACGTGCTGTATCTGCATTGCGCTCCTCGTCCCGCAAGGAGTGCAATATGTATCTGGCCTTAGTCATGACCATTACGAGCGTCACTCGCAAATGCAGGCTACGGGCAACAACATTTCGCAGCAGCGGCAACTGGCTCATTGGATGAGCTATCGCACTGATATG
>JANNKR010000275.1:0-15407 GCA_031396395.1 Betaproteobacteria bacterium
GCCGCATCCGGGGCGGGCACCGGCCGGGCCAACGTGACGAATGGATTGAGTTGAGCAAGCTCAACGACCTACCGCTGACATCGCTGCAGTTCTATGCAACGGCGCCGTATCCCTGCAGCTATCTGCCCGACCGCGCGGCGCGCTCGCAGGTGGCCACACCCAGTCACCTCATCGACACGCGGGTCTACAGCGAGCTGGTCCGGCTCGGGTTCCGCCGCAGCGGCGCCTTCACCTATCGTCCGTATTGCGACCATTGCCGCGCCTGCGTGCCGGTGCGACTGCCGGTAGCCGACTTCGTGCCCAACCGCACGCAGCGCAAGGCGCTGCGGCTGCATGCCGGACTCGCCGTGACCCGGCGGGAACTGGCGTACGACTCCGAGCACTACGCGCTTTACCTGCGCTACCAGCGCTTCCGCCACCCGGGCGGCGGCATGGACCAGGACAGCCGCGAGCAGTATCAGCACTTCCTGCTTCACAGCAATGTCGCCACGGACCTCTACGAGTTTCGCCAGGATGGGGTGCTGCGGATGGTGAGCCTGGTCGATCGACTGGTGGACGGGTTGTCATCCGTCTACACGTTCTTCGAGCCGGATGTCCCGGGAACGAGTTACGGGACGTTCAATGTGCTGTGGCAGGTGGAGCGCTGCCGCGCATTGTCGCTGCCCCACCTCTACCTGGGTTACTGGATCGCGGAGAGCCGCAAGATGGCCTACAAGGCCACGTTCCGGCCGGTGGAGGGCCTGGTCGGAGGGGCCTGGCAGCCGTTGTAGTCACATGGCGCTGCGTGCGCCATGGCCCGGCGCGTTGATCAGCGCGCTGGCGCGGTGTCGATCAGGCCTCGCGATTGGCCGCGTTATGCACTGCAACCGCTTCTGCCGACGCTGTCATGTCGCGGATAGCCGCGGTCAATTGCAGTTCCACCGACATTTCGCCGTCGACGGACGCGTGGCCCGACACCTTGACGACACCGCGCATGGTGCGACGCAGCTTGCATTCGAGCACCAGCTGGTCGCCGGGCCGCACCGGACGGCCAAAGCGGCACTTGTCGATGCCGGCGAAGAAGATGATCGGCTTGGCGACAGCATCGAACAAGCCCGAGTAGTAGCACAGCGCGCCGGAGGACTGCGCCAGCGCCTCGACCACCAGCATCTGGGGCATGACCCGGCGATCCACCGGGATCCCTTCGAAGAACCATTCCTTGGCAGTCACATTCTTGATCACGCGCACCCATTGACCGGGCTCGCACGCCTCCATCCGGTCGATCAGGATGAACGGGTAGCGGTGCGGGATGTGGGCAAGGATTTCGCCGATATCGGCAGTGCGGAGCGTGGTCGAAGTCAAGGCAGGTCCGGTTCGGAGTTCGGTGATCGCGGCGCGGCTCGCGTAAGGCCGTCGAGCACTGCATCGACCGCCATCGTACGTTGCGTTGAGGTGGCGCGGCAACCGTCGGCGGACAGGCCTGGCTTGCGGCGCCTTGTCCTCGGCAGCCCGACCAGCCGGTCGGGGACGGTCGAAACGCTATAATCGCAGCTTGGTCCCGTTCCATCCCCCGCGGTGAGTCCGATGAAAATCCTGGTGCCGGTCAAGCGTGTCGTCGATTACAACGTCAAGGTGCGGGTGAAGCCCGATGGTTCGGGCGTGGATACCGCCAACGTCAAGATGTCGATGAATCCCTTCGACGAAATTGCCGTCGAGGAGGCGGTGCGCCTGAAGGAGAAGGGGGTCGCCACCGAGGTCGTGGCCGTTTCCTGCGGCCTGGCCGCATGCCAGGAGACGCTGCGCACTGCGCTGGCGCTTGGCGCGGACCGCGCGATCCTGGTGGAGACCGACGTCGAGCTGCAGCCGCTGGCGGTGGCCAAGTTGCTGCGGGCGGTCGTCGCATCCGAGTCGCCGCAACTGGTGATTCTGGGCAAGCAGGCCATTGACGACGACGCCAATCAGACAGGACAGATGCTGGCCGCGCTGCTCGACTGGCCGCAGGCCGCGTTCGCCTCCAAGGTGGAAATCGCGGGCGGGGTGGCCACCGTCAAGCGCGAAGTGGACGGCGGTCTCGAAACCATCGAGATGAAGCTGCCGGCGATCGTCACCACCGATCTGCGCCTGAACGAGCCGCGCTACGCGACGCTGCCCAACATCATGAAGGCCAAGAAGAAAGCGCTGGACATCACCAACCCCGCCACGCTGGGTGTGGACGTGGCGCCTCGACTCCTCACGCTGAAGGTGGCGGAGCCCGCCAAGCGCAAGGGCGGCGGCAAGGTCGCCGATGTCAAGGAACTGGTGGCCAAGTTGCGCAGCGAAGCCAAGGTCATTGCCTAGGACATCGAACATCATGGCCATTCTCGTCATTGCAGAACACGACCATCAATCGCTCAAGGCGGCCACGCTGCACGCGATCGCCGCCGCCGGAAAACTGGGCGGTGACGTCCATGTGTTGGTGGCCGGACACGACGCGCGCAGCGCGGCCGATGCCGCCGCCAAGGTCGCGGGCGTCGCGTCGGTGCTGCTGGTCGAGGCGCCGTGGCTTGCGCAGCCCACCGCCGAAAACATGGCTGCCAATGCGCTTGCGCTCTTCCCCGGCGCCTATACCCACGTGGTCGCGGCGGCGACGGGCTACGGCAAGAACATCCTGCCGCGCATTGCCGCCAAGCTCGATGTGGCGCAGATCTCCGAAGTGATCGGCATCGACACGCCCGACACCTTCGTCCGCCCCATTTACGCAGGCAACGCGTTTGCCACCGTGCAGTCAACGGACCCGGTCAAGGTGCTGACCGTGCGTACCACGGCCTTCGATGCCGCAGGGGCAGGCGGTGCGGCGGCGGTCACAGTGGTGCCCGCGGCGCCGGATACCGGCCACTCGAAGGTCACCGGGCAGGAACTGACCAAGTCCGAGCGGCCCGAGCTGACCAGCGCGCGCGTCGTGATTTCCGGTGGCCGCGGCTTGGGCAGCGGCGAGAACTTCAAGATGCTCGAAGCGCTTGCGGACAAGCTCAACGCCGCCATCGGCGCGTCGCGGGCCGCGGTGGACGCGGGCTATGTGCCCAACGACTATCAGGTCGGCCAGACCGGCAAGATCGTGGCCCCCGACCTGTACATCGCCATCGGCATCTCCGGCGCGATCCAGCACTTGGCGGGCATGAAGGACAGCAAGGTGATCGTCGCGATCAACAAGGATGCGGACGCGCCGATCTTCCAGATCGCCGACTATGGCCTCGTGGGCGACCTCTTCGAACTCGTCCCGCAGCTGACGGCAGAATTGGGGTAGCGCAGCCGTTGCGGGTGCGCCCCGTCGTTGTCCAGCCGATTAGAACGTTTCGTCTAGCGTGGCGACCGTACGCTAGCGCTTTACCCCGCATGAGGAACCTTCGCGCATGAGCACCTACCACGCCCCGTTGGCCGAGATCACCTTCGTGCTGAACGAACTTGCCGGCCTGCAGCAGATTTCGCAGTTGCCAGGCTTTGATGACGCGGCGCCCGATACCGTGGCCGCCATTCTCGATGAAGCCTCCAAGTTCGCCACCAATGTGCTCGACCCGCTCAACTGGCCGGGTGACCGGGAGGGCTCGACGTGGTCCGAAGGCGGCCACGTCAGGACGCCGGCGGGGTTCAAGGACGCCTATGCGCAGTTCTGCGCCAATGGCTGGAACGGCCTCACCAAGAACCCGGAGTACGGCGGGCAGGGGCTGCCCCAGCTCGTGGCCACGGCCGTCGAGGAAATGTGGCATGCGTCCAACCTCGCGTTCGACCTGTGCCCGTTGCTGACCCAGGGCGCGATCGAGGCGATCGAGTTGCGTGGCACGCCGGAACTGAAGGAAATTTTCCTGCCGAAGATGGTGGCCGGCACGTGGACCGGCACGATGAACCTGACCGAGCCGCAGGCGGGCTCGGACCTGGCTGCCGTGCGCACCCGGGCGGTGCCGCAGGGCGACGGCACCTACAAGGTGTCGGGGCAGAAAATCTACATCACCTTCGGCGAGCACGATTACACCGAGAACATCATTCACCTGGTGCTGGCGCGCACACCGGATGCGCCGGAAGGCGTCAAGGGCATCTCGCTCTTCGTGGTGCCCAAGGTCCTGGTCAATGCCGACGGCACGCTGGGCGCGCGCAACGACGTGCATTGCGTGTCAATCGAGCACAAGATGGGCATCCATGCCAGCCCGACCGCGGTGATGGCCTATGGCGACAAGGGCGGCGCGGTGGGCTACCTGGTGGGCGAGGAGAATCGCGGCCTCGAGTACATGTTCATCATGATGAACCTGGCGCGCTTTTCGGTGGGGCTCGAAGGAGTGGGCATTTCCGAGCGCGCCTATCAGCGCGCGGTGGCCTACGCGCGCGAGCGGGTGCAGGGCAAGGCCGTGGGCCTCGAGAAAGGTGCCCCGACCGGCGCGATCATCGGGCATCCCGACATCCGCCGGATGCTGATGACCATGCGCGCGTACACGGAAGCCACGCGGGCGGTGGCCTACGTGACGGCGGCAGCGCTCGACAATGCCAGGCGCCATCCCGATCCGGTGGCACGGGCGCGGCATCAGGCCTTTGCCGAGTTCATGATCCCGATCGTGAAGGGCTGGTCCACCGAGGTCGCGCAGGAAGTCACCTCATTGGGCGTGCAGGTCCATGGCGGCATGGGCTTCATCGAGGAAACAGGCGCCGCGCAACACATGCGCGATGCGCGGATCATCACGATCTACGAGGGCACCACCGCCATCCAGGCCAATGACCTGATCGGCCGCAAGACGGCGCGTGATGCCGGGGCCGTCGCGCGCGCCATCACCGCCGAAATTGACAAGATCGCCGCCAAGCTGGCGTCGCGCACCGAACCTGCACTGCAGTCGATCGGCGTGGACCTTGCCGCGGCGACGGCGGACCTCGAAGCGGCCATCGACTGGATGGTGCCCGCCTACGGCCAGCAGACGCGCGCTGCCCATGCCGGCGCCGTCGCCTACCTCAAGCTCTGGGGGGTGGTGGCCGGCGGCTGGCAGATGGCGCGCGCCGCGTTGATCGCGGCCGACCAGATCGCGGCCGGCGACGGGAACGCCCATTTCCTCCAGGCCAAGATTGCCACCGCGCGCTATTACAGCGACTGCCTGCTGCCGCAGGCCTCCGGGCTGGCGCATACGATCGTGCACGGCGGCGACAGCGTCCTGGCGCTGGCGGAAGAAGCCTTCTGACGCGGCGGGGGGGCGCGCCGGTTGCGCCACCGCCCTCGCGCTGTCATCAACCATTCACGTGCAGCGTGCACGCTCGCGCCCGTCTTCAACGGTGGGGGCGTCGATGCGTCGACTGTGGCACGCGTTTTTTTATTCACTGGCGGGCCTGCGCGCGGCGTGGGACGAGCCGGCTGCACGGCTGGAAATCTACGTCCTGCTGGTGGCCATTCCGCTGGCACTGTGGCTGCCGCTGGGCGTGCTCGAAAAACTGCTGTTGATCGGCGCCACCGTCGCGATCTTCGTCGTTGAAATTCTCAACACCTCGGTCGAGGCGGCGATCGACCGCATTTCGGCTGAGCGGCATCCGCTGTCGAAACTGGCCAAGGACCTGGGTAGCGCGGCGGTGTTCATCGCTGCGGTGTTCGCCGCGGCCGTCTGGGGCGTGCTGGCCGGTCCCACCCTGTGGCGAATGACCGTGGCGTAGGCGCAGCGCAAGGCTTGAGCGATAAAAGGTGCGCCCTGATAGGCGAGGTTCAGTTCACGCGCACTCTTTCAATCCACATCACCTCGCACGCGCCATCGCCGGTGTCGGTGCGCGACAGCGACGTATTCCACGTGAAGCCGGCGGGTCCACGCACATCCACCAGGAAGCCCTGCAACGTCACGACCTGGCCAGGACGCAGGTAGCGCAGCGTGCGTTCGATCGAAGCATTGGCGGGAATCGCATGCACCTGCGCCGCATGCGCGGTGGTGTCCTGCGGCGTGAGTGGAAACGTCGCCTGGTTGCGCGGACGCCAGTACAGGAAGCGACCCATCTGGGAAAACTCGAGCTGGTCAACGATGCGGGTATCCGACAGCTGACCCCAGCCAAGGCCTAGATCCACCGGCGCCAGGTTCGCGCCGCCGTCGATGCGGTAGATCTCTTTGCGCAGCACGCGCGCGGTGACGTCAAATTCGGCGCGCTTGATGAAGGTGTGGTCCTTGGCCTGGAAGGTGACGCGGGTGTCGAGATTGCGCTGAACCGGATCGGCTGGCGCGACGATGCCGGGGGGGACCCGCTCATGCCGCTCGGAGGTCCACCAGTTCCAGCCGCCCCACAGGCTGGCGGCAAGCAGCGCGATCAGGAGCCAGTGCATGGCGCTACGATAGCGCAGGCAGCCCGGTACGTGGCTTGCGCGGCGACCTGTGTACGGTAGACGGGTGCGCGCAGCGCGATGGCCGCGTGCCGGAGTTGTAGTATCCAGGCATCGCGGAGAGGGGGTCAACCCGGCCGGTCCGCGCATACGGAGGAGTGGCAGGCGCGATGGTCCAGGACATTCGATTGGGCGTGGACCTCGGCGGGACCAAGATCGAGGTCGTCGCGCTGGGTCGCGACGGGCAGGTGCTCTGGAGGCGCCGCGCGCCCACGCCCCGCGACGATTACGCGGGCACGCTCGCGGCGGTGGCGCGGTTGGTCGAGGCGGCGGAAGCGGATCTTGGCGTGACCACCGGCGCGGCAGGCGTGGGGGTTGGCACGCCGGGGTCGATTTCGCGCGCCACCGGCTTGCTGCGCGGATCGAATTCAGCGTGCCTCAACGGCATGCCGATCGCGCGCGACCTTGAGGCCGTGCTGGCGCGGCCCGTGCGCATCACCAACGACGCCAACTGCTTTGCGCTGTCCGAGGCGGTCGATGGCGCGGGCGCCGGCGCCAATGTCGTATTCGGCGTGATCCTGGGTACCGGGGTCGGGGCCGGCATCGTGGTGGCCGGACACGTTCTCGACGGACCCAATGCGATTGCCGGTGAGTGGGGCCACAATCCTTTGCCATGGCCGCGGGACGACGAGCGTCCTGGTGCGCGCTGCTTCTGCGGCCACGACGGCTGCATCGAGACGTGGCTGTCCGGGCCGGGCCTCGTGCGTGACCACCTGCTGCGACATCCTGGTGCGACCACCGCCGAATGGATCGTTGCCGCGGCGGACGCGGGCGATAACAACGCTGCCGCCACGCTCTCGCGCTACGAGGAGCGCCTCGCGCGCGCGCTGGCCCACGTGATCAACCTGCTCGACCCGGACGTGATCGTGCTGGGCGGCGGGCTTTCCAACATCGACCGGCTGTATCAAAACGTGCCGGCGCACTGGGGGTCGTGGGTCTTCTCCGATCGCGTCGACACGCGTCTCGCCCGGCATGCGCACGGGGATTCGAGCGGCGTGCGCGGCGCCGCGTGGCTGTGGAACGACTGAACCGCTACATGCTGGTGTAGTTGGGGCCACCGCCGCCCTCGGGTGTCACCCAGTGGATGTTCTGCCGCGGATCCTTGATGTCGCAGGTCTTGCAGTGCACGCAGTTCTGCGCGTTGATCTGCAGGCGCCGCGTGTCGCCGCCCGCGCCTTCATCGGGCACGAATTCATACACGCCGGCGGGACAGTAGCGCGCTTCCGGTCCGTCATAGAGCTTGAGATTCACGTCGACTGGAATGGCCGGATTGTGCAATTGCAGGTGCACCGGTTGGTCTTCCACGTGATTGGTATTGGACAGGAAGACCGACGAGAGCTTGTCGAACGTCAGCACGCCGTCGTACTTCGGATAGTCGATCCGCGGCATCTGCGCGGCGGGCTGCAGGGATTCGTGGTCGGCCTTGCCGTGGCGCAGCGTCCAGGGCACCAGCGCGCCGAGGCCGAGATCGTTCAGCCACATGTGCATGCCGCCATGCATGCTGCCGAGCGTCATGCCCCATTGCAGGCCGGGCTTCACGTTACGGACCTTGTACAGGTCCTCGTAGACCCACGACTGGCGCCAGGCGTCGGCGTACGTGGTGAGTTCGTCGTGCGCGCGACCCGCGCCAAGCGCCGCGAAGGCCGCCTCGGCAGCCAGCATGCCGGTCTTCATCGCGTTGTGGCTGCCCTTGATGCGCGGCAGGTTCACGAAACCCGCGGCGCAACCGATCAGCGCGCCGCCGGCAAACGTGAGCTTCGGCACCGACTGGAGGCCGCCTTCGTTGATCGCGCGTGCGCCATACGCCAGCCGCTTGCCACCTTCGAAGGTCCCGCGAATCGCCGGATGCGTCTTGAAGCGCTGGAATTCGTCGTACGGCGACAGGTGCGGATTTTCGTAGTTGAGGTGGACGACGAAGCCGACGGCCACGGTGCCGTCGGCCAGGTGATAGAGAAACGACCCGCCGCCGGTATCGGAGGTCAGTGGCCAGCCCTGCGTGTGGATGACGAGGCCCGGATGATGCCGGTCCGGCGCCACCTGCCACAGCTCCTTAACGCCCAGGCCGTACTTCTGCGGATCGATGCCGTCGCGCAGGTTGAACCTGCCCATCAGCTCCTGTGACAGCGAGCCGCGCGCGCCTTCGGCGAACAGCGTGTACTTCGCCAGCAGCTCCATGCCCGGCTGGTAGTCCGGCTTGTGCGTGCCGTCATGCGCGACGCCCATATCACCGGTGGCCACGCCGCGGACGGCGCCTTGCGCGTCGTAGAGGATCTCTGCGGCCGGAAACCCCGGATAGATCTCGACCCCCAGCGCTTCGGCCTCGCGCGCAAGCCAGCGGCACACGTTGCCCAGGCTCACGATGTAGTTGCCGTGGTTGCTCATCAGTGGCGGGAGCAGGGCGTTGGGGATCCGATACGCCTTGTCCGCCGTCAGCACGAGAAACCGGTCCTCGGTGACTGGTGTTGCCTCCGGGGCTTCCCGGGTCTGCCAATCGGGAAACAACTCGTTGAGCGCCTTGGGATCGATCACTGCGCCGGACATCGTGTGCGCGCCCGCTTCGGAGCCCTTCTCGAGGACGCAAACCGTGACCTCGCGACTCCGTTCCGCCGCCAGTTGCTTCAGCCGTATCGCCGCGGACAGGCCGGCCGGACCGCCGCCCACCACGACGACGTCGTATTCCATGCTTTCGCGGGTCATGGCGATGCTTTCGGAGGTCAAATTGAGCAGCGGCCATTATAATTCGCCGAAGCCCTCTGCCTCGTCCGGCATGGCATTCGATCCTGCGCGGTGATCGGTTCTGTCCAAGGCCTTCCTCGATGACTTCCCCACGCTTGCTCGTCCATACGTCGCACCTGACCGTCCGCTGGGGCGACATGGACGTGCTTGGGCACGTCAACAACACCAACTACTTCCGCTACATGGAACAGACGCGCATCGAGTGGGTCTATGCGCAGGCGCAGGCCCACGCGGGCCGGCCTTATGACGGCGGGCAGGGGCCGGTGATCGTCAACGCCAGCTGCGATTTCCTGGTGCCATTGGTGTATCCGGCGGACCTCGAGGTCAGCATGTTCCTGGGCAATCCCGGTCGCACCAGTGTCGGCAGCTACTACGAAATCCATTCGGCCGGCACGAAGTTCGCCACCGGTGCGGCGAAGATGGTCTGGATCGATGTCGACTCCGGCCGCCCCGTGCCATTGCCCGAGGCGCTGGCCGCGTCGCTGCGCGCGCTGACCGGCTGAACCGATGGAACCCCTCTGGACGCCGTCGCCTGAGCGCATCGCCCGCGCCAACATCACGCGGTTTGCCGCGGAAATCGCCCAGCGCCACGGCGTGGATGTCGGCACCTACGACCAGCTCTGGCGCTGGTCGGTCGATCATAAATGGGACTTCTGGCGTGCCATCTGGATGTTTGCCGGTGTGCTTGGCGAACCCGGCGCGCGGGTGCTCGAGCATGCGGATCGGATGCCCGGCGCAACGTGGTTCCCCGACGCCACGCTCAACTACGCGCAGAACCTGCTGGAGCGCCGCCGCGCGGACGACATCGCCGATGCACTGGTGTTCTGGGGCGAGGACAAGGTCAAGCGGACCGTGTCGCACGCCGAACTGCACGCGCTGGTCGCGCGGACCGCCAACGCGCTCGCCGCACAGGGGGTCGTAGCCGGTGATCGCGTCGCGGCCTTCGTGCCCAACATGCCCGAAGCCATCGTGGCGATGCTGGCCACCGCATCGCGTGGCGCGGTGTGGTCGTCATGCTCGCCCGACTTCGGCGTGCAGGGCGTCCTCGATCGATTCGGCCAGATCGCGCCCAAGGTATTCTTCACCGTCGATGGCTATTGGTACAACGGCAAGGCCGTGCCGGTCCTCGACAAGGTCCGCGAGATCGTGGCGCGCCTGCCTTCAGTCGAGCGCGTGGTCGTCGTGCCGTACCTGCAGCCGACCGCCGTTGCATCGGACGACCTCGCGTCGATACGGACGGCGCTGCCCTGGGACGTCTGGCTGGCGCCGTACCTGGCCGGGCCCATCGACTATGTGCAATTGCCGTTCGCACATCCGCTGGTCATCCTGTATTCGTCCGGCACCACGGGCGTGCCCAAGTGCATCGTGCATGGCGCCGGCGGCACGCTGCTGCAGCACCTGAAGGAGCATCTGCTGCACGGCGACCTGAAGCGCGACGATCGCCTGTTCTATTTCACGACCTGCGGCTGGATGATGTGGAACTGGCTGGTGTCGGGCATGGCGGTGGGCGCCACGCTGCTGCTCTACGATGGCTCGCCGTTCATCGACCGCGGCCGCATCCTGTGGACCCTGGCGGATGCGCAGCGGATGACCCACTTCGGCACGTCGGCCAAATACATCGATGCCCAGAAGAAGATCGCGATCGTTCCGCGCAAGGACTTCGATCTCGGCACGATCCGCACGATGTTCTCCACCGGCAGTCCCTTGTCGCCGGAAAGCTTCGACTATGTCTACCAGTGCGTGAAGCAGGACCTCTGCCTGTCGTCCATTTCCGGTGGCACCGACATTGTTTCCTGCTTCGCACTGGGTGTGCCCACGCTGCCCGTGTGGCGCGGCGAGTTGCAGTGCCGGGGACTGGGTCTCGACGTGGACGTCTACGACGAAGGCGGCACGCCTGTCGTGCAGGAGAAGGGCGAGCTGGTCTGCAAGTCGCCGTTTCCCGCGATGCCCGTCGGATTCTGGAATGATCCGGACGGCGCCAAGTATCACGCCGCCTATTTCGAGCGCTTTCCCGGCGTCTGGTGCCATGGCGACTGGGTCGAGCTGACCGGGCACGGCGGGATCGTGATCTACGGCCGCTCCGACGCCACCCTCAATCCCGGCGGCGTGCGCATCGGCACGGCGGAAATCTACAGGCAGGTCGAGCAGTTGCCGGAGGTGGTCGAGAGCCTGGTGATCGGCCAGGATTGGCCGCCGGGCGAGGTAGGTGAAGTGCGCGTCGTGCTGTTCGTCCGTTTGCGTGAAGGCGAGGAACTTACCCCCGAGCTTACTGAGCGCATCAAGCAGACCATCCGCGTCAACACGACGCCGCGGCATGTGCCGGCACGCGTCATCGCGGTTGCCGACATCCCGCGCACCAAGTCCGGCAAGATCGTTGAACTGGCCGTGCGCAACGTCGTGCATGGTCGCGACGTGCGCAACATCGAGGCACTGGCCAATCCCGAGGCGCTCGAGCAATACCGCGATCTCGATGAGCTGAAGACCTGACGTGCGGCCCAGGGGATTCCCGTGCTGATCGACGCCGAACGTTCCATGCTGCTGGTGATCGACGTGCAGGCGAAGCTCGCCCCGGCGGTCGCCGAATTCGAGGTGGTGGTGGCCAACGTGATCACCATGATCCGTTCGGCCCAGCGTATCGGCGTTCCCGTGGCGGCGACGGAGCACTATGCCAAGGGACTCGGGCCGCTGGTGCCGGCGATCCGGACGCTGCTGCCGGACAACGCAATCGGCGCCAAGAACCACTTTTCCGGCGTCGCCGCGCAATGCCTGCCGGGGCTACCCGGATACGACCGGGCGCAGGTCGTGGTGATCGGCATGGAAGCCCACGTATGCGTGCTGCAGACCGCACTGGATCTGCTCGACGAGGGACGCGAGGTCTACGTCGTGGCTGATGCCGTCGGATCGCGGCGAAGCCAGGACCGCGACGTCGCGCTGACACGCATGCGCGACGAAGGCGTGCGGGTCGTCACGCGCGAGATGGCGATTTTCGAATGGCTGGGCGAGGCCGGCACGCCGCTCTTTCGCGACGTGTGCCGGGACTTCCTGCGCTGATCGGGACGGATCCATTGAGCTTCTTTGCCATCCTCATTGCGTTGGGCCTCGAGCAGTGGAAAGCATTCGACTGGCGCACGACCGGAGAGCGCCTGTTCATCCGCTACGCGCGCCTGGTCGAGCGGAAGCTGAACGGCGGCACCCGGCAGCACGGTGTCTTTGCCCTGATCGCGGCGCTCGTGCCGCCGGTAGCCGGTGCCGCTGTCGTCTACTTCGTTGCGGACGCAATTCATCCTGTGCTGGGACTCGTCGTCAATGCGGCGATCCTTTACCTGCTGATGGGATTTCGCCGCTTCAGCCATGCGTTGTCGGCCATCGTCGCCGCGTTGCAGGCAGGTGACCTCCAGGCGGCGCGTCGCGCGCTCGGTGTGTGGCGCGGGGGTTCCACACTTGACCTCTCCGCGCAGGATGTCGCGCGGCTGGCGATCGAGCGCGGGCTGATCGACGCCTATCGGCAGGTGTTCGCCGTGCTGTTCTGGTTCGTCGTGCTGCCCGGTCCCGCGGGGGCGGTGCTCTATCGCGCCGCGGTATTGCTGGCGGATGAATGGCGTGGTCCGGTGCCTGGAGTGGCGCCGACGCCACCGGTGCTGGCGCGCGCTGAATTCGGCCAGGCAGCACAGGTGCTGCTGGCGTGGCTTGACTGGATTCCCGTGCGGTTGACCGCGTTGTCCTTTGCCGTGGTGGGGGATTTCGAGGACGCCATCGCCTGCTGGCGCACGCAGGCGGCGCAATGGTCGACCCACGAGGGCGGCAGGGCCGTGGGCATCCTGCTCGCCGCTGGTGGCGGGGCGCTTGGCGTCCAGCTCGGCGGGCCATTGCCCACGCTGGATGGCGATCCCGATCCGCGCCCCGACATCGGCATGGGCGATCCGGTGGAGCCGGAAGTGCTGCCCTCCGCCGTCGGCCTCGTCTGGCGCGCGCTGGTGCTGTGGCTGCTGCTGATCCTGCTACTGACGCTCGCCAACCTCGCGCCTTGACCGTGGTGTCAGCGGCGTGCGAAGCCGCCCGCTTCGGCAATCAAGCGCTGCATCAGTGCCAGCCGATGCGGCACGATCCTGCCATCGGCTACCGCCGCGGTGATCGCGCAACCCGGTTCGGCGCCGTGGCGGCAATCGCGAAAGCGGCATTGCCCGAGCAATGGACGGATCTCGACGAAGGCATCGGCCAGCGTCTGCGGATCGAGATGCGCGAGGGCGAAGGCCTTCATGCCCGGCGAATCGACGATCCACGCGTCCGCACCCAGCGCCGGCAGTCGATACAACGAGGTCGACGTGGTCGTGTGCTTGCCCGTGTTGAGCGCGGTGGATACCTCCGCGGTACGCGCAGACACCGACGGCAACAGCGCATTGACAAGCGTGGACTTGCCCATGCCCGACTGCCCGACCAGCACCGTATGCTGGTCGCGCAGCCACGACCACACGGGCGACACGTCGTCGCGCGCGGAAAACCCGACGATCGGATAGCCGAGCGCCGCCACGCCGGCCAGGCGCGACTGCAGCAGCCCGAACGCGGGCAGGTCCGACTTGTTGGCCAGCACGACGAAGCGGCATTGTGCGGCCTCGGCGGCGATCATCCAGCGGTGGATCAGCTCGGTGTCGAGCGCAACGTCGGGCGCGACCACGCCGGCGATCTGGGTGACGTCGGCGGCGAGAAGCTTGGCCTTGAACGCGTCGGACCGATAGATGAGGTTGCGGCGCGGCGACATCGCCACGATCGCGGCGCCGCCCGCATCCTGCTCGAACGTGACGTGATCGCCCACAGCCAGCTGCAACAACCGGCCGCGGAGCACGCAGGGCACGACGCTGCCGTCTGCGCGTTCGACGTCATAGCGGCGGCGCATCGTGGCCACGACGAGGCCGGTGGACGACACCGGGCCCGATGCGTATGCGGAAATTTCGGTCAAGCGAAGAGCCGCTCGGTACGCGCCGCGCAAATGAAGTCGTTGCGGGTCAGTCCGCCGGCATCGTGCGTCGAGAACGTCACGTCGCAGCGCGCGTAGTGCACGGCCAGCTCCGGATGATGGTTCTGCGATCGCGCGACGAAGGCGATGGCATTGACGAAAGCCATCGTGGCATCGAAGTCCGCAAACGAAAATTGCCTGCGCAACGCGCCGTCGACGATGGTCCATCCGGGCAGGCTTGTCGCCAGTGCCGCAGCTTCGGCCGCCGCGAGCCTCGTCGCGCCGTCCCGGCAGTACTCGGCCGCCAGCGCCTGCTGCTGCGGATTCGCTACCGATGGTGAAGGCATCGTCAACGCGGCAGCCGGTAGTAGGTGAAATTGAGGTACTCGGTGAGCTGGTCTTCCTCTTCCGGGAAGTATTGTGTCGGCAGTTCGGCGTTGCACCGCGCGACCTGCGCGCGCAGCTGCGCAAAGGTGTTCACCCGTCGGTCCGCGCGCAAGTAGATCGCTTCCGGCGAACCGTATTTCTGCCGGTGGCATGCGACGCAATCACGATCGGACAGCGCGCGTCCGGCGGTGACCTCCGCGCTGGCGGCCGGCGCAGCCGGTTGCGCGAGTAATGGCGGGCAAGTGGCGCAGGCGATGGCGAGCAGCGCGCCCGCCAGCGGTGGGAAGGGTGCGTTCATGCCGGCACCGGCGCAGGTCCGGCGCGAGCAGCGATATGGGCGATGCGCACCGCAGCGGGAGGATGTGAATCATAGAAGGCAGAATGGAGCGGGTCCGGGGTCAATGTGGCGGCGTTGTCCTCGTAGAGCTTGACGAGCGCCGCCGTGAGCGAGACCGCCGATGCATGCTCGGTGGCGAACGCATCGGCCTCGAACTCATGCCGGCGCGAATACACCGCCGAGAGCGGTTCGAGCACGATCATGAACACCGGCAGCGCCAGCATGAAGAGCTCGAGCGCCACGCCGGGCCGGCTCATCGCCACCGGCAGCAGATTTGCCGGAATGCCAAGACCCAGGTAGAACCAGGGGGCCTGCGCGAGCCACGCGAGCAGCGCCAGCACCAGCAGCGACAACGCCGCCGACCAGCCAACGCGCTTGACCACATGCAGGCGTTTGTAGTGGCCGAGTTCGTGCGCCAGCACCGCTTCGATTTCGTCGGGGGCCAGACGCTCAAGCAACGTATCGAAGAACACGATGCGCTTGGCCTTGCCGAAACCCGTGAAGTACGCGTTGCCGTGCCCGGATCGCTTCGACCCGTCCATGACGAATAATCCGGCGCTGCGGAAGCCACATCGCGCGAGCAGCGCCTCGATCCGTTCCCGCGCCGGGTTGTCGCCCATGGGCGAGAACTTGTTGAACAAGGGCGCGATCAC
>JANNKR010000288.1:0-2593 GCA_031396395.1 Betaproteobacteria bacterium
CGCGGGCCATGCGCATTTCGGATTCGTGCTGGCCCATTGCGAGCGTGCCGACTTGCGGCCGGTCCCGACCGGGGTCTGGATCTACGAGGACGAGCAACGCCGGTTCGAGCCGATTCCGATCAATCCCGTGCCGCGCGCCGAAGTGATCGACGAGCTGGTGGCCGCGGTGCATGGCGGCATTGCGCCGCGACACGACGGCGCATGGGGCTGCGCGACGCTGGAGGCGACCATCGCCATCATCGAAGCGGCGGCGGCAGGATCGCCAGTGTCGCTGCACCGGCAGGTTGCCGTACGCGATTGACCGCCATGTCCATGGGCCCTCGACCCCTGCAGGCAATGCCCGCGGACAACGATGCCGAAGCGATGCTGCGGCATTGGCGCGAAGCCGTTCCGCACGATCGCCTGGCCCATCTCGTCAAGGATGCCACGCGGGCGTTCGTTCGCGCGCTGTCGGCGCGCCTGGCACTGCACGGCGTGTCCTTTGGGCACTGGAGCTTTCTGCGTGTCCTGTGGGAAACCGATGGCCTGACGCAAAAGGCATTGAGCGTGCAGGCCGGCGTGATGGAGCCGACCACGTTCGCCGCGGTCACGGCGATGGAACGCGCCGGCTACGTCAAGCGGCGGCACCTCGCCGGCAACCGCAAGAGCGTTCACGTCTACCTGACGCGCAAGGGCCGCGCGCTGAAGCGCAAGCTGGTGCCGCTGGCCGAAGCAGTCAACGCGATCGGCATCAAAGGGGTGCCACCGGCCGATGTTGCGACCACCCGCGCCGTCCTGCTGGCGATCATAACCAATCTGGCCGCGGCCGAAGCCGGTTCGACCGTCAGGGTGGAGAGCTGAGCCTCGCAGCGGGGGAGCGCGGGTCAGCGCCCCTCCTCCGTCCATCCAGCGCAGTGGCCAGGTCGCGCAGCGACGCCACGTTGTGCACGGGCAGGAAATCATCCACATGCGGCAGGATCGCGCGGATGCCCGCGGGCCGCGCCTCGAAGCCTGCGTAGCGCAGCAGTGGATTGAGCCAGATCAGGCGCGCGCAGGACTTCGACAGCCGTTCCATCTCGAAGGCCAGCCCCTCGCCCGCATCGGCGTCGAGGCCATCGCTGATCAGCAGCACCACCGCGCTCTGCCCGAGCAGGCGGCGTGACCAGCGGCGGTTGAATTCCTGCAACGACGCACCGATGCGGGTGCCGCCCGCCCAATCATCCACCGCCGTCGTCACGCGCGAAAGGGCCACATCGACGTCGCGATGGGTGAGATGCCGCGTGATGTTGGTGAGCCGCGTGCCGAAGACCAGCGTATGCACGCGATGGCCATCGTTGGTGATCGCATGCAGGAAGTGCAGCAGCATCCGTGCGTAGCGATCCATCGACCCGGAGATGTCGCACAGCACCACCAGCGGCGGCGGACGGCGCACCCGAGCCCGCCATGCCAACGGCGCGACGGCACCCGCCGCGCCGGTCATACCGCGCAGTGTTGCGCGCAGGTCGACGCGCGATCCGCGCGACGCCGCGCGCGTCCGGCGCACGGGTCGCGCCGGCAGCGGCAGGCGCAGGCGCGCCAGCATCGCCTTCACCTGCGCCACCTCATCGGCGGTCATCGTCGCAAAGTCTTTCTGCTGCAGCACCTCGCGCGCGGAGAAGGTGAAGGCCGCATCCAGCTCGACTTCGTCTTCCTCATTCGGACGCGCTTCGGGCGCCTTTTTTGGCAGCATCGCCTGCGCCAGCCGCGACGGCAGTTCAGGCGGCGGCTCCTCTTCCGGCACCCGGCCGTAGACGCGCGGCAGCAGCGCCGCCACCATCTTTTCCAGCAGCTTGGGATTGCGCCAGAAGAGGTCGAAAGCCTGCTCGAACAGGGGCAGCTGCTCGTGTCGGGATACCAGCACGGCGGCCAACGCTTCGCGGAAGTCGGTACGATTGGACAGGCCGACCGCCTCGACCGCCGCGACCGCGTCGATCACCTTGGCCGGACCCACCGGCATGCCCGTGGCGCGCAGCACGCGGACGAAGTGCAGCACGTTTTCGGCCAGCCGCCCCTTCGGGAGCAGCATCGCGTTGTGGCGCGAGCCCGGCACGCCGGGCAACGTCACAGCCGGATGCCTTCCGCCTGCACTTCCGCAACCAGCCGCGCCGCCACCTCGGGCGTCAGTGCGCCTACGTCATCCTGGTACTTGAGCAGCACACCCAGCGTGTCGCCGACGGTCTGCGGATCGAGCGCCACGCGGTCGAGCGTGATCAGCGCCTCGGCCCAGTCGAGCGTTTCCGCCACGCCCGGCGCCTTGAAGAGATCCATCGAGCGCAACCGCTGCGTGAACGCGACGATCTCGCGCGCCAGGTTCTCGGGCGCGCGCGGACACTTACGGCGCAGGATCGCCAGTTCGCGCAACGCGTCCGGATAGTCGACCCAGTGGTAGAGGCACCGCCGCTTGATCGCGTCGTGAATCTCGCGCGTGCGGTTCGACGTGATCACCACCACGGGCGGTTCCTTGGCGCGCACGACACCCATCTCCGGAATCGAGATCTGGAAGTCCGACAGCACTTCGAGCAGGTACGCCTCGAAGGGCTCGTCGGTGCGGTCGAGTTCGTCGATCAGCAGGACG
>JANNKR010000305.1:0-3346 GCA_031396395.1 Betaproteobacteria bacterium
TCGCATCACGTCGCCGGCATCTATGCCGACGACCCCGACAGCCTTGGCTGGTGGGACAACATGATCGGGCCGGGCAAGCCGCTGGACACCGACCGCTTTTTTGTCGTGGGGGTCAACAATCTCGGGAGTTGCTTCGGGTCCACCGGGCCGGGGTCGATCAACCCGGCAACGGGCGCGACCTGGGGCAGCGACTTCCCGCTGGTGACGGTGGAAGACTGGGTGGATGCGCAGGCGCGGCTGGCCGACCGCCTGGGCATCGCGCAATTTGCCGCGGTGATGGGCGGCAGCCTGGGCGGCATGCAGGCGCTGGCGTGGGCGATCCGTTATCCGCAGCGCATCCGCAACGCACTGGTCATTGCTGCTGCGCCCAACCTGTCGGCGCAGAACATTGCGTTTAACGAGGTGGCCCGCCAGGCCATCCTGACTGATCCGGATTTCTACGACGGGCATTACGCCAAACAACAGACGCTACCGCGGCGCGGCCTGCGCGTGGCGCGAATGATCGGCCACATCACCTACCTGTCCGACGAGCAGATGGAGGAGAAGTTCGGCCGCACGCTGCGCGATGGCCTGCAGTTTTCCTTTGCGCCCGAGTTCCAGATCGAGTCGTACCTGCGCCATCAGGGGGAAAAGTTCGCCGAATATTACGACGCCAATACCTACCTGCGGATCACCAAGGCGCTCGACTATTTCGATCCGGCGCGCGCCACGGGCGGCGACCTCGCGCAGGCGCTGGCGCCCGCATCCTGCAAGTTCCTGGTCGTGGCGTTCACCACCGACTGGCGATTTTCACCGGCGCGCTCGCGCGAGATCGTCAAGGCATTGGTCGAGCATCGGCGCGACGTGACCTATGCGGAGATCGACGCGCCGCACGGGCACGATGCCTTCCTGCTCGACAATGCCCAGTATCACGACGTGGTGCGGGCCTATCTCGACGGCATCGCGTCCGAAGCCGGCTATTCCACGTTTCGCTTTGGCGCCGAGGTCAAGCGTCGCGTTGAGACGCGCGAACAGCAGAACCAGCGTGCCGACTTCGCCACCATCGCCGGGTGGCTGCAACCGGGTGCGCAGGTGCTGGACCTGGGCTGCGGCGACGGCGCGCTGCTGGCCTATCTCAAGCGTGAACGGGACGTGCGCGGCTACGGCATCGAGATTGCAAACGCTGGCATGCTGGACAGTGTCCGCAGCGGCGTCAACGTGCTGCAAAGCGATCTGGAAAGCGGCCTTGCCGGCTTTGCCGATGAATCATTCGACTGCGTGATCCTGTCGCAGACGCTGCAGGCCATGCGCCATACCGAGGCCATCGTCGAGGAAATGCTGCGCGTGGGCCGCGAGGTGATCGTCACCTTTCCCAACTTCGGACATTGGACGCATCGCTGGCAGATATTGAACGGCCGCATGCCGGTGTCCGACAAGCTGCCGTACCAGTGGTACGACACCCCCAACATCCACCTGTGCACCATGGCTGATTTCGATGCGTTCCTGCGCGAACGCAATTGCGTTGTCGAGAATCGCGTGGTGCTGTCGGGCGGCAAGGTCGTGTCCACGCTGCCCAACCTGCGCGGGGAGCTGGCGATCTACCGGTTCAGGCGGGGATAGCGGCGCATTCAACTGGCCTCTTCCTTGTAGGCGCGCAGGATTGCATTGATGCGGGTTTGATAACCCGGGCCCTGCGCCTTGAACCAGCCGAGGACATCGGCATCCACGCGCAATGAAATGGCGGCCTTCGGTGGTACCGGCTGCAAGCCGCGCCTGACGATTCCGCGGATGATGTGCGTTGTCGATGCCTGTGGATGTTCGGCGGACACGATGATGTCCCGATCCGCCATCGCACGGATCCGCGCCCAGTCAGTTCTGGATTTGCCTGAAGTAGATCGCTTGCTCATGTTTGGTGGCCTTGCGGAAGGAAATGATCCGAATGGCGCCGCGGGACTCGGTGGGTGCGATTGACACCACCACATCGCGCACGATGCCCAGGGTGACAAAGCGCGCTTCACCGTAGTCGAAGCGAGAATCTTCGTACGTGAACGTGAAACCTGCAAATGCCAATGGGGCGTCGAAAAAATCGAGTCCGTGACGCCGACAATTGGCTTCGCGCTTGGTTTCGTCCCATGCAAAACGAATAGACATATCGTATATACAAATGGAGGGCAGTGTCAAGACCGGAACGGCAACCGCATGCCTTGCGCGCCGAGCCCCGGAAATGAGGCGCGGGCGTTGCCTGAGGGTGTGGAGCTTGCTGGCCGAAAGGCGCGGATGGGTATCGGCTGAACGTCCGAAGCGCCGCGCGCAAGCATCGCTACAATGCGAATCCTCGACGCTGCCGGGGCTCCGGATGGCCGATGAATCATGAGCATTGAGATCGACACCCATGATGTGCCGCCACCCGCCGACGCGGCCGTGGTCGATGCCGGTCTCGGCGCAGCCAACGACGCCGCGGCGCCGCTGCACGAAGTGCGACCGCTGGGATGTTTCGCGCGCGACGACAATGGCGTGGTGATCGGCGGCGCGGTGGGGCGCACGTGGGGAATGTGCTGCGAGTTGCAGCAGCTATGGGTCGCACCGACCTTCCAGCGCCAGGGCATCGCGACGCAACTGGTGCATGCTTTCGAGGCGCGCGCCACATCGCGCGGATGCCGAACGTTCTATCTCGAGACGTTCAGCTTCCAGGCGCCGGCGTTCTACCGCAAGCTGGGGTACGCCACCGCGTATGAGCTCGACGTGTATCCGCACGGGAACACGAAGCACCTGATGCGGAAGGCTCTCGCGTAGCGCGCTACGCCACCCGCCCGAACCACAGCAGCGACAACGTCGCGGCGGCTACGGCCAGCATCGCCGCTGCGGCCGAGAACAGCGCGCTGATCTCGGTTTCCTTGCGCTCGAGCAGGAAGCGGCTGTTGAGGTTTTCGTAGATCGACTTCAGGTCCGCCGCGCTGGCGGCGTGAAAATATTCGGCGGCCGTAATGCTGGCGATGCCCTTCAGCGACTCCTCGTCGAAGCGCATGAAGACCGACATGCCGTCGATGTCGATCGGCGCGCCGGCTGCCGTGCCGAAGCCCACGGTGAAGACGCGCACGCCATGATCCGCCGCCATCCGCGCCGCCTGCAGCGGATCGGGGCCGGTGGTGCGCCTGCCGTCGGTCAGCAGGATGATCGCCGCCGATGTGAACGAGCCCGGCGGCACGACCTTGACCTCCTTCTTCTCCGCCTTGGGAACCAGCGGCGCCCCGCGTTCACTGGGCAGCTTGCGGGCGCCGTCGCGCGGACCGAAGTTGTTGCCGAACACCATGCTCTCGAGGTTGATGCCCTCGTCCGGAAAAATCGTGGCGAGCGATGCGATGATGCC
>JANNKR010000350.1:0-2234 GCA_031396395.1 Betaproteobacteria bacterium
CGAGCTTCGATTACGGTTTATCGGGGGACGGGGCTGCGTTTACTGTTCGTCGGGGGACGGTGGTTGGGTCTACTGTTCGTCGGGGGACGGAGCGGGGCGAGCCGCCTGGCGCGGGCTTCGTCGCCGCAAGCGTGTGTTCCGGGCGCGGGCGGCAAAAAAGCGGATGGTCGTGTTTTGACCATCCCCTTTTTTTGCTACCCGCGCCTGAACACACGCTTGCGGCGACGAAGCCCGCGCCAGGCGGCTTGCCCCGCTCCGTCCCCCGACGAACAGCAAACGAAGCCCCCGGCGTCGATCAGCCCTGCAACTCCGGGATCAGCGTCAACACTTTTCCGGTGCCGAACCACGCATCGAGGTTGGCCTTGCACAGGTCGCCCATCGCCTTGCGCGTTTCGTTGGTCGCGCTGCCCACGTGCGGCAGCAGCACCACGTTGTCCATCGTCATCAGCGCCGCCGGGATGTGCGGCTCGTCGGCAAACACGTCGAGTCCCGCGCCCTTGATCGTGCCGGCCTGCAAGGCCGCGACCAGCGCCACTTCGTCCACGATCGAGCCGCGCGCAATGTTGACCAGCGTCCCCTTCTTGCCGAGTGCCGCCAGCACTTCCGCGTTGACGACATTTTTCGTCGCCGCGCCGCCCGGACACGCCACGACCAGGAAATCGACCTCGGCGGCCAGCGCCAGCAGCGTCGGCACATAGCGATACGCCACGTCCTGCGGCTTGCGGCCCGTGTAGCTGACGTCCATGCCCATCGCCTGCACGCGCTGCGCGATCGCCTTGCCGATGCGGCCCAGGCCCAGGACGCCCACGCGCTTGCCGGACAGCTTGGTCATCAGGTCGGGACCCCGCTTTTCCCACGCGCCGGTATGCACGAAGCGATTGAGTTGCACGAAGCCGCGGCCCGTCATCAGGATCAGGCCCACCGCCACGTCCGCGACGTCGTCCGTCAGCACATCCGGCGTGTTGGTGACCTTGATGCCGCGCTTGCGGCAATAGTCGACCGGCACGCCGTCGTAGCCGACGCCGAACACCGAGATCAGTTCCAGCTTGGGCAATGCGTCAAGCAGCGACGCGGGCGTCACCGTGCCGCCACCTTGCACCAGGCCGCGGATGAGTCCGCCATCCGCGGCAAGCAAGCCCGGTTTGTCCGCGGCCGCGTTGTAATCGTGGCAGCGAAAGTCGGCCTTCAGCGGATCGTAAAGGAACGGCGGCAGCGGTGCGGTAATCAGGATGTGATGGTCGGCCATGGCTTCAGTGTTGTTGTCGTGGGTGGGCGGAAAACCATTCTAGCAAGCCTGCGATGAGCCCGGCATCCGAGCCTCCCGTGGCGATCGCGGTGAAGCCCTTGTCGCGTGCATGGTCGGCAATGCGGGGGTGCGGGACGAAGGTGGGCAGCGCCTGCAGCAAGTGCAGTGCTGCAGGGTCCAGCAGTGCGCACAGGTTGTCGAGACCTTCGCTGGACGTCAGCGTCAATGCGTCGGCGCGCCGCTCGCGCAGTTCGGCTGCCAGACCGTCACCGCCCGATTGCGGCGCGGCGCGGCGGTAGCAATCGACGTACTCGACGGTGGCACCACGCTCGCGGAGTGTGTCGCCCAGCACCGTCCTGCCCCCCTCGCCGCGGAAGATGAGCACGCGCTTGCCCGTCGCCTGCGTGAACGCCGGCAGCGCGAGCAGTCCCTCGCTGTCGAAACTGGTTGTCGGTATTGCCGGCGCCGCGATGCCCGCCGCAACCAAAGCTGCCGCGGTTCCCGGGCCGGGGGCGAATGCATGAAGCGTCGCAGGCCATTGCCGCGGATCGGGCACGCCATACTCGACCGCGTTGGCCGACACGAATATCGCCATGTCGTAGCGCGTGAGCGACGCATGGGCGCGATCCAGCGCCGTGCGGTCCGGTGGCGGCAGGATCACGATGGCCGGAACGATGACCGGCACGGCGCCAAGCGCGGCAAGGGTCTGCGCCAACCCGGCGGCCTGTCGTGCGGGGCGGGTGACGATCACCCGAATGCCCTCGAGCGGCCCGGCGGCACGCGGGGCAGGCGTCAGCGGGTAGACACTCATCGCTCGCGCATGTTCATGCAGCGATGAGACGCGCGCCGCCGCGCTTGAGAAAATCGTCCGCCAGACTGCGTCCCAGCCGCTCAGCCGCGTCATGATCGGGCACACTGGCCGTTGCTTCTCCACGCATGACATCCGCACCGGTCTGGCTTGCCAGCAGTCCGCGCAGCCACAGCTGAC
>JANNKR010000353.1:0-12647 GCA_031396395.1 Betaproteobacteria bacterium
GGAAATGTTGGCACCCACTGCTGCGCTGATCGGGCAGGGTCTGGGCGAATCGGTGGGACTCATCACCGACGGCCGTTTCTCGGGCGGCACCTGGGGCATGGTGGTGGGTCACGTGGCGCCTGAGGCCTTCGAAGGCGGCACCATCGCGCTGGTCGAGGAGGGCGACTCCATCACCATCGATGCGCACAGGCTTTTAATCCAGCTGGATGTGCCGGACGATGAAATCGCGCGCCGCCGCGCCGCATGGCGCGCACCACCGCCGCGCTATACCCGCGGACTGCTCGCGAAATACGTGCGCCTGGTGTCGACGGCGAGCAAAGGCGCCATCACCGACGGTTGACGGCCCCGGTCGGCAGTCGCGATGCCGCGAATGCCGCCCGCCGCGGCCCACGCGCATGCAATGGTTGCAGGCGCGGCCCAATGACGAGGAAGCGATGCGTGTTCAATTCGTAGCACTTATCACGATGGGGATGTGGTTGGGCGGATGTGCAACGCCCCCGGCCACGTCTATCGGCTCCCCGGCGGTCGCGCCGCGCGCCACGGCTGCGCCCCCGATGGTGCCGACGGGGCCTGCGCGCGCCGCCTTGGCCAACGCCGGGTTTGAATCCACCACACCCGGCCATCGCGGCGATCCCGAGAGCTGGTTCTCGTTCCAGCACGCGGGGCCGCTCTCCTACAAGTACACGGTCGACGCGACGGAGCGCAGGAGCGGCGAGCGCAGCCTGCGGATCGACAATACCGGCCCGGAAATCTACGGCGCGATCGCCCAGGGTGTTGACGGCCGGCCCTGGAGAGGCAAGGAGGCGCGGCTGACAGCGTGGGTGAAAACGCGCGGCGCCGACGACAATGGCGTGGTGCTGACGCTGCTGGCTCTGCAGGGCGGCGCCATTGTCGCGCAGAATTTCATGCCCGACGCGCCGATCAAGGGCACGACCGACTGGAAGCGCTACACGATAATGCTGGCGCTGCCGTCAAGCACCGACAAGCTCGAGGTCGGCATGATGCTGCGCGGCCGCGGTTCGGCGTGGCTCGACGATGTCGAACTCGAGATCGTGACGCCTTGAATTTCGCCGTTCCGCAAACCCCAGGAGCACGACATGCTGCATTGGCTCTGCCTCGCCGGCGCGATCGCCCTCGAGATCGCCGGCACGATCTCGATGAAGCTGTCGCTGGGGTTCACGCGCACGCTGCCCTCCGTCCTGATCTTCGTTTTCTATGCCGGCTCGTTCACGCTGATGACGGTGGCGGTCAAGAAGATCGACGTCAGCGTGTCCTATGCGATCTGGTCGGGCGTGGGCACCACGGCCATCGCGTTGATCGGCGTGTACTGGTTTCGCGAGTCGCTGACGGCGATGCAGGTCGCCAGCATCGTGCTGATCGTCACGGGCGTCATCGGCCTGCGCGTCGGCGCCTGAGCGTGCCGCCAGCCACTCTCGACGAGGCGTGATGGATCGACGAACGTTCCTTGGCGCATTGTCCGCAACCGCCCTATCCTCGTGCGTCAGCGTCGGTGGCACCGCGGGACCACCCGTGCCCGCGCCCGTCTTTCGTGTGGGCGACCGCTGGGTCTACCACGCGCGCGACGGCTTCCGCGTGCCGGTCACGTGGACGGAAACGCACGAAGTGACGGCGGCGGCGGCTGGCGGCATCGATGTGCGGGTCACGCTCGTTGGCGAAACGATCAACACGGCGCGGGTCGAGCGGCTGTTGTCGCCGGGTATCGTTGCATCGGGGGCGGTCTTCAACCACGACGAGACGCGCGACTTCACGCCAGCCATGGAGCGCTATCGCTTTCCGCTGACCTTCGGCGAGACGTGGACCCAGAATCTGCGCAATCCCAACCCCGCCAACGGACTGCAGACGCAGATCAACCGGTTCGTGCGGGTCGGTGGCTACGAGCAGGTTACTACGCCGGCGGGAACCTTCGAGGCGGTGCGGATGCGCACGCTGATGAGCGTGGACGAGAACAATCCGTTCCGCTGGCCTTTCCAGTGCAACTATGAGACCTGGTGGGCGCCGGCCGTGGGTGCGATGGTGCGCGAGTTCAAGTACGCGACCTACCGCGAACGCGGCGACGGACGCGATGCGATCGAGATCCGCGCACAGAACACGACGGTCGAGCTGGCGTCGTGGCAGCGCGGGAGGTAGTGGCCTGTAACGCCGCAGATTGGCCGCTACAGTCCCAGCCGCTGCCAGATGGTGGTGGTCAGCGAGGCCGAGTTGAGCGTGTAGAAGTGCAATCCGGGCGCGCCACCCTCGATCAGGTCGCCGCAGAGGTCCGTGACCACATCGAGTCCGAACGCGCGCACCGATGCGGTATCGTCGCCATAGCTTTCGAGCTTGCGCCGGATCCAGCGCGGGATCTCGGCACCGCAGCTGTCGGAGAACCGCGCGAGGCGGCTCGAACTGGCAATGGGCATGATGCCCGGCACGATCGGCAGGTCGAGACCACGCGCGCGACAGTCATCGACGAAGGACCAGTAAGCGTCGACATTGTAGAAGTACTGGGTGATGGCCGAGTCGGCGCCCGCCGCAACCTTGGTCGCGAAGTTTTCCAGGTCGTCCTTCGGGCTTCGCGCCTGCGGGTGATACTCGGGATAGGCGGCGACATCGATGTGAAACCAGTCGCCTGTCTCCTCGCGGATGAATGCCACCAGGTCGCTCGCATGGCGAAATTCGCCGCCTTCCGCCATGCCCGATGGCAGGTCACCGCGCAACGCGATCACGTGGCGGATGCCATGGCCGCGAAACTCAGCCAGCACTTCGCGCAACGATTGCCGCGTGCCCCCGACGCAGGAGAGGTGCGGCGCCGCTGGCAGGCCTTCGTCACGGATCTCGAGGACCGTGGACAGCGTGCCCTCGCGGGTCGAGCCGCCGGCGCCGAAAGTGACGGAACAGAATGCCGGCCGCAATTGCGCCAACTGAGTGCGCGCGGCGCGCAGCTTGGCAACCCCCTCCGGCGTCTTGGGCGGGAAGAACTCGAGGCTGTAGGCGCGCGTGGACGTAGACATGAGGCGACGCCCGGTCAGCCTTTCTTCGGCATCAGCACCGACGACAGCACCCACGAGATGATGCTGTAGACGATTGCGCCGAACACGCCCGCCCAGAAGCCGTCGACGTGAAACCCGGGCAGGAAGGAACCTACGGCCCAGAACAGGAGGCCATTGATCACGAAGATGAAGAGACCAAGCGTGAGCAGCGTGACGGGCAGTGTCAGGATCACGAGCACGGGCCGGATCAGCGTGTTGATGAAGCCGAGCACGACGGCGACGATCAGTGCGGTGGTGAACGAGTCCACGTTGATCGAGCGGAAGATGTAGGGCAGCGCGATCAGCGCGATCGCGTTGATGAGCCAGGTGATCACAAGACGCATGACAGGTTCCTTGGATTGAGCAAGCCGCTATTGTGGAGCGCCGGCGAGGTAGGGCTTCATCGCCGCATAGAGCGTGGCACTAACCGGCGCCGCCGTGCCGGACTCAATGGCCATCCTCGCTACGGCGCCCGAAAGCCAGGGCGCTTCAAGCCGGTTGCCCGCGACCAGATCGTTCAGCATCGATGAGCGCATCGCTGCCGGCAGGCCGTCGATGAAGGCCATCTGCTTCGCGACGTAATCATCGGCCAGCGGCACGCCGCGCGCGCGACCGAGCGTCCACGCCTCGCACATCGCCGCCTCGAACGCGGCGCGCAGGTCGGGGTCCGTGCGGATCACGCCGATCGGTTGCCGCGCCATAGCCGTGCAGCCCGACACTGCGGCAAGGAAGCAGAACTTCTCCCACAGCGCCCGCTGGATGTCTGCGGACAGCTCGACATCGACACCCGCCGCCACGCACGCATCCCGAAAGGCGCCCGCACCCTTTACAGGCCCGTCGGAAAAGGCGCCCACGACCAGCCGCGCCATGGTCCCGGTATGATTGATCACGCCCATTTCACGGATGGTCGCCGCGATGTATGCGACGCCGCCGATCACGCGTTCCGGTCCCAGCACCCGCATCAGGATGTCAGGCGCGTCGACACCGTTCTGAAACGGGATCACCACGCCGCCGGCAGCCACCAGCGGAACGATCATCCGCGCCGCGGATTCGACGTCCCACAGCTTCACGCAGAACATCACTGCGTCGCAGGGCGCCACAGCGGTGACGTCGTCCGTGAACGTGGCATTGCGGATCACGGCGTTGCCAAGACCGCTCTCCAGCACCAACCCGCGCTCGCGCAGCGCCGCCAGATGCCGGCCCCGCGCGACGAAGGCGACGTCATGCCCGGCCAGCGCCAGGCGGCCACCGAAGTAGCCGCCGACGCCGCCGGTGCCGATCACTGCAACACGCATCAGGCGATCAATACCGGTAGGCGTCAGGCTTGTACGGGCCGTCCTTGCGCACGCCGAGGTACGTCGCCTGCTTGTCGGTCAGCGGCGTCAGCGTCGCCGCCAGCTTCGACAACTGCAGCCGCGCGACCTTTTCGTCGAGGTGCTTCGGCAGTACGTACACACCCACCGGATACTGCTTGCCGCCCGAACGCGCGTCGGCCCACAGTTCCATCTGCGCCATCACCTGGTTGGCAAAGGACGAGCTCATCACGAAGGACGGGTGGCCGGTGCCACAGCCCAGATTCACCAGCCGGCCCTCGGCCAGCAGGATGATGCGCTTGCCGTCGGGGAAGATCACGTGATCCACCTGCGGCTTGATGTTGTCCCACTTGCAGTCCTTCAGCGCCGCCACCTCGATCTCGTTGTCGAAGTGGCCGATGTTGCAGACGATCGCCTGGTCCTTCATCCGCTTCATGTGCTCGAAGGTGATGATGTCGATGTTGCCGGTGGCGGTGACGAAGATGTCGGCCTTGTCCGCGGCATAGTCCATCGTGACGATGCGGTAGCCTTCCATCGCTGCCTGCAGCGCGCAGATGGGGTCGATCTCGGTGACCCACACCTGCGCCGACAGCGCACGCAGCGCCTGGGCCGAGCCCTTGCCAACGTCGCCGTAGCCCGCGACCACCGCGATCTTGCCGGCGATCATGACGTCGGTGGCGCGCTTGATGCCGTCGACCAGCGACTCGCGGCAACCATAGAGATTGTCGAACTTGGACTTGGTGACCGAGTCGTTGACGTTGTTGGCGGGGAAGCCGAGCCGGCCTTCGTTGTGCATCTCGTACAGACGCTTCACGCCCGTGGTCGTTTCCTCGGTCACGCCCTTGATGCCGGCCTTCAGGCGCGAATAGAACTTCGGGTCCTTCGCCAGCTTGGCCTTGATGGCGGCGAAGAGGGCGCTTTCCTCCTCGTTGGTCGGGTGCCCGATGCACGACGGATCCGTTGCAGCCTGCGTGCCGAGATGCACCAGCAGCGTTGCATCGCCACCGTCGTCCAGGATCATGTTCGGACCTTCGCCGTTGGGCCATTCGAAGATGCGGTGTGTGTAGTCCCAGTATTCGACCAGCGACTCACCCTTGAACGCGAACACGGGCGTGCCGGCGGCGGCAATGGCCGCGGCCGCGTGATCCTGCGTCGAGTAGATGTTGCACGACGCCCAGCGCACGTCGGCGCCCAGTGCCTGCAGCGTCTCGATCAGCACGGCGGTCTGGATCGTCATGTGCAACGAGCCGGCAATGCGTGCGCCCCGCAGCGGTTGCAGCGGCGCGAACTCCTCCCGGATGGCCATGAGGCCGGGCATTTCCGTTTCCGCGATGGCAATTTCCTTGCGGCCCCATGCGGCGAGCGCCAGGTCGGCGATCTTGAAGTCGGAAAAATTCTTGGTTTCGATTGCAGCGTTCATCGGTCACTCCTTGGCGGGCGACATCGATGCGGGGGACGGAGGACGTACGTCGGCGTCTCGTCATCCCGCGCACGGGTCGCGGTTCAACGAGCGCAGTTGCAAAGGATAAACTCCGAGCCTGGCAGCCCGCGGGCTGTTGCAACGCTCCTCGGAGAGTTCCGGGATTTTACCTCAATCCGCCATTGACGCCATGGGACAGAAATCGATGGCCCGGCCGTCATTCGCCAGCAGGTGTCGAGGCGAACAGCGCATTGGTCAGGCTCGATTCGCGCTTGTAGAAGCCCTCGGTATGAAAGGTCTCCGGCAGCTTGAAGTGCTCGTAGTCGAGATGGTGCAGGAATTCGTGGACCAGCGTGCGCAGGAAGGACTTGTACGCGACCACCTGCTTCTTTTGCGCCGTCCGCATCCAGACCGAGATCCGGGCCACCGGAATATCCTCGTCCGGCTCGTAGAGCCCGTGCAGCTCGCCATCGATGTCGGACGGGCGGGCCGCCAGGACTTTCACATCCACCGGCGGCACGAGGAACCCCTCGACCAGCGCGTCGATCAGCGCCTGCGCGTCCTTCTGCACGGCCGGTCGATGCGCGCGGGCGAGACCTTCGCGAATGCCGAACACCCGGCCGCCGACGTCGACCCCGGGCGGCAGTTCGAGCGTCGCGATCGCGTCGCTCTGCCGGTAGACTTCCTTGCGCGCCGGCGACAGCATGTCGTAGTAGGCAAAGACCATTGCGGGATTATGACACCCGCTGCGGTCCCAATGAAAAGGCCGCCAGGCGGGCGGCCTCGTGCTGCGACGAACCGACCGTTGGGTCAGTTCTTCTTGATCTTTTCCAGCATCTTGAAAATACCCTTCGGCGCGCCGACGAACATGCGCTTGAAGGTCTTGGGCAGGCAACGACGCTCGAGCGTGTTGCGGCGGGTGCGGGAACGTTCAGCCATGGCTAATCCTCGTCGTTGGGGTCGCGCGATCCGTCTGGAGCAACGGCACGGCCGCGAAAACCGTCAATAATACAGGAACTTGGTGCTTTTTGCCAACCGGCAGCCGCTGGGCGGCCGGGGAGCGTCTGCGGATCCGATCAGAGGATACCGAAAAAGCCGGGCGGCGTTACCGTCACGTCGTAGCGGACCGTGCGCTCGGCGGCCACCGACTGCCCAGGGGGGGCCACCCACGCGAACTCGACAGTGGTGGTGCCCGGCGCCGTGGCCCGGAACCGGAACGTGGTGGCGTCCGCAATGCCCATGATCGATGGCGGCTTGGGGTTGGTGGTGACGTCCGGACCGCCAATGACCGCGACGCCCGGACCGGCGCTTTTCAGGACCCAGCCATAGCCGACGGCGGGGTCGGGTGAAAGGCTGACCACGAAGGGCGCGCCATCGCGAACCGTCACTGCGCCACCCCCTTGCGGCGCGAGCACGCCCTCGCGTTCCAGTGTGGCGCAGCCGGCCGTGGCGAGCAGCATTGCAGCAAGGACGAGGCCTAGCCGCATGGTCGAATCAGATCGGGTGCTCATCGCTTTGCGTTCCTTGTGAAGCACTTGATTCCTCTACGATGCGCGATTGCGCTAGCGTGGTCAAGGCACGGCAACGGCACGCCTACAAGCCTGCCGCAGCGCGCAAGGCGGCCGCACGGTCGGTGTTTTCCCACGTGAACTCGGGCTCGTCGCGGCCAAAGTGGCCGTAGGCTGCCGTCTTGAGATAGATCGGGCGCAACAGGTCGAGCATCCGGATGATGCCTTTCGGCCGCAGGTCGAAATGCGCATTCACGAGTTCCGCGATCTTTTCGTCCGGAATCACCCCGGTACCTTCGGAGTAGATCGTGACGTTCATCGGCTTGGCCACGCCGATGGCGTACGCGACCTGCACCGTGCATTGGCGCGCCAGCCCTGCCGCCACGATGTTCTTGGCGACGTAACGCGCGGCATACGCGGCGGAGCGGTCGACCTTCGACGGATCCTTGCCCGAGAACGCGCCGCCGCCGTGCGGCGCGGCGCCGCCGTAGGTGTCGACGATGATCTTGCGACCGGTGACACCGGCGTCGCCGTGCGGGCCACCGATCTCGAAGCGGCCGGTCGGGTTCACCAGGAAGCGCGCACCGGCGATCATCGCGGCCGGAAACACGGGCTTGATGATCTCCTCGATCACCGCTTCGGCGAGCTTGTCCTGCTTGTCGTTCATCGACGGGTCGTGCTGCGTCGAGAGCACCACCGTCTCCACCGCCACCGGCTTGCCGCCTTCATAGCGTACGGTCACCTGCGACTTGGCGTCCGGACGCAGAAACGGCAGGCGGCCGTCGCGACGGATTTCACTTTGCCGCTGCACCAGCCGATGGGCGTAGTAGATGGGGTAGGGCATCAGCGCCGGCGTTTCGTCGCAGGCATAGCCGAACATCAGGCCCTGGTCGCCGGCCCCCTGATTGAGGTAGTCATCGGACGCGCGATCCACACCCTGCGCGATGTCGGGCGACTGGCGTCCGTAGCACACCATCACGGCGCAGCCGTCGGCATCGAAGCGCAGCTTGGGGTCGTTGTAGCCGATGGCGCGGATCGTTTCGCGTGCCACGCGCGCATAGTCGACGTTGGCGCTGGTGGTGATTTCACCCGCCATCACGACCATGCCGGTGGAAACGAGGGTCTCCGCCGCAACCCGGCCCGTGGGGTCTTGCTCTAGAATCGCGTCGAGTACCGCATCGGAAATCTGGTCCGCAACCTTGTCCGGATGGCCTTCCGACACCGATTCCGACGTGAACAGGAAATTGCTCATTACGACTCCTTGCCTCTTGTCATGGTGTTTGCCTTGGCGTCTGCCGGACAGGACGACCAGTTTGACGTTGGCGCTTCGCAAAAGCTGCAATTCTAGCAGTTTGCACGGGCTCGCCGGCACAGGGCCCTGGCCACGCGACACCCGGGTTCCGCGGCAGCCATGAAAGGCGCCATTGCCGAGCCCACGGAGGCGTTGCTCGACCGCGCCGCGATCCTGCTGCGCGCGGGCGCGCTGGTCGCCTTTCCGACCGAAACGGTCTACGGCCTCGGCGCGGATGCGCGCAACGACGATGCGGTGCGCGCGATCTTTGCCGCCAAGGGCAGGCCTGCGGATCATCCGGTGATCGTCCATCTTGCCGACACCGCGCAGATGGACGCGTGGGCACGCGACGTGCCCGCAGCCGCGCGTGCGCTTGCCGTGGCATTCTGGCCCGGGCCGCTGACGCTGATCGTGCCGCGCGCCACCGGGGTCGCCGATGTCGTTACCGGTGGCCAGGACAGCGTGGGGCTGCGCGTGCCTTCGCATCCGGTCGCGCAACGGCTGTTGCAGGCATTTCGCGCGAAGGGCGGCGACGGCATTGCCGCGCCTTCGGCCAACCGCTTCGGCCGGATCTCGCCGACCACCGCCGTGCATGTCGCCGACGATCTCGGCACGGACGTTGCGATGATCGTCGACGGCGGCGAATGCTCGGTCGGGATCGAGAGCACCATCATCGCGTTTCGCGACAACGAGCCCTTACTGCTGCGTCCTGGCGGCATCGCGGCCAACGACATCGCGCGCGTGTTGGGTCACGCTCCGCTGATGCCGGATGCCGATGCGCCGCGCGCCTCGGGCACGCTCGCCTCGCACTACGCGCCACGCACGCCGGCGCGTCTGCTGCCGGCGGACCTGTTGGCGAGCGAGGCGTTGCAGGCCGGCGTCCATGCGGCGGTGCTGGCCCGCACGGTGCCGCAACCGCCGGGATTCGCCGGCCGGTGGCACCTCGCACCAATGGCCCCGGATGCATTCGCGCATGATCTCTATGCCACGATGCGCGTGCTCGATAGCGCGGGCGCCACCGCGATTCTCATCGAGGACGTCCCGGCGGACGCGGCGTGGATGGCCGTGCGCGACCGCCTCACCCGCGCCGCGCACGGCGAGGACGACGACAGGGATTGATCCACCGGCGTGCGTTGCGCCGTTCCGGGCCCGGCACCGCGCCGTCGCCGTCACGCCTGCGCGTGACCTGCGCTACTATCGTGCCGCCCCGTTGCGGAGTGGCAAGTTATGCTGCGCGTCGTCATTGCCCCGGATTCGTTCAAAGGATCGCTTGCGGCCCATGAGGTGGCGGCGGCGATCGCGCGTGGCATCGAGCGGGCCGTTCCCGGCACGGACATCCGGTTGCGGCCCATGGCCGATGGCGGCGAGGGCACACTTGATGCCGTGCTGGCCGCCACCGGCAAGCGTGGGGTCCGGCGCACGCTGCAGGTGCGTGGCGCGGCCGGCCACATGGTACCCGCCGACTACGGCGTGCTCGATGCAGGCGCCGAGGCCACCGCGGTCATCGAGGCCGCCCAGGTCGTCAGCATCACCGACCCGCAAGGCATGGCCATCGGCATCGAGAACCGGTCGACCGAAGGCATGGGCGAGCTGATCGCCGCGTTGCTCGACCAGGGCCTGCGGCGCTTCATGATCGGACTGGGCGGCAGCAGCACCAACGATGCCGGATGCGGCATGCTCGCGGCCCTGGGGATGCGTTTGACCGATGCGACGGGTGCCGCCGTTCGGCCGACGCCCGACGGGCTTGCCGCCTTGGCGGGCGTGGATGCATCGGCGCTGCACCCCGCCCTCGCGCAGTGCTCGCTGCACATCATGTCTGATGTCAACAATCCGTTATGCGGAGTCACGGGTGCCACGGCGATGTTCGGCCCGCAGAAGGGTGTTGCGGCGACGGCCATCGCGACGCTGGATGCGCGCCTTGCGCACTTCTCGAAACTGGCCGAGGCCGCCGTTGGCCGCCACGCGGCGTCACTGCCCGGCGCCGGCGCCGCGGGCGGCCTTGGCTTTGCGCTGCAGCTTCTGGGGGGGCAATTTGCCTCGGGCGCCGACGTCGTTGCCGCGCTGATCGGATTGCCCGAAGCGCTGGCGGATGCCGACTGGGCCATCACCGGCGAAGGCCGCAGCGACGCGCAGACACTGCTGGCCAAGGCTCCGTTCGTGGTGGCGCGCCTGGCCGCCGAGAGTGGCATTCCGGTCACGCTGATTTCCGGCGCCATCGATGCAACAGCCCTGCCCGAACTGCGCCGACACTATGCGGGCTGCTTCGGCTTGCCGCACGGCCCCGCCACGCTCGACGCATGCATCGCCAACGCGGAGTCGCTGCTGGCTGATCGCGCCGAGGAAATCGCCCGCGTGTTCGACGCGGGACGACACGCCCCCGAGAGCCCATGAACGCCAATCTATACGCCCTGTTCGAGCGGCACTTTCCCGACGGCGCCCTGCAACCGCTGCTGGTCATTCCCAACGGCCCCGTCATTCACTATGACGACATCGCCGCCATGTCCGCGCGTTATGCGAACGCACTGGTGGCGGCAGGATGCATGCCCGGCGACCGCGTGGCGGCGCAACTCGACAAGGACTGGCGCGTCCTGGCGCTCTATCTCGCATGCCTGCGCGCGGGCCTCGTCTACCTGCCGCTCAACACTGGCTACCAGAAAGCCGAGCTGGCGTATTTCTTCGGCGATGCGGAACCGCGCGTGATCGTCTGCAATGCCGCGCATCTGGGCGCCGTTGTCGCGATCGCCGGCACGGCCACCGTACTTACACTCGACGAGCTCGACGACCGCGCGCAGACCCAGCCCGCGACCTTCGCCACCGTGTATTCGCAGCCGGACGACCTTGGGGCAATCCTGTACACATCGGGAACCACCGGGCGCTCCAAGGGCGCGATGCTGACCCATCGCAACCTCGCGTCCAATGGCTTGGCGCTGGTCGGGATCTGGGGCTTCACGCGCGGGGATGTGCTGCTGCATGCGTTGCCCATCTATCACGTGCATGGATTGTTCGTGGCGATCCATTGCGTGCTGTTGTCCGGCGCGCGCATGCTGTGGCTGCCGAAATTCGATCCACGCGAAGTGGTGGCACTGCTCCCGCGCGCCACGGTGATGATGGGCGTCCCCACGTTTTACACGCGACTTCTGGCGGAGCCGACGTTCACGCGCGACATCGCGGCAAGGGTGCGCCTCTTCGTTTCCGGGTCCGCCCCGTTGCTCGCGGAAACCTTTGCCGCCTTCGAGGCGCACACAGGTAAGGCCGTCCTCGAGCGCTACGGCATGACCGAAACCGGGATGAATACGTCCAATCCGCTCGATGGCGCGCGCGTGGGTGGCACGGTAGGCAAGGCGTTGCCCGGCGTCGATGTGCGCGTGGTCGACGAGAGCGGTACCGCATGCGCACCGGGTGTGGTCGGCGCGGTCGAAGTGCGCGGGCCCAACGTCTTTGCCGGTTACTGGCGGATGCCTGAAAAAACGCGCGAGGAGTTCACCGCCGATGGATACTTCAGGACTGGCGACGTGGGCGAACTGGTGGCTGACGGCCCGGCACGCGGCTACCTGCGCCTGGTCGGCCGCGCCAAGGATCTCATCATCACGGGCGGCCTCAACGTCTATCCGATCGAGATCGAGGAGCGTATCGACCGCATGGACGGCATCGTCGAAGCCGCCGTGATCGGCGTGCCCGATCCCGATTTCGGCGAGGCCGTGACCGCCGTGGTCGTGGCGCAATCCGGCCACCCGGTCGACGAGGCTGCCGTGCTCGCGGCACTGAAAGGCGAGATCGCCAATTTCAAGGTGCCGAAGCGCGTGCATTTCGTGACGGAGCTTCCGCGCAACGCGATGGGCAAGGTCGAAAAGGCGAAGCTGCGCGGCATGTTCGGCGCCCCCGCGGCGCCGAAGCCGTAGGCGACGGGATTGCTAGCGCGTTTGATGACGAGTCGGGTGACGGATCGGGTGACGGATCGGGTGACGAATCGGGTGACGAATCGGGTGACGGATCGGGTGACGGATCTGTAGGCGAGGCTTCAGCCTCGCGGTAACGTCGCGCGCCCAACCAGCGAGGCTGAAGCCTCGCCTACGGGATTACGGCGTT
>JANNKR010000379.1:0-8244 GCA_031396395.1 Betaproteobacteria bacterium
CCATCGGTCCGGTGACGGCCGCGGATGCCGGGTCGGCTGGCGTGGATGGGCCTCATGCCGATGGGCCGATCAGGTCATCGCCGAAGATGCGGAGCGCCTCGGCGTGCAGGCCATCAACCTGCGTCGGCGTTCCCTTAATCCAGACCGCGGGCCTGTCCAGTCCGCGAAGCTCGGCGGCAGTTTCAGCGCAAGTGGCCGCCGCCAGTTGCGACACACGTTGCCATGTCTGGAGTTGGTGCTGAAGCGCTGCGACGTGGAAGATTACGAATGCACCCGCCGCCGCAATCCGCATCGTCGTTGAGCCCAGGCTGTCGATGATCGCCGCTATCAGCACTGCTACGCCGAAGCCTGACAGGTAGTAAACCCGCGAGCCCCACAGTTGCTGCCCCACCAGCGCCAATGGAAGCACGGGCGCCCCGACCTCGTCAAGGCGCCGCCGAAGTCCTTTGCCGAACTCACCGAGTGGGTGAAGAAGAATCCGAAGCAGTTCGGCTACAACGGCGTCAAGGGCGGCATGTCCGGCGTGGGCTTCGTGATGGGCTGGGTGGGCGCCAATGCCGGCATCGGCGACAAGCTCGAGAAGGGGCCCTACGATCCGGCGCAGAAGGCGGCGATCGACAAGTCGCTGGCCGGGCTCAAGGAATTCAACAAGGATGTCGTACTGACGCCGGGCAACGCCGGCACGCTGGACATGCTGAACCGCGGCGAGATCGCGATGGGACCGGTGTGGGTCGACATGTATTACACGTGGCAGGCCGATGGCAAGCTGAATCCCAAGATGAAACTCGCGCTGCCCTCACCCGGGTTGCCTGGCCAGCCGATGTACTACGTGGTGCCGGCCAAGGCCGCCAATGCGGCGCTGGCCAAGAAATTCATCGACTTCGCCGAAAGCCCGGAAGTCCAGGCGCAGGGCATCGTGAAGCAGTTCAACTGGTATCCCGGCATCGATCCGCAGCACGTGCAGGCCAAGCTGACGCCCGCCGAATGGAACAAGCTCTTCGTCGACATTTCGCCCGCGGATCTGGCCAAGTACGGCCGGCCGTTCCCGCTGTCGGACTACTTCACCGACATCGTCGAAGGGTATGAGCGGGTGGTGCTGAAATAGCGTCGTCCAGCGCGCGAGGCTACGTCCTCGTTGCGCCCGCGTTGGCGGTGATCGGGGCGTTCTTCGTCCTGCCGCTCGTGATGTCCGCCGTCCTCGCGTTTCGCGCCAAGGACGGCGGCTTCACCTTCGCGCATTTCGAAAAGGCCTGGGAGCTCTACCAGACTGATCTCCTTTTCACCATCGGAATGACCGTGCTGTCGACCGTGCTGATCGGCCTGGTGGCCATCGCCATCGCGGGTTACCTCACGCTGGGCGAGAATCCGCGCGCGGTGGCGATACTGCGCTGGCTCTACCGTTGGCCGCTCTTCATCCCGTTCATCGTCACGGGGCAGGTGATGCGCACCTTCCTCGCCAAGAACGGCATGCTCAATCACGTGCTGATCGGGTCCGGGCTGATCGAGCCGCTGGCGGCGCAGAGCCTGCTCGACTGGCGCGGCATCGTCATCGCCTTTGTCTGGAAGCAGGCGCCATTCGTGTCGCTGTTGCTGGCTGGCGCAATGGCGTCCCTCGAGTCGCAGCAGCTCGAGGCGGCGCGCAATCTCGGCGCCTCGAGGCTGCGCGTGCTGTGGGGCATCATCCTGCCGCAGGTGCGCGGCACACTGATGGTGGGCATGGTGTTGTCGTTCGTCACCATGCTGTCGGTGCTGTCGGTGCCGCTGATGATCAATCCCAACTCGCCGACGATGATCACCGTCGACATCGCTTACCGGATCAACACGCACAGCGACTATGCGGTGGCCAATGCGCTGTGCCTCATGTCGCTGCTGATCGCGTCCGCCGCGGCATGGATCTACCTGCGGCATGCCGCGGCGAGGCATACGTGAAGAGCGCCATGGCACTAGCAGTCGCCGGTAGCTGCGGCGCGGAGGTACCGGCGACAACTGACATGCGTTGCCCGGGGGTGAGTCCATGACCGCCGGCATCCGCTCGCGCTGGCCGCAGGCACTGGGCATGGCCGTGGTGCTGGGCCTGCTCGCCTTCGTGATCTTCGGGCCGCTGGCCAACCTGTTCCTGTGGGCGTTCGCGGAGAAGTGGTATTTCCCCAGCAAGCTGCCGCAGGAGTTCGGATTCACGTTCTGGGCCCGCGTCTTCAGCCCGCGCGGCAATGCGCTGGCGTCCCTGTGGACCAGCATCGGGATTGCGCTGCTGACGGTGGCATTCAGCCTCGCCGTGGCCATCCCCGCCGGCTATGCACTGGCCCGCGTGAAGCTGCGCTGGCGCGGGCTGATCCTGTTTGCGTTCCTGCTGCCGCAGGCCATTCCCAACATTCCGATCTACGTCAACATCGCGCGCATCTTCTACGAGATCGGACTCAACGGCACCATCATCGGCGTGGTGCTGGTCCATGCTGCGCATGGTTTGGTGCTGGCGGTGTGGATCGCCTCCGCCGCGTTCGCCGCAGTCGATATCTCGTTGGAGGAGGCGTCGCGCAACATGGGCGCCTCGCCATGGACCTGTTTTCGCACGGTGACGCTGCCGCTGGCCGCGCCGGGCCTCATCGCCAGCGCCATCTTCGTGTTTCTCGAATCGCTGGACGAATTCACCGGCACCTATTTTGTCGGCGTGCCGGATGTCACCACGCTGCCGCTGCTGATGTTCAACGCCAGCATGGGTGGCAACTACCAGATCGCGTCGATCACCGCGCTGCTGCTGCTGATCCCGTCGATCGCCTTCATGCTGGTGGTCGAGCGCTTTCTGAAGGCCGACGTGCTGGCGGGGGTGGGCCGCTAGGCCGCCGCTGCAGCAAGCCGTGGACTGGCGGGTGGCCGTATCAGGCGTCGCAATAACCAGACGGCGATTGCCACCGTGACCAGGTTCCATGTAATGCCGTTCACGAAGGCCGCATCGTAGGTGCCGGTGAGGTCGTGAATCTTGCCCGACATCCAGCCGCCCAGCGCCATCCCCAGCATCGTGAACATCAGCACCGTGCCCACTCGCGCGCCCGCTTCCTTCGCGGAGAAATGTTCGCGCACGATGATCGCGTACGCGGGCACGATGCCGCCCTGGAACAGGCCGAACAGCGCCGATACGATGTAGAGCGACACGAGACCATCGAAGGGCAGGAAGAGCACCAGGGCAAGCGTCTGCAGCGTGGCGGCCAGCAACAGGGTGCGCAAGCCGCCGATGCGGTCGCAGATCAGGCCGAAGAGCAGGCGGCTGACAATGCCGAAGCCCAGCATCAGCGAGAGCATCCGCGCCCCGCGGGCGGTCCCATAGCCGAGATCCGCGCACAGCGCCACGATGTGGACCTGCGGCATCGCCATCGCCACGCAGCAGGCCAGGCCCGCCACGCACAGCCAGCCTTGCGCGGCCGTTGGGGTGAGGCCGAAGGGTCGATTCGATGCAATCGCGGCGGCCGTACCCACCGCTGGCGCCACTGCGAGTGGAGGACGCTGCTTCATCAGCAGCGCCAGGCCGGTCATCACGACGAAGCAGAACGCGCCCATGCCGATGTAGGTCGCGCGCCAGCCCACCGTCTCGACGAAATGCTGCACGATCGGCGGCCAGATTGCGCCAGCCAGGTAGTTGCCGCTGGCGCACACGGCCACGGCGATGCCGCGCCGGCGCTTGAACCACAGCGAGGTGTCGGCGATCAACGGCGCGAACGTGGCAGAACTGCCCAGGAGCCCGATGAACACGCCGTGCGCGGCAGCGAACATCCAGATGCTGGTGGCCATGCCCGCCACGACGAAGCCGATGCCGAGGCTGGCCGCGCCGATCAGCAGCGGGACCATCACGCCGAACCGATCCGCCAACCGGCCCATGACCATGCCGCCCACGCCGAAGCCGATCATCGTAAGCGTATAGGGCAGGGATGCGTCGGCGCGCGCAACCCCGAATTCGGCCTGGACCGCAGGCAGGACCACGACGACCACGTACATGCCGCAGCCGCCGATGGCCATCAGCGCCAGCGCGATGGCGAGGCGGCGGGCGGCGTAAGGGGAGTCGACTTCGGGCTGCGTCAAGGGGAAAGCCCCGTTTGACCGGGGGGGTTGAAAAACGCTATAATGGCAGGCTTTCGTGGGTCGCTTGCAGATCGCCGCGCGCAGTTAGCCAGTTGCAGGCAGCCCGCAATTCCCTGATAGCTCAGTTGGTAGAGCGACGGACTGTTAATCCGCAGGTCCCTGGTTCGAGCCCAGGTCGGGGAGCCAGTTACTTCCGATACCCGGCGGCGCGCAACTGCTTCGTCGGGTGCTTCGACGGGCCGCAACGCCGGTTCGTACCGTATCAGGGCCCTGTCTGCGCGCAAGCGACTTGATGTTGATTGCCAGGATCGGGCCGGTCGATCGTTCGTCGCCTTTCACCTTGCCACAACCGAGGATATCTGCCGTGGTCGAAACCTTGAAGTGCCTGAAGAAGTACGGACAGCGGCTTGATCTGGAAATTGCCAAGGAAATGGGCGTGCCCCTCCCGTTGGTACGCGAGCGGCTTTCCGCACTCGCCGCCACGGGTGCCGTCATCGTGTGCTCGCTGACGCGCTTCGAGGATGGCAAGCAGATCGACGCGTGGCAGTGCCGCGTGTCGGGTTACGTGCCGCCGCTGGCGCCTGGCCGCAAAGCCAAGGCTACCGCGTAGCACGCAGCTCAGGCGCCTTCACTGAACCGGCTCAAGTCGCCGGTGCTTCAACCTGTTGCAGCTTGGGCGCGGCGGTATCGACCGGCCTGGCCCATGCACGCGTCCTCGCAAGATCGGCGTGCCGGCATCGGCGCGCCGATCCACAGCAGCAGCAATCGGGGTGCGGTCTTCGCCGTTGCATCGGCAATGACCTGCACGCTGTTGTCGAAGACGACAACAGGCTGAGCAGGGCAATCAGGCGGATCAGCCCCGCGACCAGCACGATAGAACCGAATTCCCCCATCGCACCGACGAATGCGGCAACGCCAATGCGTCGCGTCCGCGCGCGGAGTCTTGTGGACGTGCTTGATGGCGGCGTATTCAAGCACCACGGCGGGTTCCCTGGACTGGCGATTTACTACAGGTCCGCGCACCAACGTCCTACACGCGATTGAAGATATGGACCACTGCAAGGCTCCTCCATCAGCGGGAGAATTTCACCCAGCGATCGCACGGCGATTCGCCTTCGCAATCACAAATGGAGAATGCCATGAACACGAAGAACGTATGGCAGTACGCAACTGCAGTCTCGCTGGCGTTGGCGCTGTCCACGGCCCACGCGGCTGGGGACACCAAGTCCTCGTCCACTGATGCGTCGACGACGAACACCACAACGACGCCGATGACCGGCAAGGAAAAGGCAACTGCGATCGGCGCAGCATCAGGCGCAGTCGCCGGTGCGGTGGTCGGCGGCCCCGTGGGTGCCGTGGTCGGCGCCGGAATCGGCGGGTACGTCGGCAACCAGGGTACCGATGCCAATGGCAAGGTTGCCACGACCGACACCAACGGCAGGGCCTCCGCGAGCCGCATGCCCGATGGCACCGTTCGCAATGCGCAACTGGCGCTGAATGAAAAGGGCTACGACGTGGGCAAGGTCGACGGGCAGTTCGGCCCGAACACGCAGAGTGCCGTGCGCCGCTTCCAGGCGGAGAAGGGTCTCGCGCAAAGCGGCCGCCTCGACACCGCGACGCTGGCCGCGTTGGGCGTCAACGGGTGATCGGCGTCGCACGACCTGCATGAGGCATTGGCTGGTCAACCCGATCAGGGTTCGATGCTTCATACTGCAATTGCAAGCGGCCGCCTTCGGGCGGCCGCTTGCCATTCATGCGCCTCTCCATTCGCGTGCGCAATGCTTGCTTGCGCACGGTGCAGCGCGCTCAGGTTGAGCAATGCATTGACGACAGGCGACCCCGGCAAGGTGGAGAGCATTGTCCACCACCGCGATCAATCTCACGACAACAATCCGGTGGATGGCTGCAATGGAGCGACCGCCTCCAGGGCGGTCGCGGGTGCCAGTTTGCGTGGGATGAGACCCCCGACAATCTCTTGTTTCCAGCGATCGTGCACACAATCGCCCGAATGGCTTCGGCTTGGCTGCAAGGCGACATCGGAACTGACGACTGAATCCTGATCGACCCGATCCGGACTGTGCATAGGCGATACGCGGATGCGGTTGTCGGTGAACGCCTGACAAAGCTGCGTGGTTCGATCACCGGTCTGACCCCGTGCGCTCACGTACCGCAGAACGTGCGGTAACACGCCGTCACCGCGGCGGACGCCGGCTCGGCGTAGGGGGCCAGTTCAGTCGCTTCGTCATACGGGCGCCCGAGTGCTGCCAGCAGCCGCTCAAAGGGCGCGAGATCGCCGTGGTCGGCCGCGGCGGCCAGGGCCTCCTCCACGCGGTGGTTGCGCGCAATCACGTAGGGGTTGACGCTGCGCATTGCCGTCGCGCGCTCGATGCCGGTGTTCGATGGGTCGTGCGCGGCATTGCCGTCCTCGCTGGCACACCGTACCCGCCAGCGCGTGAGCCAGGCATCGGGCGCCTGCGCATCGCTGAACAGGGCGCGCAGCGGCGCCTCGTCACCGGCCGCGGCGTCGGCCAGCCGGCGCCACCCGAGTGTGAAGTCCACGCGCTGCGCATGCAGCAACGTCAGCCAGTCCGCGGCCAGCGCGGCATCTGCGCCGTCGTCGTCCGATGCGCCGCGACGCAGCCCGAGCTTGGCACGCTGCCCGCGCAGCAGTTGCGCCTGGTACTGCGCGGGAAATGCGGCGAGGACGTCGGTGGCCATGGTCACCGCTTGATCGGCATCGTCGGACATCAGGGGCAGCAACGTTTCGGCCAGGCGCGTCAGGTTCCAGTGCGCGATGGCCGGCTGGTTGCGATACGCGTAGCGCCCCTGGTGGTCGATGGAGCTGAACACGGCCGCGGGATCGTAGGCCTCCATGAACGCGCACGGCCCGTAGTCGATCGTTTCGCCCGACAGCGCCATGTTGTCGGTGTTCATCACGCCATGGATGAAGCCCACGTTCATCCACTGCGCGATCAGGGCGGCCTGCCGCTCGGCCACGGCCTGCAGCAACGCCACGAAAGGCTGCGGAACGATCGCAGGGGCAGGGTCGTGGCGCGCGATCGTGTACCGGGCCAATTGCCGCAGGCGCTCCACCTCGCCGCGCGCGGCGTAGTATTCGAAGGTCCCCACGCGCAGGTGACTCGACGCCACGCGCGTCAGCACCGCACCCGGCAAGGCGCCTTCACGGTAGACCTGCTCGCCCGTCGCCGCGACCGCCAGGGCGCGCGTGGTGGGGATGCGCAGCGCGTGCATGGCCTCGCCCAGCAGCACTTCGCGCAGCATGGGCCCGATGGCGGCCTTGCCGTCGCCGCCGCGGGCGAACGGCGTGCGGCCGGAGCCCTTGAACGCGATGTCGCGCCGGCGCCCATGCGCGTCGATCACCTCGCCCAGCAGGAGTGCGCGGCCGTCGCCGAGACGAGGCGAGAACCCGCCGAACTGGTGACCGGCATAGGCCTGCGCCAGGGGCGCGGCGCCGTCGGGCAACGCATTGCCGGCAAACAGCGCGGCCGTCGCGGCGTCATCGAGCGCTGACAGGTCGATGAGCAGTTCCGCCGCCAACGGCCGGTTGAGATAAAGCAGCCGCGGCGCGGGCGCGGTGGCGGGCGGCCATGACTCGTAGAAGCCATGGAGCTCGCGCGCAAAGGTATTGTCGAAGCGGAAGGCTGCGGCGGGTATTTTTACCGGGGTCGTTGTGGCCATCGTCAAGTTTGCCACACGGCTGGCGGCACTCGGCCATGACTGCATCGGGCACGCGCCAGGACTGCGCCGGTGCCGATGTTCCCGGCGCGCTGAATGTGCATCACGACGCAGGCTGTGGCGACACGGGCAGGCGGAGCGCGGCCGCAACGATGGGCTTGGCCCACGCCGGTGTCCCTGACAGGTCGGCTGGTCCCACAATCGTGCCGCGAACGCAGCGAAGCACCAGGCGAGGTCCCGCCTTCGCTGCTGTACAGGCTTGCACCTGTGCGCTGTTGTCGTAGACGACCAGCTGGCCAAGTTGCGGCAGCAGACGGATCAGATTCAGGCGGCCGCGGACGTAGCGCCGCTCGATGTCGGCGCGCGGGATGTCATGGCCGCCGCGCGCCACGCGCTGCTGCACGCGCGCGACATGCAGCGCCACGGAGTCCAGCCCGACGAACCAGACATTGACGTCGAGTCCTGCTTCGGTTGCCT
>JANNKR010000015.1:0-4070 GCA_031396395.1 Betaproteobacteria bacterium
CCTGCTGGCGCGGATGGAAAGTTCGCCGCCGGTTCCCTGGGTCCCGTAGGCGTGGCTTCAGCCTCGCGTTGCGTTGCGTTGCGTTGCGCTGCGCGAGGCCGAAGCCTCGCCTACCGACGTGCTCCGGGTGAACGACGGCCACGTTACAACGCCACCGACATGCCGCCATCCATGATCACCAGCTGGCCCGTCATGTAGTTGGCTGCCGGTGACGCAAGAAATACCGCCAGTCCCGCCAGTTCGTGCGGATCGCCCCACCGGCCCGCCGGCGTGCGCTTGCACACCCAGGCATTGAACTCGGCGTTGTCGATCAGCGCGCGGTTCATCTCGGTAGCGAAGTAACCGGGAGCGATCGCATTGACCTGGATGTTGTGGGGCGCCAGTTCCACCGCCATGCCGCGTGTCAATTGCCGCACGCCGCCCTTCGCGGCGGTGTAGGGCACCACGGAAGGTCGCGCCAGTTCGCTCATCAGCGAGGCAATGTGCACGATCTTGCCGTGCTTGCGCGCGATCATGCCGGGCAGCACTGCCTGCGACACCACGAACGGGGCGGTAAGGTTGGTGGCAATGATGTCGTCCCAATCCTGCGCCGAGAAGTCCTGCAGGGGGCCGCGGCGCTGAATGCCGGCATTGTTGACCAGGATGTCGATGGCGCCATGGCGGGCAATGACGGCCTTGACCCCCGCGAGAATGGCGTCGCGATCGACGACGTCGAAGGCTTCGACGTCGGCCTGGTGGCCTTCGGCAACGAGTGTGGCCGCGGCGCGCCGCAGCTCTTCAGGCTTGCGACCGTTGAGCACCACGGTGGCGCCGGCCTCGGCCAGCCCGCGGGCAATGGCGAAGCCGAGGCCGCGATACGCGCCGGTGATGAGCGCGACGCGACCGTCGAGACGGAATGTCTTGGGCAGAGAGGCAGACATCGGGACAGGCTCCAGGGTGACGTTGCAGGCGATCTCCGTAGGCGAGGCTTCAGCCTCGCACAGCGCTACCCGAGGCTGAAGCCTCGCCTACGGAACGATAAGGAATCTAGCGCGCACTATGCCAGCGAATGGGTATCGGCATCCACCGGCATCGCCTGCCCGGAGATGTTGGCGCCGCGCGGCGAGGCAAGAAAGACGATGGCATTGGCGATATCGTCGGCCGTCACGAAGCGCTTCAATGACGTCTTGCCCAGCGCTTCGTCGCGCACCACCTCCGGCGTGACACCCCGCAATGCCGCCTTTTGGGCATAGACAGCGTCGATACGCGGACCGGCGACGGAGCCGGGACAGATCGCATTGACACGTATGCCGAAGCCGCCCAGCTCGATGGCCAGCGACTTGGTGAAGCCGATCACACCCCACTTGGCTGCGGCATAGGGCGTGCGGTTGGCAAACCCGAAGCGGCCGGCGGCGGAAGAGAGATTGGCAATGCTTGGGTTGGTACTGGCCTTCAGCAGCGGGATCGCGCGCTGGGCGCACAGGAATTGTCCGGTAAGGTCCACGGCCAGCGTGCGATTCCAGTCCACGAGACTCACGCTCTCGCACGGTGCAGTGGGCCCGGCGATGCCGGCATTGTTCACGAGTGCGTCGAGCCCGCCCATCTCGCGCACGGCACCGGTGAAAAGGCCGGCCACGGCGTCCGGGTCGGCCACGTCGCACAGCTGCTGGCCGATGTCCGGATCGCTGGCAGCCATTGCGGCCAGGGCGCGGGCATCGACGTCGCAGACGTGCACCCGCGCGCCTTCGCGCGCAAATGCCCGCGCCGTCGCGAGGCCGATGCCGGAAGCGCCGGCGGTGATCAGCACCCGCAGGCCTCGAATCTCCATGTCCATTGCAACGTTCTCCGCATGACCGCCGCGCGGCCGAGTGCGACAATGTACGCGGAGGCGCGTGGGAAGTCGCGCCGCAGTGCATGATCGGGCACCACGACGCCGACGGCAACGGGAGGAGCATGGAAACCGCAGCAATCATTGGCGCCGGGTTGATCGGACGGGCATGGGCGATGGTATTCGCCCGCGCCGGCTGGACGGTGCACCTGTACGACGCGACCGCGGGACAGGTGAGTGCCGCGCAGCAATTCATCGCGGCCAGTCTCGTCGAGCAGCAGGCCATGGGTCTGGCCGAGGATGCGGCTGCTGCGGTGGCGCGCATCCTGCCCGCGCCCACGCTCGAAGCCGCCGTGGCCGGCGCCGCATGGGTACAGGAAAATCTGCCCGAGATCCTGTCGCTGAAGCAGGAAGTGTTTGCCGCACTGGACCGCGCCGCCGCGCCTGCCGCCGTGCTGGCCAGTTCGACCTCGGCCATCCCCGCGTCGCAGTTCACGGAGGACCTGCCGGGCCGCGCGCGGTGCATCGTCGCGCATCCGGTCAATCCGCCGCATCTCGTGCCCGTCGTCGAACTGTGCGGCGCGCCGTGGACCACGCGTGCCACGTTGGATCGCGCCTATGCGGTGATGAGTGCCATCGGGCAGGTGCCGGTGGTGGTCAAGCGCGAGTTGCCGGGCTTCATCCTCAACCGGCTGCAAGGCGCGCTGTTGACCGAAGCGATGCGGCTGGTCGGCGAGGGCTACATCTCCCCGGGCGACCTCGACAAGACGATCAGTGCCGGGCTTGGCTTGCGCTGGTCGTTCCTTGGTCCCTTCGCCACGATCGAATTGAATGCGCCGGGTGGGGTGCCCGATTACTGCGCGCGGTATGCCGACTTCTATCGCGCGCTGGCGCAGACGCCCGCCGGCCCCGAGTCGTGGTCGGCCGCCAACGCGTCGCAGGTGGCCGAAGCGATGGGCACGTCGTTCGATGCCGCGCAGCGCGACGCACGGATGCAGTGGCGCGACCGCCGCCTGATGGCGCTGGCCAGACACAAGCGCGAACAACCTGAGTCCGACTGAAGGAGCATGTGGCATGGCCGATCCCCGCAAAGTCATCATCACCTGCGCCGTCACCGGCGCGATCCACACGCCGTCGATGTCGCCCTTCCTGCCGATCACGCCGAAGGAGATCGCGGACGCCGCGGTCGCGGCAGCGGAAGCAGGGGCCGCCATCGTGCATCTGCACGCGCGCGATCCGGTGGATGGCCACCCCACGCAGGATCCGAAGTACTTCCGCGAGTTTGCCCCTGATATCGCGCGGCGCAGCGATGTCGTGATCAATTTCACCACCGGCGGCGCGCCCACGATGACCATCGAAGAGAGGCTGCAGCCCGCGCTGCAACTGAAGCCCGAAGTGGCCTCGCTCAACATGGGCTCGATGAACTTCGGACTGTATCCGATGCTGGCGCGCTTTCCCGACCTCAAGCATGCGTGGGAGCGGCCCTACCTCGAAGGCTCGGTGGATCGCATTTTCAGGAACACGTTCAAGGATATCGAGCACATCCTCACCTCGTGCGAGGCCAACAACACGCGCTTCGAGATCGAATGCTACGACATTGGGCACCTCTATACCGCCAGGCATTTCTTCGACCGCGGCGTGGTCAAGGCGCCGCTCTTCATCCAGAGCGTGTTCGGCATCCTGGGCGGCATCGGCCCGCATCCGGACGATGTGATGCACATGAAGCGCACCGCGGACCGGCTCTTTGGCGACCAATACCGCTGGAGCGTGCTGGGTGCCGGGCGCAACCAGCTGCCGATTGCGGCCATGTCGGCCGCGATGGGCGGCAACGTGCGGGTGGGTCTCGAGGACAGTCTGTGGCTCGGTCCCGGCAAGTTGGCCGAGTCCAATGCGGCGCAGGTGCGCGCGGTGCGCAAGATCATCGAAGGCATGGGTTTGTCGATTGCCACGCCGGACGAGGCGCGGGCGATGTTGAAGCTGAAGGGGAAGAACGCCGTCGGGTTTTGATCAGCGCAGGCATGTCCGATATCCCCGGCACGTCCGACCTGCCCGATATGCACCCGTAGGCGAGGCTTCAGCCTCGCAGATTCAAATCCGCTTTGATCCTGCGAGGCAGAAGCCTCGCCTACGCGGCTGGTCGATGCACATGTGACCACTATGCGTTGCCGTTCGCCGCGGCCTCCAGTTCCGCCACCATCCGCGCCACCCGCGTCTCCAGGTTCTCCGTGGTGAGCGTCTCGCGGAACATCTCCACCATCAGCGG
>JANNKR010000028.1:0-1552 GCA_031396395.1 Betaproteobacteria bacterium
GCCACCGGCAGCGGGCTGTCGAACTTGTCGAGATAGACGATCTCGGCGCCGTCGAGCACGGCCAGGTGAATCGTCTCGCCGCAAGCCGCGGCGAGGCCCGCCAACACCGGGTGCAGGCGCGTCTTCAAGTCGCTGCTGGCATCGACCAAGGCGCCCAGCTCGAACAGGCGCAGGCTGGCGCGGTAGGCGCTGGTGGGCGCCTCCTGCACCGCCCAGCCGCAATGCACCAGGGTCTGCAGGGTGCGGTGCGCGTTGCTGCGCGCCAAGCCAAAGGTGGCCGCCACATCACTGACGCGGCTGGGCTGCGGCTGGCGCGCGAGCCAGTCGAGGATGGCGAGGCCTTTGGCGAGGGTGGAGTCCATGGAAGCCGGTCGCGGCGAGGTTCTACTATATAGAACAGGCAACTGAATAATGGAACGACTCTAGCGATGCGGCGCGTCGGTGTCAATCGATAGTCGCTGCGGCTGGGGCACGATGCACCGCTGGATGAGCCGGCCGCCTGCAATCCGGCCGCAAGCAGCCGCTTGGTGGATCGACGTGTTGGACGGCAACCGTAGAGGGTTAGCGAGAAAGAGTCGTTATTGGGGCTCCGCACGACGGATAGGCGATGAGCGAGTTCGGTACAAGGTGCGTCGAAGTTCGCCGAGCAAGAATTTCAGCCGAACCAACGGGCCATAGACTTCCGAGTATTCGAAGCCGGATACAAAGAAACCCAGCTTGAGCTTTGCGACGATGACAGCGTTGTTGTTCGCTGCATGCCGCGAATGAATGGCGACATAGCCATGCGACCTTGCGTGTTCGACAGTCATCTGCACGAGCTTTGAGTAGATCCCCTGGCGCCGCTCCGCGAGTGCAACCCCTGAATTGATCATGTGGAAGTGCTGCGCTCCTTCCGGACGGGCGAATGTCCAACCCACAAGGGAGTCACCCCGGAATGCACCAATCCGGAGTGCGCCTTCGTCGCCGGCGTTGAGAGTTCCCGACCTGCCTGCTGCTTCCTGGTTCAAGACATCAGTGAGCAATTGCGATGCCTCGTAGTCTGAGAACGCCTCTCCCGCGAGCGTGGAAAAGGCCGGCTCGGGGAACTTGTCGACGACGCGGAAGATGAGATCGTTCATGATGGTCAACGTTGGCGTTCAGCCGCGACCGAAGGCCGTCGGCTGGAACAACGGGTTAGAACTCTGTGGTGCGTAAGACATGGTTTTGGGGTGCGTGCTGCGCCACTGCAGCCACGAACTCGGAGGACTGCAAGATGGGCAATGGAACAAAGATAGAGACACCGCGCGCGTTCGACGTGAAGGTGTGACCACTCAAACCCGGCAGAGAAGTCGGTTTGACGGCGAGCGGCTCTACCCATGAGATCGCATTGACATTGAAGCTAGGCCCCGCGCGACCACGAATGCCCGCTGTGGACACGCGTACGTACTTGTACCGCGCGCCGTACCACCCGACGGTGACAATCAACAGAACGGGAACCGCAGCGGAACTAAGTAGGGCGAAGAGCGACTGGTACGGACGCAGGAGGTGAGCGAGCAAGAACCCGAGCACCACC
>JANNKR010000069.1:0-1808 GCA_031396395.1 Betaproteobacteria bacterium
ATTGCAATTGCGCACCTATTACTTCAACCAGGAAAGTCTTACCGGGGTGCCGAGCGAAGCGTGGGCGATCGGTGGCTGGGCGGGCCTGCGCAGTCCATGGTGGGGTGACTTGTTCCAGGTGGGGGTGGTTGGGTATACCTCGCGGCGGCTCTACGGCCCCGAGGACAAGGGCGGGACCAAGATTCTCCAAACGGATCAGCAATCGATCACGGTGCTGGGCGAGGCCTTTGGTTCCGTGCGCGTCTTGGGCCAGACCCTCACCGCCTACCGGCAGCTCATCAACCGCCCGTTCATCGACCGGCAGGACAGCCGGATGGTGCCCAACACCTTCGAGGCCTATACGTTGACGGGCAAGGTAGATACGGTCTCCTACACCGGCGGCCACATCACGAAGATGAAGGTCCGCCAGTCCGAGAGCTTTGTCTGGATGTCGAATACGGCGGGAGGCGCGGGCAACCAGGAGGGCGTGATCTATGCCGGCGGGACCTGGGACTTTGCCAAGAATGGTTACATCCGGATGGACGAGCAGTATGCCGTCGATGTGTTCAATTCGTTCTACGTGGACGGCAAGTACCCCATCGTGATCGACGACAAGACCGCGCTGACGCTGGGTGCGCAGTATTACCCGCAAACGTCGGTCGGCGATGCGCAGATCGGTTCGTTCTCGACCTGGGGCGTCGGGTTGCAGGCCGCCGTGACCTACGGGCCCGTGGGTGGGCAGTTGTACTACACGCAGACCGGCAAAGGTTTCGATACGCAGAACCCGTTCGGCGACCATGCGTCCTACCTCAACCTGATGCAGGTGGCGTTCAATACCGCGGGCGAGCGCGCCTGGGCCATCGGCGCCAACATCAATTTCACTTCGCTTGGCGCCCCGGGGCTGACCGCTGCAGCCATCTATGCGGAAGGTCGTGACCGGATCAACGCGCAGACCGGCGCGCCGATTCCCAACCGTTACGAGACCGATGTCCGCGTCGACTACGCAATCGGAAAGGGTACGTTCCTGGAAGGGTTGGTGGCAACCTTCCGGTACTCGTGGCTGAATCAGGACGGCTCGCCGCAGACGCAGACGCAATTGCGCGCCATCCTCAACTACGCCGTGCGCTTCTGAACGGCTGCCGCCCCTGCTACGGCAAAGGGGCCATGTGCCGATTCCTTGATCCCGCGCAAGCAACGCGCGCCGGCGTCCGAAATTGTCAAGCAAGTGTCGTAAAATGGTCGGCGCGATGGTGTCGTCGTCTCGATAATGAGCCTGCGATCCCAACGGTGCCCGGACGGTGCGGTAAGCGTGCAGATCGACCCCAACCACCGCGTGGCGCGCTTGGTCGTGAGCGTGGCGGAACCCGCCCGACTCCTCGCTGTCGGATGTCCTGCCCTCCGGGGCAGCCTGTCGGCGGCGACTGACTTCGCGAAAGGGTCATTCATCGAAATCGAGAGCGGGTGTATCCATGGACGTCACCAGGCAAATTGCAAAAAGCATCGAAATTTCCTCCAAGGTCGGGCGTCTGCACCAGAAGCGCACGAAACTCGCACAGGACCACTTCACCGAACGGCTGTCCAAGGCCTACGCCGCATGCGCGGCGGGACTCACCGCCAAGCCGATCACGCCCGCGGAAGCCTGGACGCAGTGGTACCAGTACGCCACCGACTTCGCCCAGCGCTCGATGCTGTTCATGGACACGTTGCGCGAGCGCGGCAACGAATTCGTCGAGCATAATCAGCAGGGACTGACGCCGGTCCTGCATTTCGACTACGAAACCATTGTCGACGGGCGCGAACTTGCGCGGCCGGTCAACTATGCATTGGTG
>JANNKR010000096.1:0-9381 GCA_031396395.1 Betaproteobacteria bacterium
CCCGGCGTGCGACCAGTCCAAGCCGCGCCGCGGCGTCCACGTTGATCGCGTTGTCGTCGATGAAGAGCACGCGCGCCGCGGGCGCGCCGAGCGCGTCCAATACATGCTGGAAGTAGTCGGCGTCGGGTTTGAGCTTGCCGACCTGGTGCGACGGAAAATTGTGGTGAAACGAGGCGTCTAGCGACCAGTCGCCGGTGAAGCGGCTCCAATGCATCGAATTGGTGTTGGAGACGCTGGCCAGTTGGTAGTGCGGCGCGAGCTCGGCCAGCAAGCTCTTGGCACCTGGAAACAGCGCGCGCGGCCAGCCGTGGAAGGCCTGCAGGAACTCGGCGGGCGTGACGGGCGCGCCGAACTCCTCGATCACACCAGCGGCGAATTCGTTGGCGCCGATGTTTCCGGTCTCGAAGGCGCGCACGGCATCGGAGTGCAGCCAGCGCCGCCACAGCTCGTCGGTGCTGGCGATCTCCGGCGACCACTCGAGCATTTTCTCGACGCCGGCCAACTCGATCAGCACGCCGCCCAGGTCGAAAAGAATTACGTCGATGTCGGCGTGCTTCATGCGTTCAGCGCAGCGCGAGCGTGAGCCCGATGGGCACGAAGATGACCGACATCACATTGCCGATCAGCACGATGGACGCGACCTTGGCGGGCTCCTGCCTGAATTGCTCCGCCACCATGAAGTTGAGCACCGCCGGCGGCAGGCAGCCGAAGAGGATCAGCAGTCCCTGCTGCGTGGGCGTCAGGCCCAGCAGCGGCGAAAGCAGCGCGGCCATCGCGATGCCGGTCAGCGGGCAGACAAGGCCCCCGACCACACCCAGGTGCCAATCGTCCCAGCGTACCTCGTAGAGACGCACGCCCAGCGACAGCAGCATCATCGGGATCAGCGCGTCGCCGACCATCTTGATGCCCACGCCGGCCCACTCGGGCATCGGCGGATGTGCCAGCGCGAACGCGAAGCCGAGAAAGGTCGACCACACCATCGGGTTGCGCAGCAGGTTGCCGAACTTGGCATGGTGGTCGATCATCCACGCGCCCAGCGTGAAGTGCAGCAGGTTCGATATGGTGAAAAGCGCCACCATGGCCGAGAAGCCGCCCTGGCCGAACGCCAGCACCGCCAGCGGCAGGCCCATGTTGCCGCAGTTGTTGAACATCATCGGCGGCACGAAGGTGCGGTGGTCGGCATGCAGCAGCTTGGCGAAGGGCCAGGCGAGGAGGCCAGAGCCCAGCACCACGCCGATGCTGCCGAGCATCAGTGGCAGGTTCTCGCCGACATTGAAGTCCTTGCTGGCCAGCGCGGAAAAGATGAGCGCGGGGGCCAGGATCGTCATGCTGATTCGATTGACGATGGTCATGTCCGGCTTCACGCGCCGCGCGTAGAGATAACCTACCAGCACCACCAGGAACACCGGCAAGATGATGCCAAGGATGCGTTCGAACATTGCGTTCGACCGTCAGCCGCCGCGGCGGCGGCACGCCGTCACAGGATGTACCGCGACAGGTTGTCGTTGCCCGCGATGTTGGCCAGCGTGGCATCGACGAAGGCGGCATCGATCGTGACGTGCTCGCCGGTGCGGCGCGCGGCATGGAAGGACAGGTCGTCCAGCAAGCGCTCCATCACCGTGTATAGACGGCGCGCGCCGATGTTCTCCTGCTTCTCGTTCACCGCGAACGCGATTTCGGCGAGGCGGCGGATGCCTTCCGGCGCGAATTCGAGATGCACCTGCTCGGTGGCAAGCAGCGCGGCGTACTGGCGCGTGAGGCACGCGTCGGTAGCGGTGAGGATTTTTTCGAAATCCGACACTGACAGCGACGACAACTCCACGCGGATCGGAAAGCGCCCCTGCAGTTCGGGTATGAGATCGGAGGGCTTCGACAGGTGGAACGCGCCGGACGCAATGAACAGGATGTGATCGGTCTTGACCATGCCGTACTTGGTGGTCACCGTCGTGCCCTCCACCAGTGGTAACAGGTCACGCTGCACGCCCTGCCGCGACACGTCGGCGCCGTGCATTTCCGACCGCGACGCGATCTTGTCGATCTCGTCCAGGAACACGATGCCGTTCTGCTCGGCCGCCGCCAGCGCGCGCGTCTTGATGTCGTCGTCGTTCAGGAGCCGCGCCGCTTCCTCGTCCGTCAGGAGCTTCATCGCCTCGGGCACGGGGACCTTCTTCATCGTGCGGCGTGCGGAGCCCATCTGCGCGAACATGCCCTGGATCTGGCTGGTCAGTTCCTCCATCCCGGGGGGCGCCATGATCTCCATGCCGGCCGGTTGCGCGGACACCTCGATTTCCACTTCGCGCTCGTCCAGCGCGCCTTCGCGCAGCATCTTGCGGAATTTCTGGCGGGTGGTCGTATCGGTGTGCTTCATGTCGGCGAAGTTGACTTCGCGGGCCGGCGGCAGCAGCACGTCCAGCAGCCGTTCCTCGGCGTTGTCGGCGGCGCGGTCGCGCACCTTGCGCGTTTCGGTTTCGCGCGTTTCCTTGATCGCGACCTCGACCAGGTCGCGAATGATCGTGTCGACATCGCGGCCGACGTAGCCCACCTCGGTGAACTTGGTCGCCTCGACCTTGACGAAGGGCGCGTCGGCCAAACGCGCCAGGCGCCGCGCGATCTCGGTCTTGCCCACGCCGGTGGGCCCGATCATCAGGATGTTCTTCGGCGTGATCTCCTGCCGCAGCGGCTCGGGCACCTGCTGCCGGCGCCAGCGGTTGCGCAGCGCGATGGCCACCGCGCGCTTGGCCGCGTCCTGGCCGACGATGTGCTTGTCGAGTTCGGAAACGATTTCTTCCGGGGTCATGTGCGAGGACATGGCAAAGACTTGGACGGGTTGGAAAGAAAACGGCTGCCGAAATGCGCAGCCGTTCAATTGTACCGGATGGGTCTTCGCCACACCGCATGCACCGGTATGCACCTGTAGGCGAGGCATTTAGCCTCGCAGGATCGTCACCACATTGTTCCCGCGAGGCTGAAGCCTCGCCTACGGGTTGATCCCCGAGTTGATCCCCAGGTTGAGCCCCAGGTTGAGCCCCGGGCCAGCAAGGCCCGAGGTGTGCAACGTCAGTCCGGAATCGTCAGCGTGTTGCCCGAGAACGTGATCTGGTTCGCGGCGGTGGGCGCGGCGGAGATCGGCGGCACGTTGGCCGTGGTGATCGCCGGCGCGGAACCCGGCGTGCCGCCGCGCGGAACCGTGCGCACGACCTGCGCCGGCGGGAGCGGAACGTTCTGCGTCAGGTTCGCGTACACCGCGTCCATCGCCCTCATCAGGTAGACGTGCAGCGGAATGAACATCGAGTCGTAGCCGGCGAGCCCCGCGTTGCCGTTGAACGTGTCGAAGTGCTGCGCGTTGGTGACTTCGATGTACGAGAGCTTGGACGCCGCGCCTTCGACCACCTTGTTGTAGCCGTAGTACGGCCGCGACGTGAACGACACCGGGATCAGCGTATCCGCGCGACCGTGCACGATGATCGCCGGCTTGCCGCGCAGGTTGGCCGTCCGGTAGGTTTCCTTCACGCCGGCCTGCACGCGAATGGCGGCGGCGTCGGTACCGGTCCACAGCTTGCGCTGGCAGTCGGCGGCGTCGAAGTTGTAGTCGAGGAGACCGGTCGACTGCGATACGGACGCTGGGCTGTTGACGGCGCCGCCGGGGGCGTTGTTATTGATGATGTTGATCCCGATCATCGGCGGCACGCCGCTGCCGGTGCCGAAGCCCTGCGCGAGGGCCGTGGCGCCGAGTGCTACCGGCTTGCCGGCCGCGTCGGTCGCGCCGAACGAGAGGCCACAAACATTGTCCTTGACGCTGAACCGGCCGTACGCGTTCGAGTAAGTCATCGTGATCGCCGGCGTGACGAACGCGTAGTGCGAGGCCTGCAGCAGATTGGACTCGGGTTGCCAGCCGTACGCCAGCAGCTGATTCATCGCGTCGGTCGCAAGTTCGGCGGGCGTCGACCCGCTGATGTAGCCCCTGGTCTTCAGCACCGCACAGCGATTGGCCGCAAGTGTCGCGTTGACAAACGCGCCGGCCGGCGAGCCGACCGCCGCGGCGGACATCGCAGCGCAGGGCTGCAGCAGGTTGGCGAGCGTGAAATAGTCATACAGCGGGCGTCCGGTGCCATTCAAGGTCACGCTGCCGCGCTTGACGATCAGGTTGCCGCCCGGCGCCAGCGCCATGCTGGGTTCGCTGACGGCGAGGCCGCTGATCAGCCCTTCGGTGTCCTGTTCCAGCGCGGCCAGTGCGGCTCCGCCTCCGTTGGACCCCGACGACGCGATGACGATGGTGTTGCCGGGCGCGAAATCGATCTTCGCAGTTCCATCCGAATTGCGGGCGGCGCGTTCCTCGTTCAGCACATAGAACGCGAAGCGGACGGCGTTGAGCGTGTCGCGGCCCCAATCCTTTTCGGGATTCTGCTGCGAATGCGCGTGCTTGACCGCCTGGCGGTTGGGCGTGGCGGCATTGAAGGTCGCCACTTCGGATGCCGACAGTTCCGATGTGAAGTTGGAATTCTTGCCGGCGGCTGCCGTGGCCGACCGCACGCCGTTCTGCAACGTCACGGTGTCGGTCGCGAGGTCCTGGATACCGGTCCCGGAACCCTTGTCCGTGTAGGCGATGATGCAGCCCCGCTTCAGTCCCCACTCGCCGGCAAAGCTGATCGCGCCGTACACGCCGCGTGAACCCGACGACGTCGCGGTGACCATGCAGGCCTTGGACGCCACGAACGACGCGGGAATCTGCACCATCATCGTCTCGTTCTGCTTGCCGGTACCGTCGTCGGCGTACGCCAGGTATTCGGTTCCGGCGACTTTGCCTTCACCGAGCGTCGAATTGCCGTTGATGTCGACGTTTGGCCCGTAGAGCAAACCGTAGCCGCCGTTGGCGGTCATGTCGACCAGCGCACGGTAATTGTTGTAGACCGCAAGCTTGCGCAGTTCCGCCGGTGTGGGCGCAGCAGGGACGGCCACGACGGGTGCGGCGCCGGCCAGTCCGGTCTTGCCGAGCCCGGCGGTCAGGAGATCATCGGTGGTGCCGTCATAGGTCGACTTGGTGACCGTGCCGACAAAGGTCGGCTTCGTGTTCGAGATGGTCGGGCTGACATCGTCGCCGCAGCCTGCGAGCAGCAGCGCGATGGCGGACGCAAGCATTAGCGATCCCGCGCGGGAAGTCTTTGACATGGTGGTATCCCCAGAATGAACGGCGCGTCGAGATGCGCGCTGCAATTGATTCTAGCGCGAGGATCAAGGAAGCGGTACGTTGTTTGACCGATGATGCATTCATTGCTTCATCTGGGACGCAACGCCAATGTCGGGTCCGTTGCTCCATGATGGTGCGATGGACATCGCCTCATGTCCGTGGATGGGATTCGCGCGCGCCAAAGCCCCCTCCCTACCCCGCCTCTGCGGGAAGTGCCACAATTGCCGGCATGAAATCCATCGTTCGCGGTATCGCCGTCTTGATCATCGTGGGGTTTGGCGCGGGCTGCAGTTCCACCAAGCAGCCAGTTTACGAACCCAGCATTGGCCTCGAGGCCAGGATGTCCGGCGTCGGATCGGCGGCGTCGGGGTTTTTTCGGGTGTACGACGCAAAGGACGGCACGGGCGTGAACGTGCAGCTGTCGCTTCTGAACGCGTTGCCCGGCACGTACCGCATCACGCTGCACGAGCGCGGCAACTGCAAGTCGCAGAACCTGTTCTCGGCCGGACCGGCATGGGCGCCCGCGAGCTCGGGCCGAACGCCCGGTGATCTCCTTCCCGTATATTCCACCGACAGCGACGGCGACATCCACAACTACGGCGCGTTTCTGCGGGGCGTTCATGTCGATGGACCGCAGGGGCTCGTAGGCAAGGTGGTGGTGATCCAGTATGGGTATGGTGTCTCCAATGCCGAACCCGGCCTGCCCAACAAGCGCATGGCTTGCGGCGTGCTGGAATACGCCAAGCCGATCTTTTGAGCGCGCCGGACGACAACGCGCCAGGTACGGGTATCCTTGCGCATTGCGCTGCCTTCTGCGATTTTCAGGACCACCATGGGCTTTCTCTCCGACCGCAGGATTCTGATCACCGGCGTACTGTCGAACCGCTCGATTGCGTACGGCGTTGCCCGGGCCTGCCAGCGCGAGGGCGCGACGCTTGCATTCACCTATGTCAACGACGACCTGAAGGACCGCGTCGTCAAGCTCGCCGCGGACTTCGGCACCGTACCGGTCCTGCGCTGCGATGTGTCGCGCGACGAGGACATCGACGCGTTGTTCGCGACACTCGGCGCGGAGTGGGGCGGTCTCGATGGCCTGCTGCACTCCATCGCCTTTGCGCCGCGCGAAGCGCTGGCCGGTGATTTTCTCGATGCACTCACGCGATCCGCGTTCGCCACGGCGCACGACATTTCAAGCTACAGCTTCGCCGCTCTGGCCAAAGGCGCGCGTCCGCTGCTGCAGGGACGGCGCGGCGCGCTGGTCACGCTGACCTACCTCGGGGCCGTGCGGGCGCTGACCAACTACAACGTGATGGGTCTTGCCAAGGCCAGCCTCGAGGCCAACGTCCGCTATCTCGCCGCCGCGCTCGGGCCGGAGCAGATCCGGGTCAATGGCATTTCGGCGGGCCCGATCAAGACCCTGGCGGCGGCCGGCATCGGCGGCTTCTCCAAGATCCTCAACTTCGTCGAAAAGACGGCACCGCTGCGCCGCAACGTCACGATCGACGAAGTGGGCAACGTAGCCGCGTTCCTGCTCTCCGATCTTGCCAGCGGCATCACCGGCGAAATCACCTACGTCGACTGCGGCTTCTCCACAGTGGCCGCCGGGATCGACGAGTAGCGCCACGATGTCCAGTCGCCGCTTCGACGCCGTCATCGTCGGCGGCGGCCACAACGGCCTTACCTGCGCCGCATACCTTGCGGCGGCTGGCCTGTCGACCTGCGTGGTCGAACGGCGCGCGGTGCTCGGCGGCGCGGCGGTCACCGAGGACTTTCATCCCGGCTTTCGCAACTCCACGGCGAGCTATACGGTCAGCCTGCTCGACCCACAGGTGATTCGCGACCTGCGCCTGGCCGACCATGGCCTCGTCGTGCGCGAGCGGCCGTTCGCCAATTTTCTGCCGCTGCCCGATGGCCAGTATCTGAAGGTCGGCGGCGGACTGGCGGCGACCCAGGCCGAGGTGGCTAAGTTCTCGCGCCGCGATGCGGACGCATTGCCGGCCTATTACGCCATGCTGGACCGGGTCGCGGCCGTGCTGCGCGCGATGCTTGGGCTTACGCCGCCCAACATTCGCGCCGGCGGCGCGGCGGATATCGGCGCGATGCTGGAACTCCTGGGCACCGCGCGGCACCTGCGCGCGCTGTCGTTGCCGGACCGGCGCGACCTGCTCGACCTGTTCACCAAAAGTGCCGGCGACGTGCTCGATCGCTGGTTCGAAAGCGCGCCGATCAAGGCGGCCTTAGGCTTCGACGCCGTCGTCGGCAATTTCGCGAGCCCGTACACGCCGGGGTCGGCGTACGTGCTGCTGCATCATGTGTTCGGCGAGGTCAACGGCAAGCCGGGGCAATGGGGCCACGCGGTCGGCGGCATGGGGTCGATCACGCAGGCGATGGCGCGCGAATGCGCAGCGCGCGGGGTGGTCCTGCGTACGCGCAGTCCGGTGGCGCGGGTGCTCGTCAAGGCCGGGCGCGCAGTCGGCGTCGAGCTTGCGGATGGCGAAGTGATCGAAGGCAAGCGCGTGATCGCCAACGTCAATCCAAAGCTGCTGTTCGAGCATCTCGTGGCGCCGGAACATGTCGATGCCGATTTTCGCGCGCGCATGGCGGCCTATCGCTGCGGCTCCGGCACGTTCCGGATGAACGTTGCCTTGTCCGCGCTGCCCGATTTCACCGCGGTGCCCGGCAACGCGGCGCAACCGCATCACAGCAGCGGCATCATCATGGCGCCGTCGCTGGCGTACATGGAACAGGCGTATTTCGATGCAAAGACGCGTGGCTGGTCCAGATCGCCGATCGTCGAGATGCTGATCCCGTCGACGGTGGATGACTCGCTGGCACCCCCCGGCATGCACGTGGCAAGTCTCTTCTGCCAGCACGCGCATCCCGACCTGCCCAGCGTGATGCCTGGGCATACCTGGGATGATGCGCGCGAAGAGGTGGCCGACCTGATGGTGGCGACGGCCGATCGCTTCGCGCCGGGCTTCGCGGCAAGCATCCTGGGGCGGCGCATCCTGTCGCCGCTCGACCTCGAGCGCGAGTTCGGCTTGACCGGCGGCGACATCTTCCACGGCGCGCTGTCGCTCGACCAGTTGTTCGCGGCGCGGCCGGTGCTGGGCAACGCCAACTACCGGATGCCGGTGCGCGGCCTGTACCTGTGCGGCGCCGGCGCGCACCCCGGCGGTGGAGTCACCGGCATTCCCGGACGCAATGCGGCGCGCGAGATCATCAAGGACGCGCGGCGGCGCCGACACTGACATGTCGCCGGCGAACAATCTCGCGTCGTTGCTCGCGCGCACTGCGCGCAACTGGCCGCGGCTGCCCGCCGTCGCGCTGGGCGAGAACGTGTTGCACGACTATGCCGCGTTGGCCCGGCGCGCGGCGGGACTGGGCGCCGCCATGCGCGGAGCGGGGTTGCTGTCCGGCGAGCGCGTGGCCATCGTGTCGCACAACCTGCCGGCCTGCATCGAGACACTGTTCGCGTGCTGGTGGGTCGGGCTGACCGCGGTGCCGGTCAACGCCAAGCTGCATGTGCGGGAGCTGGCCTTTGTTTTGGCCGACAGTGGCGCGCGCTGGGCGTTCGTCGATGATGACTGGGCGGCCACGCTGGGGCGCGAGCCTGTCGACGTTGCAACGCTGGAGCATGTGCAGGTGTTCGGCCATGCGCGGTACGAGCAACTCGTCGCGACCGCCGGCATTGCCGACCCCGACGCGGTGGCTCCCACGGACCCCGCGTGGCTCTTCTACACCAGCGGCACCACCGGCCGGCCGAAGGGCGTGGTGATCGCGCACGCCAACCTGCATGCGATGTCGCAGTGCTTTCTGTCCGATGTCGAGGCGATCGCGCCCGGCGACGCCATCCTGCATCCTGCACCGCTGTCGCACGGGTCGGGACTGTATGTGATTCCCCATGTCGCGCGCGGCGCGGTCAACGTGATCCCTGCCTCGGGCGGATTCGATCCGGCGGAGATCGTGACGCTGTTGGACCGCTGGGACCGTGTGCTTTTCTTTGCGGCGCCGACCATGCTGAAGCGGTTTGCGACGGCGCCGGCGCTGGAGCACGCGCGGCTCGACCGGCTCAAGTGCATCGTGGTCGGCGGCGGGCCGATGTACGTCGAGGACTGCAAGGCGGCGGTGGCGGCGATCGGGCCCCGCCTCGCGCAGATCTACGGCCAGGGGGAGTCGCCGATGACGATCACGGC
>JANNKR010000100.1:0-10496 GCA_031396395.1 Betaproteobacteria bacterium
TTCGCTGCCCCCAGCGGGGGCCCAGGCCTCCTTTGAGGCGGCTCGGCAGGAGGCCGCATGAAGATCCGCGCACAGATCGGCATGGTGCTGAATCTCGACAAGTGCATCGGCTGCCATACCTGTTCCGTCACCTGCAAGAACGTATGGACCAGCCGGCCGGGCATGGAATACGCGTGGTTCAACAACGTCGAGACCAAGCCCGGTATCGGCTATCCCAAGGAGTGGGAGAACCAGGACAAGTGGAACGGCGGCTGGGTGCGCAAGTCCGACGGGTCGCTGGCGCCACGCCAGGGCGGCAAGTGGTCGCTGCTGATGAAGATCTTCGCCAATCCCAACATGCCGCAGATCGACGACTACTACGAGCCTTTCACCTTCGACTACGACCATCTGCAGAGCGCGCCGGAGATGAAGGCGTCGCCGACGGCACGGCCACGCAGCCTCATCACCGGCAAGCAGATGGACAAGATCGTCTGGGGTCCCAACTGGGAGGAGATCCTGGGCGGCGAGTTCAGCAAGCGCAGTGCCGACCGCAACTTCGACGACATCCAGAAGGCGATGTACGGCGAGTTCGAGAACACGTTCATGATGTACCTGCCGCGCCTGTGCGAGCACTGCCTCAATCCCGCCTGTGTGGCAAGCTGTCCGTCCGGTTCGATCTACAAGCGCGAGGAAGATGGCATCGTGCTGATCGACCAGGACAAGTGTCGCGGCTGGCGCATGTGCGTCAGCGGCTGTCCGTACAAGAAGATCTACTACAACTGGAAGAGCGGCAAGGCCGAGAAGTGCATCTTCTGCTATCCGCGCATCGAGGCGGGCCAGCCCACGGTGTGCTCGGAAACCTGCGTGGGCCGCATCCGCTACCTGGGCGTGCTGCTCTACGATGCCGACCGCATCCAGGAGGCTGCCAGTGTCGAGCACGATCGTGACCTGTATCACGCCCAGCTCGGCATCTTCCTCGATCCGCACGATCCGAAGGTGATCGAGCAGGCGCGAAAGGACGGCATCCCCGACAAGTGGATGGAGGCCGCGCGCGGAAGTCCGGTCTACAAGATGGCGGTGGACTGGAAGGTCGCGTTGCCGCTGCATCCGGAATACCGCACGCTGCCGATGGTCTGGTATGTGCCGCCGCTCTCACCCATCACCGCCGCCGCCAATGCCGGCAACCTGGGCGTCAACGGCGAGATCCCCGACGTGAAGCAATTGCGGATCCCGGTGAAGTACCTGGCCAACCTGCTGACGGCAGGCGACACGGTTCCGGTCGAACGGGCGCTGGAGCGCATGCTGGCCATGCGCGCCTACCAGCGCGACAAGCACGTCGAGGGTCGCATCAATCTCGAGGTGTTGAAGCAGGTGGGGCTCTCCGAAGCCGAGGTCGAGGACATGTACCACGTGATGGCCATCGCCAACTACGAGGACCGCTTCGTCATCCCGAGCACGCACCGCGAGTACGCGGAGAACACGTTCAACGTGCGCGGCGGCTGCGGCTTCTCGTTTGGCAACGGCTGCTCCGAAGGCGTTGGCGAGACCAGCCTCTTTGGCAGCGAGAAACGACGAACGATTCCCATCAAGGCGGAGATCTGAGCCATGAGTATCTTCGACCAACCCCGTAATGCAGCGCGCACGCTGCGGGTTCTGGCCCGGCTGCTTGGGTATCCGGATACCGAGTTGCGGCAGCAACTACCCGCACTGCGCGAGGTACTGCACGACGAAGGGGCGCTTTCGGCCCCCCGCCTGGCCGAACTCGATGCCTTGGCGGACAGCGTCCTGCGCCAGGATCCGCTCGACGCCGAGGCCGACTACGTGCAGCTCTTCGACAGCGGCCGCACCACTGCGTTGCACCTTTTCGAGCATGTGCACGGCGACTCGCGCGAGCGTGGCCCCGCCATGATCGATCTGGCGCAGACCTACGAGAAGGCGGGGCTGTTCCTGGCTGAGGGCCAGATGCCCGATTACCTGCCGGTGATGCTGGAATTCACCTCCACGCAGCCGCCGCGCGAGGCGCGTGCCTTCCTGAATGAGATGGCCCACCTCTTCAACGTCATCTTCAACGCGCTGCAGAAGCGGCAAAGCCGGTATGCCGGGGTGCTGGGCGCGCTGCTCGAGCTGGCGGGAGAAACTGCGAAGCCCGTGCAGATTGCAGCCGAGGAGACGATCGACGAGAGTTGGGCAGAACCTTCGGCCTTCGATGGGTGCTCCACCAAGGGGCAGGCCCGACCCGGGCAGGCCCAGCCCGTTCACGTCGTCCGCAGGAAACCTGATTCGGGAGTGGCCGCATGAACACCCTTCACAACTTCGGCTTCAATGTCTACCCGTACATCTGCCTGACGGTTTTCCTGATGGGCAGCCTCGCGCGCTTCGATCGCGACCAGTACACGTGGAAGAGCGACTCGTCGCAACTCCTGCGCCGCGGCACGCTGCGCTGGGGCAGCAACCTGTTCCACGCGGGCATCCTGTTCCTGTTCTTCGGGCACCTGTTCGGGCAATTGACGCCGCATTGGGTCTACGAGAGCTTCATCTCCGCCCCGCAGAAGCAGTTCGTGGCGGTGGTGGCCGGCGGCATCGCCGGCTTGGTTTGCTTCATCGGACTCTCGCTCCTGCTATACCGGCGCATCTTCGACCCGCGCATCCGCCTGACCAGCCACCGCACCGACCTGGCGATTCTGGTGATTCTCTGGGTGCAACTGGTGATCGGCCTGTCCACGCTGCCGTCTTCGCTGCACCACGTGTCCGAGCCCACCACCATGCTGAAGCTCGCCACCTACCTGCAGGGTATCGCCACGTTCCGGCCGGATGCCAGCCTGGTGCAAGGCATCGAATGGCATTTCCAGGCGCATATGCTGCTGGGGATGACGATCTTCCTGCTGTTCCCGTTCAGCCGCCTCGTTCACGTCTGGAGCGGATTCGCGACTATCGCCTACGTCTTTCGCCCGTACCAGCTCGTGCGCGGGCGTCGTCTCAACCTGCCGGCCGGCCACAACACGCCGCGCCGCGTGCTGTAAGGTTCCGGCCATGACCATGCAAGCCGCAACACTGGAGGCGCGCGTCGCAACTGCGGCGACCGTCGCAAGCGTGAACGGACAGCCGCTGCACGGGCCGGGCGAGGTGCCGCCGATGGCCGCGCTGCGCCAGCGGGCGTGCACGGAACTGCTGCGGCAGAAGGCACAGGCGGAGGGATTGCTCGGTCCGGGCGACCCGCCGATGACCGACGGCGCGATCAGCGAGGCGGCAGCAGCGGCCATCGAAGCGCTGCTCGAGCGCGCGTTCACGGTGCCCGAGCCGTCCGACGAGGCCTGCCGCCGACACCATGCCGCGCATCAAGGCAAGTTTGCGACCGGCGAGCGTGCCCGCGTCCGCCACATCCTGTTTGCGGTGACACCGGGAGTGGACGTCGTGGCTTTGCGCAAGCGTGCCGAGGCCGCACTGCTCGAAGTGCGATGCCACGACGGCACCGCAACGGACGGCTTTGCGGTTGCTGCCGGCGCGCTTTCGAACTGTCCCAGTGGTGCGCAGGGCGGGGATCTTGGGGAACTCACCGTACAGGAATGCGTACCTGAGTTTGCCCACGAGGTATTCGGCAAATCCGAAATCGGCGTACTGCCACGGCTGGTGCACAGCCGCTTCGGGCTGCATGTCGTGGAAGTGCAGGCGCGCGTGGCAGGGGAGGTTCCTTCCTTCGAGACCGTGCGCAGCGCGGTGGCGCTCTCGTTGCGCCAGCAGGGCTATGTGACCGCGCTGCGGCAATACCTGCAGGTACTCGCTGGTGGCGCGGTGGTCGAGGGCGTCGATCTCGAGGGAGCCGATACGCCGCTGGTGCAGTAGAAGCGACGGAGCACACGATGCCCGACGAACTGCTGCAGCGCCTGCGGCGTTTCCACGACGACTACTTTCCCGGTGTCGCCGACCAGTTTCAGAGCCTGGTGAAGGACGGGCAGCATCCGACGATCCTGTTCATCGGCTGCTCGGATTCGCGCATCGTGCCGTACCTGCTCACCGGCACGGGTCCGGGCGAACTCTTCATCATCCGCAACGTCGGCGCCTTCGTGCCGCCGCACGATGGCTCGACCGGCTATCACGGCACTGCCGCCGCCATTGAATTCGCGGTGCTGAACCTGCACGTGTCGCGGATCATCGTTTGCGGCCACTCCCATTGCGGCGGCATTCGCGCGCTGTATGAGGAAGTGCCGGCTGAAGCCACCAATCTTGCGGCCTGGCTCGAACTCGGCCGCGAGGCGGCGTTGCCGGTGCAGGTGTCGCCGGAGGCGTTGCGGCGCACCGAGCAGCGGGCGATCGTGCTGCAGCTGGAGCGGCTGATGGGCTATCCGATGGTGCGCACGCGCGTGGAGGCCGGCAAGCTGGCGCTGCACGGGTGGCACTATGTTCTCGAGGACGGCGAGGTCCATGTCTTCGACGTCAAGTCGGGTCAGTTCGTGCCGGCGGCCGTGTCGGCGCACAGCGGCACCGGGCCGTACCACCACTTCGAGGAACAGAACCCTCCCGGAAACGTCGATCCGCCCGTCTGACAGCCGCGGATCCCCTTCAGGCCACTAGGCTCGCTTTCGCTTGACCGCGGGCGCCTTGCGCGCGGGACGACGCGGTGCCGGCGCAGCCTGTGCAAACATGCCGTGGAGGGCGATGTCGCGGCCGAGGCGTTCGCCGACGTGGCCGCATACCAGGTCGCACAACTCGTAGATCCGCGGGTCGCGGATCCGGTAGTAGGCGCTGGTGCCGCTCTGGCGCTTCTCGATGAGGCCGCTGCCCGCCAGGATCGCGAGGTGCTTCGACGCATTGGCCTGGCTGCAGGCAAGTTCGGTCGTGATCTGGCCGACATTGCGTTCGCCTGTGCGCAGCGCATTCAGGATCTTGAGGCGCAGGGGCACCGACATGGCGCGGAAAAAGGCCGCGACGTGCTCGAGCGCAGGATCGTTCAGTTTTTCCATCAGCAGACACTCCGCTTGATTGATCGAGACCATGATCCATCGGTGAATCGCGCTTGACTATATCACTACATAACGATATTATAGTTTCAGGCAGGAATTCTGTAAAGAACTTCGAAAATCGACCGGTCCCCGGACGATCCCGGGCTCGCAAGGTTCACATTTCGAAAGGCATCGGATGGTTCACCTGGCTGCACTCGCATGCGTTGCTTTGCTGCTGGCGCCGGGGTCGGCTGCCGGTGCGCCGCCGCTTGCAACGCAGGTGGTCCAGGCCGTCGCGGGCTCCAACGTCCTGATTGCGGACGGTTTGGTCGAGGCCACCCGGCAAAGCGCGATCGCTGCCCAGGTACCGGCGCGCATCGTTGAAATGAAGGTGCGGGCCGGCGATGTCGTCAAGGCAGGGCAGGTGCTGTTGCGGCTGGACAATCGAGCGGTCGCGGGCGAACTGGCGGCCAGCGAAGCACAGGCCGCATCGGCCCGCGTGCAGCTCGACGTTGCGCAACGTGAATACGAGCGCAGCCAGCGCCTGTTCACGCAGAAATACATCAGCCAGGCGGCGATGGATGTGGCGGAGGCAAAATGGAAATCCGCCGAAGCGCAGAAGAACGCCTCGGTCGCGCAGGCGGGCGTGGTGTCGACGCAATCGACATTCACCACGCTCATCGCGCCGTTCGCGGGTGTCGTCGCCGTGGTCAACGTCGAACAGGGCGACATGGCCACTCCGGGCATGCCGCTCCTCACGCTCTACGATCCCGCGCTTCTGCGCGTGGTGGCCAGCGTGCCCGAGGGACGGGCGGGGGCCATCGACCCCGCGCGTAGAGTGCGCATCGAGATCGGCGGTGCCGCAACCGGTGCGATCCTCATGGAGGCGGTGTCGGTCCAGGTGCTGCCGACGGTCGACCCGGCAACGCACTCGCGGCAGGTCCGCCTGACCCTGCCCGACACGGGTCCCGCCTTGACGCCGGGTACGTTTGCCCGCGTGCAGTTACCGCTGACGGGCACCGCCGCCGCTTCGCTCACGGTTCCCTTGTCTGCCGTCGTTCGCCGTCCGGAGTTCAACGCGGTCTATGTGGTCACGGCCGACGGCAAGCCCCAGCTGCGCCAAGTACGGCTCGGGCGCACGCGTGGCGATCTGGTCGAAGTGCTATCGGGCATCGCGGCCGGGGAACGCGTGGCGCTCGACCCGGTGGCGGCGGCGCGGCAATGACCATGCAAGCGCCGGTGATGCCTCCGTTGGGAATCGCGGGACGCATCGCTCGCTACTTCATGAGCGCGCGCATCACGCCGCTGCTGGCGCTGGTGGCGATGCTGCTCGGCATTTTCGCAGTTCTGGTGACGCCGCGGGAGGAGGAGCCACAGATCAACGTGACCATGGCCAACGTGCTGATCCCGTTTCCCGGTGCTTCCGCCCGCGATGTGGAGCAGATGGTCGCGGCGCCGGCGGAGCAGGTGATCAGCCAGATTGCCGATGTCGAGCACGTGCTGTCGGTGTCGCGGCCGGGAATGGCCATCATTACGGTCCAGTACAAGGTTGGCGTCCCGCGCACCGAGGCGCTGGTGCGGCTGTACGACACGATCCTGTCCAACCAGGACTGGCTGCCGCGCGATCTCGGCACGCTGCAGCCGATCGTCAAGCCCAAGGGCATCGACGATGTGCCGATCGTGGCGCTCACGCTCTATGCCAGGAACGAGGCGACCGGCACGGCGGATCTCGAGCGCGTTGCCCACGCGATCGAAGCCGACCTGAAACGCGTCGCCGGTACGCGCGAAGTACGCACGCTGGGCGGCACCCGGCGCGCCCTCAATGTGCAGCTCGACCCGACCCGCATGGCGGCGGTCGGCATCACGGTCCGGGAGATCCGCGACGCACTGCAGTCGGCCAACAGCGGCGCCACGGTCGGCGAGGTGATTGCCGACAACCGGGCGACGCTGGTCGAGGCCGGCGCCTATTTCCGGGATGCGCGGGACCTGAGCAGCCTGATCGTGGGCACGCGCAACGGCGCACCCGTGTTCCTGGAACAGGTGGCCACCGTCGAGGACGGCCCGCCACCGCCCGAACAGTATGTCTGGCACGGAGTAGCGGGAGCGCAGCCCCGCGAGCACGCAGCGGTGACCATTGCCATCACCAAGAAGCCGGGGCAAAACGCGGTTGATGTCGCCAATGCGTTGCTGGCGCGCGTGGACAACCTGCGCAATACCGTGATTCCGGCGGACGTCGGTGTCGAAATCACGCGCAACTACGGCGCCACGGCCAACGACAAGGCACTGAAGCTGATCGAGAAGCTCATGTTCGCGACGGCGTGTGTCGTGGCCCTGGTCCTGCTCGCGCTCGGCCGGCGCGAGGCGGCCATCGTCGGCGCGGCGGTGATCCTCACGCTCACGACGACATTGTTCGCTTCCTGGGCATGGGGGTTCACGCTGAACCGCGTGTCGCTGTTTGCGCTGATCTTCTCGATCGGCATCCTGGTCGACGATGCGATTGTCGTGGTCGAGAATATCCATCGCCACCGCGACCTTGCGCCGGGGCGTCCGCTGGTCGAGATCATTCCGCAAGCCGTCGATGAAGTTGGCGGCCCGACGATCCTCGCGACGCTGACCGTCATCGCGGCGCTGCTGCCGATGGCCTTTGTGTCCGGCCTCATGGGCCCCTACATGAGCCCGATTCCGATCAATGCCAGCATGGGCATGCTGATCTCGCTCGCCATTGCCTTCACGGTCACGCCGTGGCTCGCGCGCCTGTGGCTGAAGCCGGGCGTCGCCGGCGCGGCGCACGGCGGGATGTCGCGACGGATCGCGCCGCTCTTCGAGCGTGTGTTCGCACCGTTCCTCGACGCCGCGCGGGGCGGGCGCAATCGATTGCGGCTGTGGCTCGGCATCGGTCTGCTGATTGCCGGCTCGCTTGCCCTTCCTGTGTTCCAGCTGGTGCTGCTCAAGATGCTGCCGTTCGACAACAAGTCGGAGTTCCAGGTCGTGGTGGATATGCCGGCCGGCACGCCGGTCGAGGCCACGGCCGCCACGCTGCGCGAAATGAGCCGCTACCTGGCGACGGTGCCCGAGGTTACCCACTACCAGGCGTATGCGGGGACTGCCGCGCCGATCAATTTCAACGGATTGGTACGGCAGTATTACCTGCGCACCAGCAGCGAACTGGGTGACATCCAGGTCAACCTGGTCGACCGCTCGCAGCGCAAGAACCAGAGCCACGTCATCGCCACGCGGGTGCGGCCGGCGCTGGCGAAGATCGGCGCGGCGCACAACGCGCGGGTTAGGGTGGTCGAAGTGCCGCCGGGCCCGCCGGTGCTGGCGCCCATCGTGGCCGAGGTCTATGGTCCGGACGATACGGGTCGGCGGGCCGTGGCCACGGCCATCGAGGGTGTGTTCCTGGCCACGCCGGGCGTGGTGGACGTCGACCGCAGTGCGGTGGCGTCGGCGCCGCGTTGGACCATCGAAGTGGATCGCGCCAAGGCGACGCTGCTCGGCGTCCGCCAGAGCGAGGTCGTCGACACGCTGCGCACGGGTCTTTCCGGCGACGACGTGACATGGCTCCATGATGCATCGAAATACCCAGCGCCGGTACGGATGCAACTGCCGGTTTCGCTGCACGGTGACCTCGATGCATTGCTTCAACTCACGGTCAAGGGCGCGACGGGCCGCAGCGTGCCGTTGCGTGAACTCGTCACCGTGGACCGGACCGGCGCGCGCGAGCAGCCGCGCTTTCACAAGGACCTGCTGCCGGTGGACTTCGTGTTCGCGGACATGGCCGGCAAAGTCGACAGCCCGCTGTATGGGGTGTTTGGCATGCGCGCCGCCATCGGCAAGCTCGACCTGCCCGGTGGCGGGGCATTGACCGAGTATTTCATCCGCCAGCCAGCCGACCCCTACCGCGGATACAGCATCAAGTGGGATGGCGAGTGGCAGGTGACCTACGAGACGTTTCGCGACATGGGGCTCGCCTACGCCGTCGGACTGGTCCTGATCTACCTGCTGGTGGTCGTCCAGTTCGGCTCATATCTGACGCCGCTCATCATCATGGCGCCGATCCCGCTCACGATGATCGGCGTGATGCCGGGCCACGCGCTGCTTGGGGCCCAGTTCACCGCTACCTCCATGATCGGCATGATTGCGCTCGCCGGGATCATCGTCCGCAATTCGATCCTGCTGGTCGACTTCATCAATCTGCAGGTGGGTGAGGGGGTTCCGTTTCGTGACGCGATCGTCCGTTCCGCGGTCATCCGCGCGCAGCCAATCGCCTTGACCGCCGGTGCCGCGATGCTGGGCGCCTTCTTCATCCTGGATGACCCGATCTTCAACGGCCTGGCCGTCTCCCTGATCTTTGGCATCCTGGTGTCCACGTTGTTGACGCTCGTCGTCATCCCGCTCCTGTACTACGTAGCCTATCGCCGCACGTTCGCGGCCTCAACGGAGAACGCATCATGAGCTCATGGCAGATCGTCCGCGTGTTCGCGGGCCTGATGATCCTCGCATCCCTTGCCCTCGGCCTCCAGGGCAGTCCACTCTTCGTCAGTCCGTGGTGGCTGGCATTGACCGCGTTCGTCGGCGCCAATCTGCTGCAAAGCGGCTTCACCCGCTGGTGCCCGTTGGAGATTGTCTTACGCAAGATGGGTGCCCGCGACGGCGCCTGATTTACTCACCCTGGAGACTCACCATGCTAAATGTCAACGTTGGCAATATCGACCGCATCGTCCGGATTTTTGGCGGACTGGCGCTGATCGGCCTGGCCGTAGCCGGATCGATCGGCTTGTGGGGCTACATCGGCATCGTGCCGTTGTTCACCGGCGTCTTTCGCAGGTGTCCGGCCTATTCGTTGCTGGGTGTCTCGACCTGCCCGGCGGCGAAGTCCTGAGCTGGCGCGGTCGGGGACGGCACTCCGGGCGCAGCGTCCGGTCCGCCGGGACGGAGAATCGCGCGCCGGATGCTGTGCACTACCTTGCGTAGGTAACCGGTTGTGACGCTTGGCGCGCGTGCCGCCGATGGACGGCATGCACGCTGGCACGTGCCTTGCGTTTTCAGTGCAAGAGCCTCGGGCGACGTTTCACCTACGGGTTGGCTCCTGACCCGGCCGGAGCTTCGAGGCGTTTACACCACCCTTGCACCGGGATGCCGACATGTACTACGAACCCGATACCGTCTGGGGCCGCACCATCGATGGCGACCGCGAGGTCGACGTGCCGCGTAGTGGGCTGTCGCTGACGCAGCGCCGCGTGCTGAAACGGCTGGAGACGCCGCGCACCTTCGCGACGTTCGCCGCAATCAGTCGGCTGCCTCCGCCCAAGCTCGAACACGAGCTGATCGCGCTGGCGCAACTGCACCTGGTTGCCTTCCAAAGGCCGGGCGCGACGCAACCCCGCACCGCGCCAACGATCAATCTGCCGCTGCCGGCGGGCGAAGCGGTGTCGGCCGATGTTGCGGTGGCAGCGCACAAGGAGGTCCCGTTGCCGTTGGCGGCGCATAAGGAAGTCCCGTTGCCGGTGGCCTTTGCGGCGGTTGGACTTGGTATCGCAATCATGCTGCTCATCTTGACCTGATCCGCGTTGATTCCGC